>NZ_JXLC01000028.1:0-56907 GCF_001886225.1 Enterococcus silesiacus | reverse complement strand
TGGCTTACCAACACAATTTGACGTAGAACCTAACTTCTTTGATCATAACGATTTTGACTACATGAAAACTCAATAGGACGTCCATTTTTTGAGTAGACTACTTGCTGCACTTCAAGAACGGGATCATCTTTTTTACACTTGAGATATTGTTGATCGTATTCATCAGATTTATCAGCTTGAATATTTCGATAAGCACCTGCAAAATCGAGCGATAACTGTTCTTTAATATACGTATAAATAGAATTTTTCAAGATATCTGTTGTAAGGCCAGGAACTAAATCACAAGGCATATACGTATGTTCCAAAATAAACGGCTCATCTTCAAGAATTCTAAGACGAATGATCTTATAGACGGGCTGTTCTTTAGAAATGGCTAAACGTTCTTGGACCTCTGTTGAAGGAAATTCAACTTCGAATAAAATAACTTGGCTTTTCAACTTTTTATGGCGGTCATGCATTTGTTTGCTCAAACCATCATATTCATTGGCTGGTGAAGTATCTTTATCCCAAAAAGAGCGGTTCAATACTTTGGTGCCAGAACCTCGTTGAGAATATAAAAGACCTTCCATAACTAAAATACCGATTGCTTTTTTGACTGTCATTCGACTTACGTTGAATTCTTTTACTAAGTCTGTTTGATTAGGGATCAGAGTATCTGTTTTGTAAATATTATTTTTTATTCGATCACGCAAGGTATCTGCGATTTCTTCATATTTTGGCTTCATATCGTTACAACCTCCTCTTCTGTATTGTAACTGATTATGAATGTATAGACAATTAAAGAAAAAGAAAGCACGATTAAATCGCACTTTCTTTTTCTTTATCTAATAAACGTAGGAACGGAAACCAAAGTAGACCGACAATCAGTAAATCAACAAGCTGCAAGAGACCACCTAAGATTGAGTTTGTAGCTAACATGCCGCTAAAGAAAATCGGAACAGTCCACGGAACGGATACACCAGTTGGAGGTGGAACAATGCCGGCTGCCATTACAAGATAATTAAGCACTGTAACAACCAGTGGAGCTAATACCCAAGGAATTAGAATAGTCGCATTTAAAACGATCGGTAACCCAAAAATAACGGGTTCATTTACATTGAAAATTCCAGGTGCTAAACTTAAACGTCCGATATCTCGGTACTGTTTTTTCTTCATGACAAAAGCCATGATCAAAATAACCGCTAAGGTCATGCCAGAGCCACCAAGTCCAACAGTGAATGTTTCCATAAAAGGTTTTGTTATGATGTGCGGTAATTTTTCACCTGCTTTGTAGGCATCTAAATTTTCTAACATCAAGGTGTTCCAAATCGGGTCCATCACAGAATTGACGATGATTTGACCGTGTAAACCAAAGAACCATAAGAATTGTACAAAAAATAAAGCAATCAAAGTCGCCGGTAAACTACTACCTAAGCCGACTAAAGGTTTTTGAATTATTTCATAAATAACATCATGAAGGTTGGTGTTAAATAAACCGGTCACGATTGCGTTGATAAATAGAAAAACAGATAGCGTTAAAATAGCAGGAATCAAGGCAGCAAATGATTTAGCCACAGCAGGTGGCACACCATCAGGCATCTTGATTTGCCAGCCTTTTTTGGTTACTCTACAATAAATTTCACCAGCAAGAAAAGCTGCAATCATACCGATAAACATCCCTTTAGCACCTAAACGGTCTAAAGATAAGACACCAGAAACTTCAGTACCATCTTCAAGCGTCATCATGAAAGGCGTTAAAAGCAGAAAACTAGCGAATGAGACGGCTCCACCAAAAATTCCTTCAACATCATATGATTTAGACAAATAATAGCCAATACCAAATGTAACGAAGACGGCCATAATACTCATTGTCGCATTTTGACCGTTACCAAATAAAGAGGATAAGGTTCCTTTTGTAGCATCACTGAAAAAAGGTAAGTTATTGATAACAACGATGATCGATCCGAACATTGTTAATGGGAAAGATAACATAAAAGCATCTCTCAAAACAGAGAGATAACGGTTTTGTCCAAGTTTATTGGCAAGCGGCATGATCTTTTCTCCAAGAGAATCCATAAAACTATTCATACTAATCAGTCCTTTATAGTCTATTTGTAATCGATTACAAAAATAATATACCACTTTATTTATTAAATGTCTATACTTTTGTTTTATAATGATTGTATATTTTTAGTGTGAAAAAGAGCAAACCAACTAAGGTTTGCTCTTTTCTTGATTTATTTAGATAAAATAAAGGAACGTTTCAGTTTCTAAATACTAGCGCCGCCACCGCCGGAAGAACCGCCTCCTCCAGAGAAGCCACCTCCACCGCCGAAGCCTCCGCCTCCACTTGAAGAGCCGCCGCCAAAACCGCCACCGCCCCAATACCATGGACCACTTCCGCGTCCGCCGCGACCACCACGACCTCCAAATAGCATTAAAGGAAGGACAATGAGAAGAACAAAGAAAATACTGAAAATGCCTTCTCCATCAGAACTGTCATCTGAGGAGACTTGCTCTATCTCATCATCTGATAACGCATTTTTATCAGCAGGATAATCGTAGTGTTTATCAATCAAAGTAGTGACGGCATTAAATGTATACTGCAGTCCTTTGTTAATCGAAGCATCATCACTTGATTTCAAATCCTCCTTGGCATGCTGTAGAATGTTTCCGGAAATACTATCGGTGATCACATCTTCTAAACCATAACCGACTTCAATTCGGACATTCCGATCGCCACCATTGACTGCATAAAGAATCAAAACGCCATTATCTTCTTTTTGATTGCCGATTTTCCATTTTTGAAAAAGATCGGGCGCATAACTATCAATACTATCACCGTCAGTCGAATCGATCACAGCCAAAACAACTTGAGGCGCTTCTGATTTTTGTTTATAAAGCTCGCCTTTTCTTTCAACTAAATTTTTAGTTGTTTCATCAAGAATTCCTGGTTGATCCAGGTAAAATTGATCAGGCGATCCTGGCAAGATTTCAGCAAATGCTGGTGTTTGAAAGCTGACGAAAAAGGTGACAAGGAAAAATAATACGCTGGGCAATAAACCTCGTCTAAAAAGTTTCATCGATCATCACTTCCCACTAGATGTGCTAGTAGAATTATCAAAATTCACAGAAGGCACAGTGCTGGCTGTTGGATCAGCTTTAAAGTAATCCTTCTTACCTAGACCCATCATATTTGCAAAGATATTTTTAGGGAAAGAAACGACTTGTTCGTTGTATTCTTTTACAACATCATTGTAACGTTTACGTTCAACTGAAATGCGGTTTTCTGTTCCTTCTAATTGAGTCATTAATGTTTGCACGTTATCATTTGATTTTAGTTCTGGATAATTTTCATTGATAACATTGATCAAGGTACCTACAGATTGATCCAATTCTTGGCTGGCTTTGATTTTATCCGAATCATTGTTAGCAGAACCATAAGCTTCACGGGCCTTAGCAATATCTCCAAAGACCTTTTGCTCTTGTTGCATGCTACCTTTTACGCTATTAACTAAGTTTGGAACGAGATCTGCTCTACGTTGCATTACGTTTTCGACTTGACTCCATTGGGACTCAACTGATTGTTCTTTCTTTGCTAATCCGTTGTATTGACTAATTCCGAATACGCCGATTAAAACAATGACGATTACAGCAATCAAGCCAAATCTTGTTTTGTTGTTTTTCATAAATATCTCCTCCTAAATTTAAAAGCTGAACGAGCTCGTCCAGTCTTGACAGAAAAATAGGAAAATATGTTTGTGACGGTTTATGTCACAGGCAGATTTTATCTTTTTTCCGAAAGACTAGCTCGTGAAGCTAGATACCAATAAAAGTGTAACGGGCTTTTTAAACTTGATGTAATGATATTGTAATATTTTTGCAATGTTTTGACATCCATCTTAAGACCTATTTTTTATAAATAAATGGATTTATATAGTTAATTATAAGGATTTTTAAGTGATAAGCCAAAGAAACCGACTTTTATGAAAAAGTATTTGGTGTAAAAACGTATAATTTGTCAGGGGTCATATTTTGTATTAGGGTAAAAGAGTAAGCTGGTAGTTCTTTTTTATTGCCAACAAATTCATAGGAGGAATCAAGATGACAGAAAAAATCGAAAATCCGTTAACAAGATTCTACGATGGAAAATTTGAAAAACAATCACAAGAAGCACCTGCGTTACAACAAAAAATGACACCTGTGCCTGATTGTGGAGAAACAACTTACAAAGGCTCTGGCAAATTGGCAGGGCGTAAAGCGTTGATCACCGGTGGAGATTCTGGAATCGGACGTGCTGCAGCTATTGCGTACGCAAGAGAAGGCGCTGATGTAGCAATCAATTATTTACCTTTTGAAGAAGCAGATGCTAAAGAAGTTAAAACATTAATCGAGGCGGAAGGACGTAAAGCAGTATTATTGCCAGGAGATTTAAAAGATGAAACATTTACGCGAAAACTTGTTCATGATGCTGCTAAAGAGCTAGATGGTTTGGATATTTTAGTCTTGAACGCGGGGATGCAGCAAGCAGTTGACAACATCAAAGACTTATCAACGCAACAAATCATGGATACCTATACAACTAACATCATATCAATGTATTGGGCAGTGCAAGAAGCGCTAGATTACTTGCCAAAAGGCGGTAGTATTATTACAACGACTTCAATTCAAAGTGCTGAGCCAAGTGCAAATTTATTAGATTATGCAGCAACAAAAGGGGCGATCACTTCATTTAGTAAAGGCTTATCAGCACAATTAGCTTCTTCAGGAATTCGGGTAAACACAGTTGCTCCAGGACCGATTTGGACAGCTTTGCAAATTTGCGGTGGACAACCACCAGAAAAAATTCCTGAATTTGGACAACAAGAAGCAATTGGTCGAGCGGGACAACCTGCTGAATTAGCTGCTGTTTATGTATTCTTAGCTTCAAATGAGGCCAGTTACGTTACTGGACAAGTTTATTCGATCACAGGTGGTAGTTTCTTTGCTTAACTGATTTTATGATGTAAGGAGATGAATGATAATGCCTTGGGATTTAGAGGATTATCCAAGTTCGTTTAAAAATTTTGACCCTTTATTAAAAAAGAAAGCCATTGAGATTGCGAATGCATTAGTCAGTGAAGGGTATCCAGATGATAGAGCGATCCCAATTGCGATTTCACAATCGAAAAAGTGGTTGAGTGAAGCGACGGATACTGAAAAAGCTGTTTTTAAGAAAGAGGCTGACCCTAAGAAGACAGATAAACACAGCGATAAAAAAATCAATACAGATTTGCTAGATAATGATGTGTTGGTTTATTATAAAGAAAATCGGTGGTATGTTTCAGACGAAGAATGCTGAAAAAGCGGTCGATTCATTTGATACTAAAGAACAAGCGATAGAAAGAGCAAAAGAAATCGCTGAAAATAAAGACTCAAAGGTTATTACTTATAAAAAAGCTGAAAATCCAGATAACTAATTTTCTTAAATCCGAACCTCTAAAAAAGCAGAGTCATGTGCGCTGTTTATTTAGGGGTTTGTTTTCTATTTCGTTAAAAAGATAAACTATGATAGAATAATTTGCAAAACAGGAGAAAGAAACGGAGGGAAATTAATGGCTATTTTTTTAGAAATGCCCATACTTGATCCGGAATTTCCTTTTCGAATTATTTTAAATGATGGGGATATTTTGACTACACCTCATTGGCATAGAGAAATTGAGCTGATTTGTGTGACAAAAGGCAGTATCAACTTAGGTATCAATGATCAACCATATACTTTATCAGCGGGAGAGTTGGTATTGATCAACGGTGGTGATATCCATTATGTGTTGGCTTCGCCTGGCAGTGAGCGAGTTGTCTTTCAATTTGATCTCACTTTTTTTGCTCGTTTAAATACAGATGAAATCAATTTGAATCAGTTTTTTGAAGCTATTGAACCTTTGAGTCCTAAATGGGGGAGAGAAAATGAAGCGGTTGTAAGGGAAATTCTGCTAGAAATGTATGCGGAAGAACGAAAGCAAGCGTTAGGGTTTCAATTTCAGCTCAAAGCAGATTTATTAAAGCTTTTGGTTTACCTTTTTAGACATATTCCTAAAAAGAAAGACAAGTATCAAACACATGAAAAAGTTCAGAGCAAAGATATTCTTGAAAAGTTAGATCAGGTTTTCCGTTATGTTGAAAAAAACTATACAAAAAAGATTACACTGGAAGAAGTCGCGGCGTCTATCGGCTACAGTCAATTTTATTTTACTAAGTTTTTCAAACGGAATACGGGAAAGACATTTATTACGTTTTTAAATGATTATCGTATCGATAAAGCGAAGTGGCTACTAATCAATTCGGACGATACTGTTTCTCAAATCATCAGTCAAATCGGAATTGAAAGTGATAAAACCTTTTATCGTTTGTTCAAGCATTCGATGGGGATGGCACCATTGAAATATCGAGAAAAGATGAGTATAGAAATCTAATGAGAGGATGGGACAGAAGTGCTTAACCCCGAGAAATAAGAGGGAATTCACGAAAATTGTTCTTCAAATTTTTGTGAATTTCAGCTTATTTCTGAAGGGGTTGCTTCTGCTTCCACCGTTTATTCGGTTGCTAAGTGATTGGGTTGTAACTCACAGAGTTATGGCCCAATCACTTTTTTTGCACGACAATATATGAGAATGATAAGGCAAATTTGTGGGATTGAAACCGCTTGTAAATCTTTTATAATCAAAGTGTGTTTAAAACATGTTTATAAATAAGCGCTTATAAGCATAAGTAAATAATAACTATAGTACTATTTTTGAGAATAGAGGAATGAAGATGCAGGCACAAAGAGGATTTTTATGGGGCGGAGCAATTTCGGCGGCACAAACAGAAGGAAATTATTTGGCTGATGGCAGAAAGATGTCGAATTTTGATTATCTTCCGTTAAACGATCAACGGTTAAAGCCGGTGTATTTGGATCAAGAACCGACGATTTTGAATCCAGTAAAAGAAGAAATTTATCCAAGTCGCACCGCGATTGATTTTTATCACACATTTATAGAGGATATCAAATTATTAAGTGAGCTTGGCATCAATAGTTTCCGTTTTTCGATTTCGTGGTCACGGATTTTTCCGACAGGAGAAGAAGGTGAGCCGAATCAAAAAGGTTTAGACTTTTATGACCAAATTCTTAGCGAACTTGAAAAATATCAAATTGAACCGATCGTGACGATCAGTCATTTTGATTTACCGTTTCATTTGGTGGAAAAATTCAATGGTTGGCAAAGTCGTGAGGTCGTTGATTTATATGTCAAATATGCAAAAACGATGATGACTTATTTTAAAGGGCGAATCAGGTATTGGATTCCATTTAACGAGATGAACATGGTATTGCATATTCCCTTTATTGGAGGCGGCATCACGTTTAATTCAAAAGAAAATCCATTACAAATTCAATATCAAGCGGGGCACCATCAATTATTGGCGAATGCCCTGACGATCAAAGCTGGAAAAGAAATCGATCCAGATGCTCAATTTGGGGCAATGTTAGCGGCTGGTAAAACCTATGCGTATACATGTGATCCAGAAGATGTATTTGCTGCACTCAAAAGTGATCGGGAAAATCTATTGTTTTCAGATGTTCAAGTTTTTGGAGAATACCCTAAATTTACTACGAGCTTTTTCAAACAAAATAAGATTGACTTGACGATTACAGAGCAAGATAGACAGATCTTAAAAGATAATACGGTTGATTTTGTTTCATTCAGTTATTACTCAAGCGCCTGTACTTCAGCGAATAAAGAGGGATTGGAACAAGTCGCAACGAATGGGTTTATGACAGTGAAGAATCCTTATTTACCAGAAAGTAATAGTGTCTGGCAAAATGATCCGGTTGGTCTTAGAATTACGTTGAATCAATTATATGATCGTTATCGGAAACCACTCTTCATTGTCGAAAATGGGTTAGGAACACAGGATGTATTAAAGGGTCAAAAAATTGATGATGAGTATCGAATCGATTATCTAAAAGGGCATATTCAAAATTTATTGCTGGCATTGAATGAAGACGGCGTGGATTTAATTGGTTATATGATGTGGGGAATTATTGATTTAACAAGCGTAAGTGAAGGGCGAATCAGTAAACGCTATGGTGTAATCTATGTTGATTTAGATGATGAAGGCAACGGAACCGGGAATCGATTGAAAAAGGCTAGTTACGTTTGGTATCAAGAAGTTGTGAAAACCAATGGTGCTGCGGCATTTAATGATTATTAAAGTTTGTTGAAAAGATCAGCTACATGTTTAAACTGAGAGGGGAAAGAAACATGACATCAAAAGACAATTATAACGAATTAGCGCAACAAATCATCGAAAACATTGGTGGAAAAGAAAATGTAGTTTCAGCAGTTCATTGTGCAACGCGACTACGTTTTCATTTGAAGGATGACACTAAAGTAAATGAACAAGCATTAAAAGAATTAAATGGTGTTGTGGACATCAATCCAACACCAACCCAATTTCAAGTGATCATAGGCAGTCATGTGGCCAAAGTGTTTAAAGAGGTCATTGCTCAAGGAATCGTTAATGGGGATGCTGAAAATAATGACACACCAAGTGAAAAACAAGAGACAGGGATTTTCAACAAAATTGTTGATACGATCACGGCTTGTATGACGCCAATGATCCCTGCACTGACTGCTGCTGGGATGATCAAGGTTATTTTATCATTAAGTACGACGTTCCATTGGTTATCCAATGAATCAAGCACGTATCGTGTATTAGACTTTATTGGAGATAGTGCGTTTTACTTTATGCCGATCTTGTTAGCGGTATTTGCTTCACGTAAGTTTAAGGTGAATACGTCACTTGCGGTAATTGTTGTCGGAATTTTACTGCATCCTAATTTTACTACTTGGGTTGCAAGTGGCGATCCGATGTCATTTTTAGGTATGCCGATTCAAGGGGTAGGCTATGCGGCTTCTGTCATTCCGGCCTTATTAACAATTTGGATCATGTCTTACATTGAACGTGGTGTAGATAAAATTACGCCTAGTTCTCTGAAAATCATTTTAAATCCAACGTTAGTATTACTTATCACAGCGCCTTTAGCATTGATTGTAATTGGTCCTTTAGGAAATTATGCGGGTATGGGACTTGCTTGGATGATCAATTTATTAGAAGGAAAATTAGGTTTTATTATGGTAGCGCTACTTGCGGCAGGTATGCCATTTATCGTAATGACCGGTATGCATCACGCGTTGACGCCGATTTTTGTTGCGTCATTTGCTGCAACAGGAACAGAATCATTGATTTTAGTTGCTCAAGTTTGTGCTAATTTAGCTCAAGGTGGGGCCTCATTAGCGGTAGCGTTGAAATCAAAAGATAAAAGTGTTAAATCAATTGCAACTGCTGCGGGTATTTCAGCAATCATGGGGATTACAGAACCGGCTTTATATGGGGTGACAATGAAGTATAAAAAGCCATTGATCGCAGCGGTGATCGGTGCGGGGATTTCCGGTTGTTTTGCAGGGATCATGCATGTTACTCTTTATGTACCACAAAATAGTGTGATGGCAATTCTTGGATTTTCTGGGGATAAAGGCGTAACGAATGTGATTGCAGGAGTATTGATGATGATCATGTCATTAATCATTCCATTTATTTTGACATTGTTTTTACAAAAAGAGTCAAAGCCAAATGTTTCTAGCAAAAAAATAGAAACAAAAACAACTGCTTCTGCTATTTAAAAAAAGCGAAACAAAGGAGAAAATAGATGAATTCTGAGTATTTGCTGACTTTAAACGATCTTAATAATCAAAGTCCTGAATATATTGAAACCTTGTTTGCATTGAGCAATGGTCATTTAGGAATACGTACATCCAGCGTTGTAAAAGGTAAAACAACACACGGTAATCCTGGAACATTTATCAATGGATTTTATGATACGCATCCTATTGTTTATGGAGAATGGGCCTATGGTTATGCGAAAAATCATCAAACGATCGTAAAACTGCCTGATATAAGAAGCCTCATTATCGAAATTGATGGAGAAAAGTCAAATGAAACAGATTGGCTTGTGGAACAAACCGATTTTCAATTAAATATGAAAACAGGCATGCTGGAAGAACGTTATGAAATCGAGACATTGCAAGGAAAGAAATTTACGCTATCTCTTTGTTCATTTCTTTCTTATTCACACTCTGAGATTAGCATTTTTCAGTATACGATCGAAGCGCTGAATTTTTCTGGTGAGATGATGATCACTAAGAATATAGCGTTTCAGGAAAGCAAAGCCAATGATGAGGGCACGATCGATCCGCGAGTTGCTTCGTCTAAAAGTAAACTTGGTATCAAGCAACTAAACAATGAGTGGCTCGAAGTGAGAACAGAATTCAGTGGACAAGCTATTTTGATTTCTCAACTGATGGAGACAACTGATGGGGCGAACGAAATTGGTTGTCAATCTGTTTCAAAACGAGTTTTTGTTCGAGAAAATCAAGCAGTTATTTTGACAAACTATGTTGTGCTGTCAAAACCTCTCACAACGGATAATTGTCATGTCATCGAGACAGAAAAAAACAAATTAACCGAAGTCAGGAATAGCTTGAAGTTTGATCAGTTAGTCGAAGAACAGGTACAGCATTTTTCTGAATTCTGGCAAGCAAGTGATATTGAAATCACTGGTGATCCGATTCTTCAAAAGGGCATTCGTTTTAATGTATTTCATTTATATCAAAATGCAGGTCGAGATGGTCTAACAAATTTTGCTGCGAAAGGATTGACTGGTGAAGGGTACGAAGGACATTATTTTTGGGATACAGAAATGTATATCTTGCCGTTCTTCATCTATACACAACCGAAAATTGCCAAACAATTACTAACGTATCGGGTATCGATTTTACCAAAAGCGCAAGAACGAGCAAAGGAATTGGCGCAAGAGAGCGGGGCGTTATTTGCTTGGCGGACGATCAATGGCGAAGAGGCTAGTGCGTATTATCCTGCTGGAACAGCTCAAGTCCATATCAACGCCGATATTGCCTACGCCTTTCAATTATATGAACGAGTAACAGGAGATCACCAATTTATCGCAGAATCTGGTGCTGAGGTGATTTTTGAAACCGCACGTTTTTGGCTGAACTATGGTAGTTGGATCGGTGCTGAATTCTGTATTAATGGTGTGACGGGGCCCGATGAGTATACAGCCTTGGTCAATAATAATTACTACACAAATAAGATGGCACAAAATAATTTGAGCTATGCCGTTACTTTAGCGCAACGTTTGAATTCAGTTAAAGAAGAAGAATGGTCTGCTTGGCAAGAAGCGGCCGAAGGGATGAAATTGCCATACGATCATGAACAACAACTGATCAAACAAGATGACACCTTCTTTGAAAAAGCTAAATGGCCATTTGCAGAAACGCCAAAAGAGAATTATCCGTTGTTACTACATTATCACCCGATGATCATTTATAAACATCAAGTATGTAAACAGGCGGATGCCTTACTAGCTGAAATGCTGTTTCCACAAGATTACTCAATGGAGCAAATTCAAAGAGATTATCAATTTTATGAGGATGTTACGACGCATGATTCTTCGTTGTCACGCTCGATATTTAGTATTTTAGCTAGTCGTACGAAGCAACTAGATAAAGCATATAGTTATTTTATGGATACCGCGCTGATGGATCTAACGGATTTACAAGGAAATGCGAAAGATGGAATTCATGCAGCGAACATGGGCGGTAGCTGGCTAAGTATTATTTATGGCTTTGCTGGCCTCACAAGTGCAGGTCAGACAATCCAAATTGAGAATCATTTGCCAAAAGAAATTGAGGCATTGGCATTTAAGCTAACGATTCATGGTACACCAGTCAAGGTTCAAATGGATCAACAAGAATTAAACGTAACACTTTTAGAATCAAACGAACTATCTATAAAACAAGTAACTAAAAATAAGGTAATCATTGTAATCCACTAACAAAATAGCTATGGGGTCAGTAATCAATTGACTTCCATGGCTTTTTTGTTATTTTTTTAATTGAGTCCAATCATTTTGAAAAATCAAAAACAGATTAGACCCAACGTTTCTTTGTTTTGTAGCGTTTACATTATATAGTGAATACAGGAGGAACAAAATGATTGATTATCGAATGAGTTATCTTATCGATAGGCCGCATGGAGTGGGTTACACTATTCAAGAGATCAATGAGATTACAGGATTACCTACCGAAACAGTGATTGATCAGCTAGGAAAAATTGATGAGCAACTGCAGCAATTTTCTTACGAACCAATCTATTGTGAAGAAGGAAAGATCTATTTTTCAAAGCAAGTCGTCGATAAATGGTTAGAACTTCATTTTGGTAAGCTGGAAACAGAGATTTTCTATTTAGAGTATGAAAGACAGGCGTTACTTTATCTGCTGACGTTTATTGCAGAAGAGGATTTATCTGTTTACCATTATCAAGAATTTTTTCAAGTGAGTAAGAATACGATTTTAGCGGACATCAAAAAGTTGCGTAAGCATTTAGCTAAGCAGCAAATCAGTTTGGATTATTCACGAAGAAATGGTTTCTATTTATCTGGTTGTGAAGAGCAGCTTCGGATTCAAGCCCATCAGATGATCGCGAAAGTCATGACGCAAGTTTCAGGGAAATGGGGATTGAAAAAAGGGTTGATGAAGTATTCAAAAACGTTTGAAGCAGGTGTTCGTTCTTATCTTTTTGAAACGATTAAAGCAAGTGAGTTAGTGATAGTGCCAAGTCGAATCGAAGAGACAATTTATTTTATGGCGTATGTTTTAAAACGGGCAAAAACACATTCTTGTAGGTTGGATAGACAAGCAAGAGAGACGCTAAAAGAGTTGAATGCTTTTTATGGAAGTCAGTTGTTTTTAGCAAAATTTCCTGAAATAGTAGACCTAGAAAATGAGCAATTCTATTTCACTTTAATTTTTATGACAATCACGCAAGGAGAAGTCCGTGATACAGCATTAGAATTTTTACTAGAATGTGCGAGTCAGGTCATTCATGAGATGGAGCGTTTAGCGGCAATCGAGTTTAAAGCTTACCGAAAATTACTACTCGATCTTTTTTATCATTTAGTGCCAGCATTTTTTAGAATCAAGTATCATTTTTCGCTAACCAATGTGCTGACAGAAGAAATCAAAGAACAATATGGTGAAATATTTACTTTAACAAAAAACGCGCTACACCCTTTAGAAATGTTGGTAGGCCAGTCAATTCCAGAGGAAGAAGTTGGTTATTTTACGATTTTATTCGGTGGTGAAATTGGCAATCAACGGGAGTTAAATCGGGTGATCCGTTATAAAGCATTGGTTTTGTGTCCAAGTGGCATCAGTTCGTCTTTGATTATGCAATCAGAGTTGAAGGAACTTTTTCCAACGATCGATTTTAGTTTAACGACAACAGTCGATCAGCTTGAAAGTATTGCTGAAGCTGAATATGATGTGATTTTTTCCAGTGTTCTGTTGAATGCCCCAAAGAAAACGTATCTAGTCAATCCGATCATGTCCCAATTAGAAAAAAACAAATTAATGCGCTGTGTGCAGGAAGATTTATTGATCCCAGGAATTATTGTCCCTTCTATCGACGAAATTATTGAGACCTTATTACCGTATATCGAATTAAAAAAAGGCGTTACTAAAGAAAAAATGTACCGGATCTTAAATCGAAAAATGATCAAGAAATTAAAAGTGAAAGAAGATGAGAAGCCAATGCTATCGGAGTTGCTAACGACAGAGATGATCCAGTTGACGGATAAAAAATTAACGTGGGAAGAAGCGATTGCTTATGCGGCCCAACCCTTGAAAGCTCAAGGGAAGATTACAGAGAACTATATTGAAGCCATGATCCAAAAGGTCAAAGATTACGGCGCCTTTATTCATATTGGTAAAGGAATCGCATTGCCTCATGCCAGGCCTGAAGATGGGGTCAAGCAATTAGGCATGTCGCTTTTAAAGGTGAAAGAACCTGTTTTACTTTTAGATGATCCTAAGCATGAGATTACGATTTTTATCTGTTTGGCAGCGGTTGATAGTGAAATGCATTTAAAAGCGTTGGCGAGTTTAACGAAAATTTTATCGAACAAGGAGAATTTAGAGAAGCTATTAGCAGCAAAAGACCAAGCAACAATTATTCAGTTATTAAAGGAAGGAGAATCATTATGAAAATGGCAGCAGTTTGTGGATCTGGATTAGGATCTAGTTTTATGGTGGAAATGAATATCAATAGTGTCTTGAACGAATTAGGGGTAACAGGAGTTGAGGTGGCGCATTATGATATGGGAAGTGCAACACCGGATTTGGCAGATGTCTTTTTTGTGGGTGGGGATTTAGCGGATAGTGCGCAGCATTTAGGGAATGTGGTTGTTCTAGATAGTATTATCGATATGGATGAGTTAAGAGAAAAGGTCAGAGCAGTTTGTGTGGATGAAGGGTTACTCTAAAGTCTAAAGAAGGTAGGAGAAAAATATGAATAGTATCTTAAATATATTGATCGACATTGCAAGCACCCCAGCAATTCTGGTAGCCTTGATCGCAGTTCTGGGCCTAGGGTTACAGAAAAAGCCAATTTCAGATGTTGTCCGTGGTGGTATCAAAACCTTTGTTGGGTTTTTAGTGGTAACAGCAGGTGCTGGCGTGATCGAAGGCTCACTGGCGCCATTTGGAGAAATGTTCCAGCATGCGTTTAATATGCAAGGTGTGGTGCCGAATAATGAAGCAATCGTTGCCTTGGCTTTGACAAAATATGGGACATATACAGCACTTATTATGTTAGCGGGAATGGCGTTTAATATTTTGATCGCCCGTATTACGAAATTTAAATATATCTATTTAACAGGTCATGCCACGCTTTATATGGCGTGTATGATTGCTGTGATCATGAGTGTCACAAAAATGAGTGCCGTACCGTTAGTGTTAGTTGGTGGCTTGGCGTTAGGATTAGCGAATACGATTTTCCCTGCGATCGCTCAGCCGTTTACCAAACAAATTACCAAAAATGATTCAGTGGCTTTAGGTCATACAGGGAATTTTGGCTATGCTCTTAGTGGGTTTATCGGTAAATATGTGGGAAATAAAGAGAAATCAACCGAGGATATCAATTTTCCAAAAGGCTTGTCATTTTTACGTGATTCAACAGTTAGTATTACGTTGACGATGGGGATTGTGTATACAATTGTGGCCTTGTTTGCAGGAAATGAGTTTATTGCTGAAAATCTTAGTAATGGAACCAATTATATTATTTATGCACTACAACAAGCAGGGATGTTTGCGGCAGGTGTGTTTGTGATTTTAGCGGGGGGTCGTTTGATTTTAGCTGAAATTGTGCCCGCATTTAAAGGGATTTCTGAAAAATTAGTGCCGAATTCGATACCAGCGTTGGATTGTCCAATCGTTTTTCCTTATGCACCAAATGCAGTTTTGATTGGCTTTTTAACTAGCTTTGTTGGTGGAATTGTTAGTTTATTTATTATGATTGCAACAGGTACGACAGTGATTATTCCTGGTGTGGTGCCGCATTTCTTCTGTGGTGCGACAGCCGGTGTTTTTGGCAATGCTACTGGTGGTGTTCGAGGAGCGGTTGTAGGGTCATTTATTCATGGGGTGATTATCAGCTTTATGCCGATTTTATTGATGCCCGTTATGGGGGATTTAGGTTTCCAAGGATCGACTTTCTCTGATACAGATTATGGTGTGACGGGGATTTTCCTTGGTAAATTAGCCGATATGGGTGGTCAAATTGCTGTTGTTGCTGGCGTTTTAGCAGTGTTGGCGTTATTGATTGGATTAACGGTTTTCGGCAAGAAAAAAACGACTGAAACGAAGGAGGCAGCTTAATGGAAACGACAAAATTTGCGGATCAGATTCGGTATTATACGATGAGAGAGCTAGATAATTTAGGATTTGGGCATTTTGGCGGTAGCTTGTCTATTGTTGAAACGTTGGCAGTTCTGTATGGGAAAGTCTTGAATGTGTCGCCAGAAAGAAAAGATGATCCAGATCGTGATTATTTTGTTTTATCGAAAGGGCATGCAGGACCTGCTCTTTATGCTACGTTGTTTTTAAAAGGCTATTTTGATGAAGAATTTCTTTATAGCTTAAATCAAAATGGCACTAAATTACCGTCACATCCAGATCGAATCAAAACACCAGGTGTAGATATGACCACAGGATCGCTTGGACAAGGGATCTCAGCTGCGACAGGAATTGCGAAAGGCAATCAATTGTTAGGTAAAAGTAATTATACCTATGCAATCGTTGGTGATGGGGAATTAAATGAAGGTCAATGTTGGGAAGCCTTTCAGTTTGCGGCGCATCACAAGCTGGATCATTTGATCGTGTTGATCGATGATAACAAGAAGCAATTGGATGGTTATACAACAGATATTTGCGATCCGTTTGATTTTGTCGAAAAAATGCAGGCGTTTGGGTTTAATAGTTGGCGTGTTGACGGTGGCGATGTAATGGCGATTGAAGAAGCGGTTATTCAGGGGAAACAAGTAAATGGTAAACCGACAGCAATTGTTTTAGATACAATAAAAGGACAAGGGGTTCTTTACTTTGAAGAGTTAGTGGATAATCATCATGTTCGTCCAGATGAGGCAGGAAAAATAGCAATAAAAGAAGCAATCGCAACATTAGCTGAAAAGATCGAGGTGAATCAGTAATGAAAGACTTAGAGATGCGGCAAGTGTATACAAAAACAATTCTAGAATTAGCCCAAAAAGATCAGAAAATCGTCGCCTTAGAAGCGGATCTAGCAAGTTCGATGGGGACGAGTAAATTAAAGGAACAACTAGGCAAGCGTTATATTAATGTGGGCATTATGGAAGCAGAAGAAATGGGAGCAGCCGCTGGTTTGGCTGTAACGGGATTTATTCCATTTATCCATACCTTTGCTCCTTTTGCTACGAGACGCTCTTTTGATCAAGTCTTTCTTTCACTTGGTTATGCTCAAAATCATGCAGTCATCGTGGGAACTGATCCAGGAGTAACTGCTGAAATGAATGGCGGAACGCATATGCCGTTTGAAGATATTGCCTTGATGCGCGTGATTCCGAGAAATCAGATCTATGAAGTATCAGATCCTTATCAATTTAAAGCCATTTTGGAATATGCTCACACAGCCCAAGGGTTATTCTATATTCGGACGATCCGTAAACAAGCAAAGTCACTTTATAATGGAAAAGAAGATTTTTCTAAAGGTTATTGTAAGCTAAAAGAGGGAACACAAGGGACGATTTTTTCTAGTGGAATTATGGTAGAAGAAGCCCTTCAGGCAGCGGATGATTTAGAGAAAAAAGGAATTTCAGTTCAAGTGATCGATTTGTTTAGAATCAAACCAATGAATGAAGACATCGTGATTAAAGCAGCTAAACTAGGGCCGATCGTAACAGCGGAGAATCACAATGTGATCGGTGGATTAGGAAGTGCTGTAGCCGAAATCGTTGCTGAAAATCATCCAGTAAAAATGAAGCGGGTCGGTGTAAAAGAGCAATTCGGTCAAGTGGGTAAAATGGCGTATTTAAAAGAAGTTTATGGATTGAAAGCTGTTGATATTTCAAAAGCGATGTTAGACTTATTAAAATAGATAAACAGGTTTAGAGTCTGGATATACTCCAGACTCTTTTTAGTTGAGATATAACGAACTCGTTATGCTATTATAAAAGAAATAGAGATTCATAGGAGAAAAAGATGAAAAAAAAGCAACAGTCAAAATTCGACTGGTACCACAACCAATGGGGCAAACCCACACATGATGATCGTTTACTTTTTATTTTACTGACTGTAGGAACTTTTCAGGCTGGATTAAGTTGGAAAGCGGCCGCTGGTAAATTAGAGGTTTTTTTGAGAAACTTCCATAATATGGAGATTCAAAAAGTTGCAGGGATGATGCCAGACGATGTGGAAAAAATCATGCAAGATCCTGAAATGATTCGCAACCAAAGAAAAATCAACGCCACGATCCAAAATGCCCAAGCGATTTTAGCAGTGCAACAAGAATACGGCAGTTTTGCTGAGTATATGTGGGATTTTGTTGGTGGTGTTCCGTGTTTGAATGTGTATGAAGAAGCGTATGAGGTTCCAAATGTTACCCCGTTATCTAAAAATGTCGCGAAAGATATGAAAAAACAGGGTTTTACCTTTGTCGGTCCAGTTGTGACATATATGTTTATGAAAGCTAGTGGAATGATTCAAGATGAAGTGTTGAATCAAGAGTTATGATAACTCCTTAGAAATATAACTCTAAATAGGATGATTTAGATATAGCAACAGATATACAGACAGTTGGTGCAGGATGCGATAAACTTAAATCATTTGATTGATTTGAGGTACCCGAAACGGTGGACGCCCAATCTGTCACAGCCCAGCAATTCGCAGACTCTATTAGAAATCAGTATCCTTTTGCGACAATTACAACGACAGGACATTCTTTAGGGGAAAGTTTAGCTTTTTACATTGCCGCAGAAAATAAGTGGATGAATGTAGGGTTCAATGGTCCTTATGCTGGAAGCATGATGTCAAAGGATGGAAAAAATGGGCAAAAGACAACCCAGGTATGTTTTATAATTATCGCAATAGGAACGATGCTGTCGGAGGACTTCGAGTGACCGGTCGAGAGTTTGCCATTATTATTGAGATGGAAAAAGATGGAAAGATGGCTGATCGAATTGATGGTGCTTACCATAGTCTGGTTATGAATGACAAATGAATCCGTCAAAAGTCTTGTTTTCTATCAGAAATATAGGTCTTTTTTTAATATTTTGATAAAAATAAACAGCTTATTGTGATAAAATGAAAGATGATTCACAAGAAGTTCGGGATATTCTACAAAAAATACAATCTGAAAAAGATACGATTCAAGGCAACTGGAAAGCTAGTGAGTTTAACAGCTTTAACGATCAATTCACTACTTTTAAACCAAAAGTAAGCGAGTTTTCTGAATTATTAGAACAGATCAACAAATGATTGAACGAAGTTGCAAACAATGTGGAAGAAGCAAATCAAAATAGTTTTTCTGTGATTGGTCGCGGTCTATAAGAAATTTAGAGAGATGAAGTGGCTTTTACCAGATAGGGTTGCTGCTGTAGATTGGAGAAAAATAAATGATTAAAAAAAACAAAGTAGTAGTATTTATTTTTGTCATTTTAATTGTATTAGGAATAGGATTTGGAGGGAAATTGTATATGGAAAAAAAAGCAGAAGAAAAAGTCAAAGAAGAACAGATATTACAAGCGAAAAAAAATATAGCATTATTTGTTGTGCAGAATTATTCAGATGTAAAGTCAATAAAATTTTCTGAATTTAAGTACAATACAGAAACTGGATCTTGGCATGTTTCTGCTAAAGTCAATCAGGATAATTTAATAACATTTTCTTTAGAAAGAATAGATAAAGTAAATGTTGATTCTATAGGTACAAGAATAAATCCTGCTACTTTTAAGTTAGAAAAATTAGAGAATAGAAATAAAACATTAAATGATATTGATATCTTAAAGGAGAATTAATATGATTAGTGATCAAGATTATAAGATATTGGCAGATGAAGTTTATGATGTTGATAACAAAAAAAATGATCATCCATGGGCAAAAGGAGATACTTTAAGTAACCCAAAATTGTCAGCCGATTATGAAGTATTAAGAGTAGAAGATAACACAAAAAACGGAATGCAAGCAATGGCCGTTGCCCCAATAGTTAACGGAAAAGCAGACACCTCAAAAGTAGTGATTGCCTATGCAGGAACAAATCAAGCGGATGATTTAGATATAGCGACAGATATACAAACAGTTGGTGCAGGAAGTGAGAAACTGAAATCGTTTGATTGGTTTGGAGCACCCGAAATGGTGGACGCCCAATCTGTCACAGCCCAGCAATTCGCAGACTCTATTAGAAATCGGTATCCTTTTGCGACAATCACAACGACAGGGCATTCTTTAGGAGAAAGTTTAGCTTTTTACATTGCCGCAGAAAATAAGTGGATGAATGTAGGATTCAATGGTCCTTATGCAGGAAGTATGATGTCAAAAGATGGAAAAAAATGGGCAAAAGACAATCCAGGCATGTTTTATAACTATCGAAATAGGAACGATGCTATCGGAGGACTTCGAGTGACCGGTCGAGAGTTTGCAATTATTATTGATATGGAAAAAGACAAAAAAATGGCGGATCGATTTGGTGGTGCTTACCATAGTCTTGCTATGTGGGAATTTGATAAAAAAACGGGGCGATTGTTAATTCCTGACAATGAGTTCAATGTAAAAGCGATTAAAAAAAGAGCTGAGAATGATAAACAGCAGTTACTAGGTGTTCTTAGTAGCACACAAGCGTGGATGAAGTTCTTGCGAAATAAGTTAAAGAAAAGTGGTGGCGGTTTATCAGCTAATGAAGCTATTTTCTTAGACAGCGTTGAAGCACTTCTTGTGTTAAATGCGCAAATGAGTACGGTCAATGCGACGTTTTTGGAGGCAGAAAGTTTCCTTCGTCGGCAAACAGAAAAAGCAGAACAATCTTGGCAAAAATCATTAGAAGCAGGAAGAACATTAGGTCATGATTTAAGCGAACCAGAAGTACTAGACGCACTCGAATCTATAGGTGTCAGTAAATCGATCATTTCCGATCAACCTAAAGAGAGAAATGAATCGAAAATTGCTGAATACAAAGAGATTGCAAGCAGTTGTGATACGCTCAAAACAGAAATTCATGGAAGTATTGAAAAACTGTTGTCTGTTGATCAACAATTAGCGAAACAATTTCAACCAGAATAACTGTAAAGGAATGCGTTAAGAATGGATAAAGAAGAAGAACTAAAGCTAGAGTATATGAAAGAAGTGCGTATATGTGAGGAAAAAGAAAATCAGTTAGCTTGGAACAAAAGAAAAATATTTCAAGAAATAGATGACTATGTCAAAGAAACTGAGTATTGGGCAGGAAAACTCCCTTATGGTCGTGAAGCCATATCTGAAGCGTATCATCATTTCCAAAATGAATCATTGGAGTTAGAGGATCGATTCCATCAAGAAAGAAAAAAAATAATGAACGAGATGGAAGAGTTAGAAGAGAACTATAGAAAAGAATTACGTAATTTAGAAAATTAAAAGGAGGATTTTAGAAGATATGGCAGAGCTATTCACAGATGAAATTCTTGATGAAGCTGGACTAAAGGAGCTTAGAAAAGCGAGACAAAAAAATAATATTCGTTCTTTCGTAGGGACTGCCGCGCTCATGGAACACACATCAAGAGAAAAAGAAGTAAAATCAATTACTGACACGTACATAAATGAATTGAAAAGTTCTTTAGAGAGTTTATCAAGTAATTTAGGCAGCTCTCTAAAAGGACAAGCTGGAAAAAAAGTAAAAGAAGCAATAAAACAGCAGGCCTCAAAAATTCAATCAATATAGATGAAGAGGGCTTTCCAGTGAGCTATCCAGCTAATTGAAAGGCACATGGGGCAAATCAAGCCAAAGAAAGCATTCGACAAAAATAGAAATCTTATTAAATCAAGGTTTCTGCTTCAATATAGAGGTAGAGCAATTGAATTTTTTTTCGACTGCTGAAAGCTTCTGGGCTTTTGGAACTTGGTATAATTTTTTATCATGTTGACTAAACAATTAAAAAAAGAGGTGTTTTTATGGACGAAAAAGAACTTGAACATGAAAAGGAACGACAAAAAGAGCTTATCCGAAAAATAGGCGAGGAAGCTGTAGCTAAGCAGCAACAAATCCATGAGACTGTTGAAAAAAATACCAGTGAAATAATGGCTCGTATGCTTGAAACCATTCAAGACACACAGAAATTAGTGGAGAAGTGGTCGGGTCTTGAACAACCTGCAAAGAAACCTGACCTTCACCTAGTACCACCCCTCTCCTCAGAAACATCAAAAGAGGTACCTCATGACTGAAAAACGACCTAAAATAAACATAGAAATGATTCCCGCACAATACTATCCTCATGTTCGTGAAGAATTAAAAAAAGAGCTAGAAGGACAGTTTCCTAATAATCCAGAAGCCGTTGCAGAACATTTAGGGTTTGCAGATAATCTTCACACACTAGAACAAGAAATGGAAAAAATTATGATTTCTGTTGACCAACGAATGATTGCTGCAGAAAATAATGCATTGACTTTTTTAGAAGCTTCGCCTGAGCGTATTCCTCTTCATATCAAGCGTTTAGCTACTTTCTATGAACAGTGGAAACATAAAAATAGATAAACAGCCAATTAGAAAGTGAAGACTATATTCTCTTCCTTAGCTTGTTTTTTTCGAGTGTTATAACTGAAGTTCTAACACTTTTTTACTCAGAATCTTGGATAGCCTTGGAGAAAAGTACAGAAGAGACTATTCTACTTATAGAAACGATTTATTTTTATAAGCAGGTTCTATGACCGAATGGGTAGTGTAGTTCTTTTCGTA
Organism: Enterococcus silesiacus; assembly: GCF_001886225.1. NCBI lineage: Bacteria > Bacillati > Bacillota > Bacilli > Lactobacillales > Enterococcaceae > Enterococcus > Enterococcus silesiacus. The sequence goes on along the minus strand of NZ_JXLC01000028.1, from coordinate 34,539 downwards.
CGACGAGTAATTGCATGAGCAAATAAGTAAAATAATCTAGTTTGCACCTCAAGGTTACTGGGAGAAGAGTCTCAATAAGTGATCGATCTACAAGCTACTTCTGTCATCTCTTATATGACAGGAAATAGCATGTAGGTCGATCGCTTTATTTTCATTCTGTTTGGTGAGGGTGATTGTTCCTAGCTCTTTGTTGTATTTCAATAAAAATCAGTGCTAGGAAAATCTTCAAAAAAATCTGGCTGTAAAAATTGAATCAGCGCATAAATATACTTGTTGGCAATCATTTGACGTTTAAGAAGTTCATTCAAAATACGTAATGATTGCTCAGCTAATTCAATCATTCGCTTAGGCGAGTCTGCTTGAAATTGACTCAATATTTCCCGGACTTCATTTAATGACCAAGTAGAGGCTCGAATCAAACGGATAAATAATAATTGCTGTAAGGCATATTCATCAAACATTCGATAGTTGCTCTTGGGGTCTCGAGGAACTTCAAGAAGTTGTTCTTTGGTCCAAAAAGTATTAGCGTTGGGTGCATTGGAATTCTTCAAAGAGCCAGCAGTTTTGAAAAAAATCCAAGCGATGGAACAAGTCGGATTAAGCTATTTAACCTTAGGGCAACCGATGAACACCTTATCTGGTGGGGAATGTCAACGAATGAAATTAGCCAGTGAGTTTTATAAAAAAGGCAGTATTTATGTGTTAGATGAACCATCAACGGGGCTGCATTTATCTGATATCGAGCACTTGACGGAAATCATGAATCACTTGGTAGATCAAAGGAATACAGTTATTGTGATCGAGCATCATGTTGATTTGATCAAGCAAGGAGATTGGATCGTAATGGCGGGAATCAAGGTGGGAAAATTGTTTTTGAAGGGAAACTGGAAGGCATAAAACATAGTCACTCGATTACGGGGATGTTTATTTAGTGATAGTTAAAAAAGTCGGAGAGAAATGTTTCTTCGACTTTTTCTATTTCTATAAATCATTCGTTATTTTCCGCTTGCAAATTTATTCAAATATTTATCTGCTTCGGTTATTAATGTATCAAAATTTTGATAAACCACTTCAAACATTTCAGCACAAGCTTTCACCTCTTGCGGAGTTCTCCTTATTTTAGCATCAAGAAAGTGAGGCATAAAATGTAGTACTTTGTGCCACATTTCCAGTTCACGTAAATAAGCTTTTATCTCCAAAATATCCTGATAAGCGATTGTTTTTGATTCCTGTGATTTTCCCATGTCTACATTCTCCTAGTCTAAATTTGATTGAAAGTCCAACTAGATAGGCAAATAAAAAACGATCAGACCCACGCCTCATCGTTTTCAATAGACACAACCACAGCAAATTTGTCGACACAATCCAAAAAAATTTCTCACATAAGGTAGAAATCTGCACTGAAATTGGGTACAATAAAATATGCTGGTACTTTGGTATCGGCTATCGGCAACTTGTATTGGCAGTGGATGCTGTCTTTACAGGGCCTCATGATTTTGGTTCCCGCCAAAACGTGAGGTGCCGTTTTTTATTTTCTATCAGGTCGTTGTTACATAATAGGATAGAAACAAAAAAAGATATCGGAAGAATTTCCCAATACCTGTTCATCAATAGTATGAACTAACTTTACAGTTTAACTTCTTATCAAATAAAACACGACAAAAAAGAAGCGGTCAATGACACTTGATTTTTGTACAATGAAAGAAGCTAGTTGTAATGCTAGCGACTATTGGCGACTTGTTTGGGCAGTGGATGCTGACTTTACAAGGACTTCAAGTATAAGGTTCCCGCCAGATACTTGAGGTGCCAATGGTTATTTATATGTGATGTGTAGCTTTATGAACTTTTCTTAGATCGTAAAGCTTTTTTCGTTTCTATCCTATACCAATAAGTATAAAGAACTTAACATGAATAATCAATACGAACAAAGGAGAAAACTAATTGATTTTTTATACATACATTAAATCGTGATGTAGCGAATATTCATAGTGCTGTTGTTGCGTTTGAACGAGCTGATTCTCAGACGAAAAAGTTATTTGAAAGGCCATTTGCTGGTTTGATGAAAAAGCTAGCTTTAAGAGCGGTCCTCTCGGGGAAAATAGGCTAAACTCGATCTTTTAATTTTTAAATTAAGGAGTGGATTGCGTGAAAGCAGATAAAGTTAGAAAGAAATGAGTTGAATACGAAGACAAATTTCGTTGAAATAGGTAGATGTCGCCTATTTGTCTGTGCCACAATTATTTTTGAAACAAAAAAGTATGAAGCTATACTAAATGAAATTAATCTTTACATATTATAAAGTATATTATATGATGAATTTTAATGAATAAGAAAATTCTGACAATTTAGACTGTTTTGTGACTCAATTTGTAAAGAAACATATCTTAAAAAAGATTAGATAGGTGGTGAATTATCTGGAAATGAAGTTAAAAAATGTGTTCTATGTTCTTGTAAGTATTTTTATCATTGGTTTTCTTTATCAGTATAGTAGGAAAAGTGAAGAATCATCATTGACTAAGTTTGACTATCAAATATTCTCAAAAAAGCATTCAAACTCAGAGCAATTGAAAAATAGAATGGTTAAGATAGGAATTATTGATGGAGAATTAGCTGACAATCATATAGCGTTTTCTAAGATGAATTCCATTATTAAAAAGACTATAGTTCCTATGAATAAAAAAGAAGACACCATACACGCAACATCTGTTCTAGGTGTTATCAGTCAAAGTAGTTATAATGGTTTTAAATATGGGCTTGCAGATCCTAAATATTTAGATGTATATAATGCTGGTATTCTATCTGCTGGTATTGCAAAACCTAATGATTTACTGAAAGCAATTGAGTGGTGTCTCGAAAATCAAGTAGAAATTATAAATATCAGTATCGCATTCAACAAATTTTCTGAAGAACTTTTGGAAGTAATTAAAGAAGGACAGAAAAAAAATATTTTGTTTGTTATTTCAAATGGGAATTTCGATACTACCAAACGAGATATACCAAATATAGAAAACGTCATTTTTGTAGGAGCTCTAGACAGTAATTTTAAAAAATCTTCTATGAATTCTTCAAACAAAGCAAATTATTATTTTCCAGGAACTAAAATAGTAGCGCCAAGCTATGGGAAAAATGAATATTCAGAGGTAGAAGGGACTACTTACTCAGCTGCTATTGCTACAGGTCTACTAGCTACTAAACTACAAAAAGATTTGAAGTTTGAGATAACCTTCAATGATTTAAAAGAATACCTGAAATCTATTGAAGTTATTAATAAATAAGCATTAAGGAGATGGAGAATGAAGAAAATTGTCGTAAGTTTGTTAATGATTTTAAGCTGTGGATGTATAAGTAATACAGCATATGCGATTACAAATGATCCCATTAGTACAACAGAGAAAAAGATTTTGACAGAACTAGAAAAATCAAGTAATGAGGCCACAACATTTGAAAATGTTGAGATTGATTTAGAAGAAAGCGAGTTAATTATTAAAGCGAAAACGCAGATTGACGACGAAACAAGAGAAATTGAGATTGTACAAGAATTTCAAGAAGACTCTATAAACTCTAATGGTATGAAAGTATCTGAGAAAAATGAAGAGGAAACAAATAATTATAGTCTCTATTTTGGTACATTGGAACAGAAAGAAAGGCTAGAAAAAGCAATTGAAGAAGAAAAAAAATTATTGGAAGAAATCGAACAAGGAAAGTACTCAGAAGAAGAACTTCAAAAAATTGAATTGCCTACTAAAAACATAATGGAAGATGAAAGTACACATATTACAACAGAAGAACAATTTGCGGATACTGCCATAGTTGTTACTGATGAAAATACACTCGAACAAAGGGAAATATTACCAGAAGATGGTGTAGCCTCGGGTTTTGCACTAGGGCCAGGAATTAGGATTGCGATACCAGTTGCACGAGAATTAATCAGACTATTTTTTGCAGCAGTTGTAGGAGGATTACTAGGAATTGCATTAACTATTTTTTCTCGAAATGCAAATTACAGACAGTTTTATGATCATTATAGAGCAGTGAGAACTGGGCGAGTAGGAATCGTAGTTTATTCTGGTATGAACTTAAATACAGCTGTAAATTACATGAAGCTACGTGGAGATTTATGGTCAACAACCTCTACAGGAGCCTACAATGTAGCTCGTTTAGCTGGTGGGCTAAGAGGTGGCAAGTTCCAACCGCCAATAGCAGATAGGGCGCATGGAGCCGGTAATTTCGCACATTATCATACTTGGAATAGGTCTGGAGGGCATTCATTTTATGGTGTGGCTTCAAACAAATAGGAACAAATATTATTATTCAGAGGATATACACAGTCAGCAATATCAAGATATTGCTAACTTAGCTTTAAAACAAGGGTGTACATTTTTTGAATTTTGTATTCGTCATGATATTGATTTTAAAGGAGATAACACCTATTCATATGATAAAAAAGCATATGAATTAATTAGTGATTTAGATTCATTTTTAGTTACTAAAATTGAAACAAATAGTTGGGCAACTTCAATGGTAATTGATCGTGAAAAAGTAGTGGAAGTATATCGCTTTGTATTCAATTCAGATTCACTATCCATTCTTTTAAACTATTCAAAATCAATTGGAGATTGGCAAGGTCCGAATTTGCCAGAAGATATTACATTTTTCCAGGATCATAAAATGTGGTTAGGTACAGTTGGACATGAAAAAATGTCATGGTGGTTTTTGACAGACGAAGAATGTCAAGAAGTTAGAAATATGGGGATTGATTTATTCGGAGGAGCATAGGAAACTTTTGACTATTTTTTCTGATACTCAATAATTTGCTTGTATAGTAAAAAAAGTAAGGGGAAATTAAATTGTGTTTATGCAATTTAGTTTCCCTTACTTTTATATCTAAACCTCTTACAACTCTTCACCATTACTCTTAATCACTTGCTGATACCAATCAAACGACTTCTTCTTAGAACGCTTCAACGTCCCTTGCCCTTCATTATCCTTATCCACAAAGATAAAACCATACCGTTTCTTCATCTCACCAGTTCCCGCAGAAACCAAGTCAATAAAGCCCCAAGGCGTATACCCAATCAATGGAATGCCATCAAACTCAACTGCTTCTTTCATCATCTCAATATGAGCTTTCAAATAATCGATGCGATATTGGTCATTAATCGTGCCATCTGGTTCGATTTCATCGATCGCACCAAAGCCATTTTCCACAATAAACAACGGCAATTCATAGCGCTCATTAAACCAGTTCATGGCATAACGCAAGCCTAACGGATCGATTTGCCAACCCCAATCAGAAGCTTCTACATAAGGATTCTTAACTAAATCTTGCGACTCATCATAATCAAAAGCAGGGCCTTTTTCATGATCTTTAATCGCAAACGACATATAGTAGCTAAAGCCAATATAATCCACGCAGCCATGCGTTAAATCAGTCAAATCTTGTTCCGTAATATCTAAATCAAAGCCTTTACGAGCCAAATAGTTTTCCATAAAGCTAGGATAATGACCGCGAACATGAACATCGGTAAACCAGTACCGTTTTTGCATCGCACTGACTGACATCATCATATCTTTCGGATCACAGGAATAGGGATAAATTGGACACATCGCGATCATACAACCAATTTGGAAATCAGGATTGATTGCGTGACCAATTTTAACAGCTTGCGCACTGGCTACTAACTCATAGTGAGCCGCTTGATACATAATTTTTTCGCGATCTTCACCTTCTTGGTACTTAATACCAGAGTTGGTAAAAGGGGCAAAGTCTTCAGCGTAATTCGCTTGATTATTGATTTCATTGAAGGTCATCCAATAAGTCACTTTATCTTTATAACGTTCAAAACAAACACGAGCAAACTTCGCAAAGAAATCGATCATTTTACGATTACGCCAGCCACCATATTCAGTGACTAAATGATACGGCATTTCAAAATGAGACAAAGTAATCACAGGTTCAATTCCATATTTTAAACATTCGTCGAACAAATCATCATAGAACTGCAAGCCTGCTTCATTTGGTTCTGCTTCGTCTCCATTGGGGAAAATCCGCGTCCAAGCAATCGATGTCCGGAAACAATTTAGCCCAAGGTCTGCGAATAATTTTACATCTTCTTTATAATGATGATAAAAATCGATGGCATCATGATTGGGGTAGTTTTCGCCTTTTAACACGCCGTCTGTAATTCGTCTAGCCACACCATGAGCGCCAACGGTCATAACATCAGCAACGCTAATACCTTTACCACCTTGATTCCAACCACCTTCTAATTGATGAGCGGCAACTGCGCCGCCCCAAAGGAAATTTTCTCTTAAAATTGACATGTAATCTTCTCCTTTAATTTTGTTCATTTACTGTACTTTTGAATAATAAAATCGCTACACAGATGGGAGGAAGCATTTGAACGGATCAGCTGTGCAGAGATGTTTAAGTCAGTTTAGAAATGGTTTTTAAGCTTCTGCTTCAATTTCTTCTAATACTTCTTCTGTAATAGGTTGATTTGTTTCTTGCGCATAGTTGATTGCATCCATTTTTCTAGCAAATGGTAAGTAAATAAAGAATCCTAACGTTAAGACAAACACTTGTAGTAAGGCCGCTTGCCAGCCACCAACTAATAATCCAGAAATGATCGGAGGCGTTGTCCAAGGCACTTGAACCGCTGTAAATAATGGGACTAAACCTGTATATAGAGCAAAGTAAGTAATAACAGATGACACGACAGGCGTTAAAATGAACGGAATTGCCATGATCGGATTCATTACGATCGGTGTAGCAAATGTGATTGGTTCATTGATATTGAACACGGCAGGTCCAATTGACAAACGCCCTAGTTGTTTGAATTGGGCTGATTTTGCAAAGAATACCATATAAACCACTAATCCAAGTGTCATACCAGCACCAGTTACAGTTAAAAATTGATCTAAAAATTGTTGTGTCACGATATGACCACCGTTTGCAACGGTTAATTCTTTACCAGATTTTAAAATATCGGTGTTTTCCAAAGAGTTCGCTTGTAAAATCGGACCCATAATTCCGCCGACAATCGTTGAACCGTGCACGCCGAAGAACCAAAATAATGGAACTAAGAATCCAAGAACTAATGCACCACCTAGTGAATCAGTAACCCCTTGAAGTGGAGATTGCAACACTTCGTAAATAAAATCAAAAAAAGTTGTTTTAAAGACTTTGTCAAAGAAAATATAAACAAACATTGCACCAGTGATCAAAGCCGCAGCCGGAATTAATGCAGTAAATGAGTTTGCGACATTTTCAGGAACTGCTTCAGGTAATTTAATCCGAATATCATGACGTAAGAACCAACTGTACACCCAACCAACAATCAGACCAACGATGATCGCTGTGATCATTCCTTTACCAGCAGTCCAGTCTTTGTTGATGATGTTGCCAATTGTTACACCGCTGTCTACATCGGTGATTTCAGAAGACATAAATAAGATAAAGACAACAAGGGAGATCATTCCAGCAGGTAGACCTTCAAAGCCTTCTGTTTTTACATAAGAATAGGCGATTCCGATTACGGCAAAAATAGACATGATGGCAAAAGAGGCACCGTATGCTTGATTGAAGTAAACTGCAAGGCCACTATCAGTAACCCAGTTTGCAAAAGATTTAAGTGGAAAATTAGCTAGTAATAAGAAAATAGAACCGACGATCGTAAATGGCATCGTATACAACATACCATTTCTCAACGCTGTAATCGCTTTAGTATTAACGAATTTTAACACGGGTGGTAGAACTTTTTCATTGATCCATTCATTCATTCTAAACCTCTCCTTTGGCTAACTAAAGTAACGGAAAATAAGTGCATGTAGTAGTATTTCAATAGAGCGGCCGCTCTGATTCGAAAACTTTGAATGCGTTTACATATTTACTATAAAAGAATTTTAGACCAATTCCTAGAGCTTGAGCTTGTTGAGAAACATGTACCAAGTAAAAAAACAAATCAGATAAAAAAATAGAAGAAAATCGCTACACGATTTCCTTCTAAATTGCCGTTTTATTTACTAACTGCTGGTAGTTTGATTGTGATTTTACCATGTTCAAAATCGATTAGTTGAATGTTATTTGTTCCGCCGATTCCGTATTCATCAGATTGATAAAGCTCACCATAACAGGCACCGATAAAGTGATCGATATCAGCTAACGTTTCCCAAGGACCCGTGAAAACGGCATAATCACCAGCCGATATTTCAAAGGTCCGATTACCTTCGCTATTTTCGATCAGATATTTATAAGTTCCATTACTTTCGTCAGGGTTATTGATAATGATTACCCGTACACTGTTTAATTCGGTAGGTAATATTTCTAGCTTTTGATTATTCACCTCAGTAAAATCTTCTGGTGTTTTAGGAATAGCAAATTTGTACTGTTTTCCAGTGATTACTTCGTTGTCCAAATGTTCGATGGTAAATGGCATTAACAGTCACAGCCTTTCGTCGAGGTCTTTTGTCTAGAAAATACGACAGACCTTTATACAAACAATAGCAACGCCCACATATTTTGTCAAAGTTTCAGCATAAGAAATAGTTTATTGATTGTGTTTATTGAGCATCATCTTTTAGTGGATTCTTTTCTGCAAACTCGTTACTTGCTTGATGAGCAAGTAACTCGATCAATGCAATTACGGGAATTTGTGTGGTGATATTGATAGAAGGATCAGCGTAAACAGAGCGTTCATCCGGCATATAATATGAAATATTGTAGTCCGCTAAACGGGAAATAGTGGAATGTTCATCATTGGTAATACTCAAAATCTTAGCACTAGATCTTTTAAAATCAGTAACTTGCTTGATTACTTCAGTCGTTTCTCCTGAAACAGAAAGAATAATCGCTAAGGTATTTTCAAAGCCTCTTTGGGGGATCGGTGTGAATGGATCACCAATACTGTAAGCATTGATGCCCATATTTGCAAAATAGCGGCTACCATAAGTACCTAAAATGCCACTCGTACCGATACCCGAAAAAACAATGTGACGGGCCAAGGCAATCATCGTAATTGCAGGTTTCAGAGTTTCATAATAAGTTTGCTGGTTGATCCGCTTTAAAAAAGAATCTACGTGAATCGTAGCATCAGAATATTGTTCAAACGATTGTTCTTGCAGTTTTTCTTCCTTTTTTAAGACATATTTTAATTCTGAAAAACCGTCAAACCCCATTTTAGAACAAAAACGCAAAATCGTTGATGTGGACACGTGACATTCAGCAGAAAGTTGACGAATCGTTAGTTTAGGAATTCTACTCATATGCTCTAAGATATATTGATAAACTAGCATTTCCAGTTCATTCAATGAGTGAACTTTTTCTAAATCGAACAAAAAATCCCTCCTGTACAAAAGATAACTGTTTCATCTTTTTTTTAGAAAAGAAACAGAATATTGCTTCCTTTATATTGTACAGGAAAGGGCGGTATTTCGCTTGTTATTACTCCCTACTAGTAACATAAATACAAATAGTTGGACAATTGAAATTTCCATTACTTCTTTTGGTTGACATTGCTCTTTAGTTCAATGTTAAGATACAGCTAGATAAATTAAAAAGGAGTTGCAACAATGTATAAAATGAAGGATGTATCAAAGGAAATGGACATTCCACTTTCGACGATTAGATACTATGAACGCCAAGGAATCACTATCGGAAAGCGACAAGATAATGGTTATCGCATTTTTGATGAAGCAGATAAAATTCTATTAGAATATCTAATTGTTATGAAACATGTAGGTTTCTCTATAGAAGAAATTAAAGAACTATTGAATTTTTTAGAATTTCCAGAAAGTGATGCATGTAGCGAGCGATCTAATCAGTTATTGTCTAAAAAGGAATTTGAAATCAAACAAAAAATCAGACATGAGCAAATGGTTTTAACGTTAATTCAAGAATTAAAACCAAAAATCGTCGCAAAAGAATACGCGCAGTATGAAGAAGAAATCAATAAGAAAATCAGCAGTATTTACCAGGAAATTCAACAATCTAAGTTAGGAGAGAAAAAATGAAAACAACGATTATTTATGCTCATCCATGGAAAGGTAGTTACAATCACGCAATCTTGAATAAATTGCTGCAACGCCTAGAGAAGGAAGGAGCAGCATATCAATTGATTGATTTGAATAAAGATCAATTTGATCCAGTTTTTTCTGAAAAAGATCTAGCTTTATTTTCTAAAGGAGAAACAACAGATCCGCTCGTTCATCGCTATCAAAAAATCTTGGGAGAAACCAATGAATTATTTATTATTGCCCCGACATGGTGGTATGAGTTTCCAGCAATTGTCAAAGGTTTCTTTGATAAAGTGATGCTTAAAAATATTGCTTATGATGATTCAGGTATAAGTCTGAAAGGATTATTTACGAATATAAAAACGACAACGATCATCAATACAGGCACAGCTCCTAAGTGGTATTTAAAGTATGTTAAAGGGAATTATGTCAAAACTGTTTTTATCAAGGGGACGCTTAAAGATATTGGGATTAAAAACGTGAAGTGGAAGTATATTGATATAAATAGAGCTTCTGAAGATAAAAGAACGCAATTTTTAGAGCGGGTTTAAAATAATCGTGTAAAAATAAATACAACTCACACAATTGGGGTAGCTATTTTTTATTTGCCTGTTGCATTGAATAAAGTAGTTGACGAAAATAATAAAACAAGTACAATGAATAGTTCAGAGTATCTATATTTCTAGAGCTTAAGGAGGTCTTTTTATGAGTAGAGAAGTTATTTTATACATCGCAGCAAGTGTTGATGGCTATATCGCAGAACCAGACGGCAGTATTGATTTTTTAGGTGGCGGGATCGAATTAGTGGAAGAGGATACCAGTTATCAAGATCTGATGGAAAAAATCGATACGGTAGTAATGGGCCGAACGACGTATGATCAAGTGGTTAATGAATTATCTCCAGAACAATATCCATATGAAGAGCAAGCATCTTATATTATCACGAGTCGTCCAGACGAAAACGCTGAAAAATTAATTTTTACTAGTCAAAATCCTGTAGAATTGATCCAAGAATTAAAAGAACAAGAAGGTAAAGCGATTTGGATCGTTGGAGGGGCAAGTATTATCGCACCATTAGTTGAAGCAAATTTGATCGATACCTATATTCTTACGACAATTCCTACGATTTTAGGGAAAGGAATTCGTTTATTTAACGAATTCAATGGACCAGTAAATTTGAAAGTAGAGCAAGTTTATGTGAAAAATGATATGGTGTATACAACGTATACAAGAAGAGCATTTTCATAAAGTAAAGTTACGCAAATAGTGTTCAAAATCGGTGTAGAGAAAATGCTAAAACGTCATTGAAATAGTAAAAAAAACTATTTTTACAACGTTTATATAGCCAAAAACTTCTGGAATTTCTAACAGAAGTTTTTTTGTTTGTCTATGAATAAAAACTTCTCTTTGACAAATCATAAAAATAGAGCTATCATTAATACATGATTTGACTACGGTTGTAGTTTTTTATTTCAAGGCTTTTTAACAAACTAGTAAAAAGGAGACTTTTTATGTCAGAAAAGAAAAAATCATTAAACATCACTGATGCAGAATGGGAAATCATGCGAGTTGCTTGGACGACCAAAGAGACGACAAGTAAGGAAGTAACAGAAATCCTAAATGCAAAGACTGAGTGGAAAAGTACTACAGTGAAGACCTTATTGAGTCGCCTAGTTGATAAAGGAATGTTGGGAACAACACGTAATGGCAATAAATTTATCTACTTTCCTTTAGTTGAAGAGCGTAAAAGCATCGAGGCACTTTCAGAAGAAATGCTGGCCAAAGTCTGCAGTAAAAAAGTCGGCAAGGTTCTTGAATCCATTATCAATGAAAGCTTGTTAAGCTTTGACGATATTGATGAATTAGAAGCGCTGCTGAAAGAAAAAAGAAAGTCAGCTGTAAAAGAAGTAGCTTGTAACTGTACGCCAGGACAATGTCAGTGTCATTTAGTTTAATTAAAGCAAATTCACTAAAATAATTATAAGGAGTGTTTATCAATGGAAAAAACAGTAACGATCAACGGAATGAAATGCGACGGTTGCGTAAACATTGTCAAAGAAAATTTTGAAAAAATTGCAGGGGTTCAATCTGCAAGTGTTGATTTAGAGAACAAATCAGCATCTGTAACAAGTGATAGAGAGATTTCAAATACTGAGTTGCAAAATTCATTATCAGAAACAAAATTCACTGTAGCATAAAAATAAGCTGAAATAAACGCCTGTTTATTCAAATAGAAGAGGTTGGTACAGAAGCGTCTAATCCCGAGAAATAAGAAGGAATTTACGAAAATTGCTCTTCAAATTTTTGTGAATTTCAGCTTATTTCCGAAGGGATTGCTTCTGCTCCCACCGTTTATTCGGATAAAAAGAGCCTGAGGTATAACTTGAAAAGTTATGTCCCAGGCTCTTTTTTTGTATACTAATGCTGCGACTATTTGTTATTCCAATGAATGTCTGCGCTTACATTGTTGCAAATAAAGATTGCAACAATGTCTACTAATCAAGCGACCCGTCCAACTATATAATGAAATCAGACAAGGAGAGAAGCACATGAAAGATCGAACGATACAAATATTTAAACGATTTATTTGTTCAGAATATTCTTTGACTCTAGATGAATTAAGCGAGGATTTTAAAGTTAGCAACAGGACAATCAGAAATGAGCTTAAAGCAATCAATGAGTTTCTCATCAGTCATAAATTACCAGAGATTAAAACAATTCGAAACAGAGGCATGTTTTTAACACTAGAGCAAAGGGAAAGAAAACAACTAGATACGTTGATTGATGAAAAAAATGAATTCGAATATTTGAATCGAGAGGAACGGATCTTTGACTTGATCATGGCTTTTTCTTTATCGGAGGATCCTATTTTTTTATATCAAAAAGAATCAGAGTATCAAATATCAAAAAGCACAATGGACGAAGATATGCGTAGGGTCAGAACTATTCTTCTAGAGTATGGTATTGAAGTGTTGAGTATTCCTAAACAAGGGATCGTTTTAAAAGGATCAGAGCGAACGATTCGCACGATGATTTATGATGTGATCAACCAATCAATTGATAGCTTGTTGTTTCTTGATGAAAAAGAAGCTGGTTTGAGCGTTTCAGAAAAACACTTATTTCGTTATATTCCTAAAAATGTATTAAAAAAAATCGATCGCGTGTATCATCAAACGATTTCTTCAAGAGAAGATATTTATCGAAATCAGCTGGTCATGTTTACAGCTGTCTGGTTAAGTCGTTATTTAAGACAGGAATTGATCCCAAGCTCTGACTGGGAAGTTTGGACCACAGATCAAAATAAGCTTAGGAGCTCCTTTGTTGATCAACTGTGTAAAACTTTAGCAGTTAGACCGCCAACATCTGAATTAAATTATATCCTTTTTATGTTGGAAACCTTCAATACCGGGAGTATCAGCAATTCTGTTGAATGGGTCCAAGCCCAATTACTGTCGATCCAGCTGATTCAATTTGTCGAACAAACTACCCAAATTCCCTTTTCCAAAAAAGAGGAATCGCTACATGAAGGCTTATATCGTCATATGGCTGGCTTGATTAGCCGGGTAAAAAGTGAAATACAAATTTTAAATCCATTAAAAGAAACAGTCAAACGCTATTATGGAAATATTTATTTTGCGATTGAGAAATTTGCACCAACGATTGAAGCAATGACTAAAAATCAACTTAGCGATGATGAAATTGCCTTTTTGACTATTCATTTTTCCACGTCCGTCAGTGCGATCAATCAAGAGCTGAAATATACCTATAAAGCAGTTGTGGTTTGTAATCATGGAACAGCTACTGGTCGATTATTGGCAGAGCATTTAAAAGAACTGTTTAGTATTGAGGTAGTAGCTGTCCTAAGTACAGGTGAGATAGAACTGATCAAAAAACTAGATGTTGATTTGATTTTTTCAACACTTAGTTTAACGTATTCTGAAAAGCCGATTTTAGTAGTAGATCCGATCATCAGAGTAGAAAGTCGGAAAAAGGTTCAAGAGTTTTTAGAACGAAATAGACAATTTAAACGTTTGGTAAATAATAACAATGATTCTACTGAGTTATTTTATAACGTGCTTGATTTGATTAAAGAAAGCGGTGGTACGATTTCTAGCGATATCTATCAACAATTAGAAACCACTTTTGATCAGAATCATCTAAAGATAAATAAAAGGGAGTTGCAGCCGATGCTAAAAGATGTCTTAAAGAAAAGCGATATCTTGTTATTAGAGAAATGTTCAGATTGGGAGAGTACGATTCGACGAGTGGCACTTCCACTATTAAAAGAAAACTGTATTAAAGAATCTTATGTCAATGCCATGATTGCTTCTGTTAATGAATTTGGTCCATACATCGTGATGGGAAAACACTTGGCTTTAGCTCATGCAAGGCCAGAAGATGGCGTAAATAAGCTTGGGATAAGCGTTGCAACCTTAGCAGAACCTGTTGTCTTTGGTAATGAAGAAAATGATCCTGTGAAAATTATTTTTTGTCTAGCAGCAGTGGATTCTTTTTCCCACTTGAATATTATGAAAAGCTTGATTGAATTGATCAATGACGAAACAAAAATCGATCATTTAGCGCGCTGTACCAATGTAGCTGATTTTGAAACAATTTTATATGAAGAAGCGTTAAAAGAAACAAAAAAATAAAAATGACAGGAGCGAATCATCATGAAAAAACTAACGATTTTATTTGTTTGCGGAGCAGGCTTAGGCAGTAGTTTTGCTGCACAAATGGCAGCAGAGGATGTATTAAATCAGAAAGGAGTCGAAGCGAAACTTGAGCATACAGACATCTCATCAGCGGTTTCTATGAATCCAGATATTATTATTACAGCACAAAATTTTAAAACGCAATTTGAAAAATTTAGTATCGATGAAGAAAAAACAGCGATCATTTATCTGAAAAATATTGTTTCCAAAGCTGAAATAGATGAAAAAATAACACCAGTTTTACAAGCAAAAGGTGTTATTTAACCACAAAAATTATAATGGAGGGGTTTTATCATGGGGGTAGTTAATTTTATTATCGAAAATATTTTAACACAAGCATCGATCACGATCAGCATGATTGCGATGTTGGGATTGATTCTACAAAAAAAATCGATTGGTCAAGTGTTATCGGGATCATTAAAAACGTTGTTAGGGTTTCAAGTGTTAAGTGCTGGTTCTAGCATTATTGTTGGGAGTCTGACCTATTTTGGCGAGATTTTTACAGAAGGATTTCATATGCAAGGAATCATTCCTTCTATCGAAGCGATCAACGGACAGGCAATGAATGAGCTTGGATTAGGACGGGATATTGCGTTAACATTTTTGGCTATTTTTGTATTTAATATTTTGATTGCTCGTTTTACAAAGTGGAAATATATTTTCTTAACAGGTCAAGCGATTTTATGGATGGCGACGATGACGACGGTGTTTGGATATTTTGCAGGACTTCGTGGGCTCGTATTGATCATTGTCGGAGGCTTTATCGGGGGTGTTTTTGCTGTCGCAATGCCGGCGATCGCTCAACCTTTCATTCGAAAAATAACAGGATCAGATGATATTGCCCTCGGACATTTTTGTACGATTGGTTATTTATTTGAAGCAGGTGTTGCTTGGATTTTTGGCGAACGCAGTGAAAACAAAAAGTCAGTGGAAGACCTTAAACTGCCAAAATCATTTGAGTTTCTGCAAGATACGTATTTGTCTGTGATGGTCGTGATGGTTCCCTTATATATTGTCACCGTGTTGTTTGCAGGAGAAACATTCGCTTCAACCTTATCAGGCAATCAAAACTATATTATGTTTGCCTTTTTACAAGCGATTCAATTTGTAGTTGGTGTTTATGTATTGTTGGCAGGGGTTCGGTTGTTACTTGGAGAAATCGTACCAGCATTTAGAGGAATCGCAATGAAACTCGTCCCAAATGCAATTCCAGCACTAGATTGTCCGGTATTTTTCCCATATAGCCCAAATGCAGTGATTCTCGGCTTTATCACAACAACAATCGGGGCGGTTTTAGCGATGTTCATTTTGCCAACATTTGGCTTGGCCATGATTTTGCCAGGAATGTTGACTAACTTTTTTGCAGGCGGTACCGCGGGGATTTTCGGAAATGCAGTTGGCGGT
The DNA here is from genome assembly GCF_001886225.1 of Enterococcus silesiacus. Classification (NCBI taxonomy): domain Bacteria; kingdom Bacillati; phylum Bacillota; class Bacilli; order Lactobacillales; family Enterococcaceae; genus Enterococcus; species Enterococcus silesiacus. The sequence goes on along the minus strand of NZ_JXLC01000028.1, from coordinate 18,406 downwards.
AGACGGGGAGCGATTATTGGCGGAATCGCGCATGGCTTCTTTATTACTTTATTACCAGCTTTATTGGTGACGATCTTCAACAGTATGGGATTTATCAATGCTACGGCTACTGACGTGGATACTGTTACTGCGGCGCTCTTATACGCCTGGATCATTAGCCCAATCATGAAAGCTTTTTAAAAGGGGTGAAAATATGTTTGATTTCCTGAAAAAGAAAAAAAAGAACGTTATGAAAGTAGAAGTTGAAGAGGTGTTGACAGAGGAAGAGAAAACTGAAATGCGTAAAAAAATTGCTGAAATTACGTTAGAAATAAATAGGTCACAGCTGACAGAGACAGTACTAGCTGGAAAATGTGAAGAAGCAGGATTACTATTAGCACAACTAAATGAAATTGATTCAGCCATCACATCGCTAGAAAAAAGTCAGTCCTATCAGAATAGTATTGGACAAGGCTACAAAAAATTAATGAGTTTATACAATCAAAAACGAGCGGAAGCGGCAAGAAATGGCGATGATGCTGGAATTGAGCAGTGGATGAATAAAATGGATGATATGCGGCAAATCGCCAAAAAAGTGACGATCAGCGGCCAGTAAAATTGAAAGATAGGGGAGAAATAAATGTATACAACATTGAAAGAAGTCACAAAAACTGCGGAAGAATTGAATTTTACAGTAGGTGCTTTTAACGCCCACAATTTAGAAATGCTACCTGAAATGATTCGAGCAGCCAAAGAAATGGGTGCACCAATTATTATCCAAACCAGTGTGGATACAGCTAAATACATTGGGTATGATGTGTTAGTTTCGGTAGTCAAAACAATGGCTGAAAAAGAAATGGTTGATGCAGTTCTTCATTTGGATCATGCAAGAAATTTTGACGATATCAAAGAAGCTATTGATCTTGGCTACACATCTGTCATGTATGATGGTTCTCATTTGCCATTTAAAGAAAATATTTTAAAAACCAAAGCTGTGGTGGAATATGCCCATAAAAAGGGTGTTTCTGTTGAAGGCGAGCTGGGTACAATTGGGGGAACTGAAGAAGGGATTCATGTAGAGGAGAACGACAAAGTCTACACAAAACCAGAAGATGCTCGTACTTTTGTACAGGCTACAGGAATCGATGCTTTGGCCATTGCGATCGGAACGAATCACGGTCAATTTAAATCCAAAACAGAAGTCAACATACCTTTATTAAAAGAAATTAACGCAGTGGTTGATATTCCACTAGTCATTCATGGTGGAACAGGCGTAAAAGAAGAAGACTATCCCGAACTAATTAACAATGGTATCCGTAAATTCAATGTAGGGACGGAACTCTTAGTGAATTGGACGAAAACAGCGAAAGAATCATTTGAAGAAACTACCGTCAATAAATCATTACGCTACAATATCATTCCAGCTAATGAAGCATGCCGTGATATCGTCAAACATAAAATAGGATTGTTTATGAATGTAGAAAATCCACTCCATATAGGGTAGGCAAATGAAGAAATTTTTGATTTTATTGGCTGGCAGTCCTGCAACGGGGAAGACTTATCTGATCCAAAGAATCAGTGAACAAATTCCAGATATCCTCCTGATTACGCCAGATGAAGGCAAGGAATTACTTGCAGATTCAGTTGGTTTTGACACGCTTGCTGAAAAGGCTCTGTTAGAAAAGAAGGTTTGGCACTTTTATTATGGTGTTCTAGCGTTATATATGGATGTTGGGAAACAAGTGATTGTGTCAGAATACCCATTTAGTGACAAGCAAAAAGAGAAACTAGCACGGTTAGCCGAAATCTACGAATATGAAGTGATTACTGTTCGTTTAGTGGCCGATTTTGAAGTATTATGGGAACGAAGACACAAGCGTGACCTAGAGCCTGATCGGCACCTTAGTCATTTAATGACACATTATCATTTTGGAGACAACTTAGAAAATCGCGTAATGGCAGATAACCATATTACAAAGGAAAAATTCAAACAAATAATTGAAGCAAGAGAATACAATCAGTTTCAGCTAGGTGAATTACATGAATTTGATGTTACAGATTATCAGAAAGTTGATTATAGCGCTCTAATTGAATACTTGAAAAATAAAATTGAGAATGCAACTGAAAAGTAATGTATTCACGAAAATAGAGGAGGTTGGGACAGAAGCGTCTAATCCCGAGAAATAAGAAGGAATTCACGAAAATTGCTCTTCAAATTTTTGTGAATTTCAGCTTATTTCCGAAGGGATTGCTTCTGCTTCCACCGTTTATTCGGATAAAAAGAGCCTGAGGCATAACTTGAAAAGTTATGTCCCAGGCTCCTCTATTTTGTATGAACAAAAGATAAGAATGCAGTTATAGGTTTATTTTGCTTCTTTGCGATACACCATCAAATAATTCATTAGCATGACACCGTTGCGATATTGTACCTTTTGTTCCACTAATTCAAATCCAAGGGATTCAAAAAACGGTTTAGCTGTGATAGATGAATAGACAGTAAGTTCTTTTGCCCCAGTTTTCAATGCATGATCCATTAAATCTGTAGCTAGCATTTTTCCGATACCATAACCAATCCATTTTTTATCAACATACAATAAATCGAGTTCACCAGTATCAGTGATATTGCCAAATCCAATAACTTCCATTCGATTCAGAGCAACAATGCTATAGGTCGACGAAAGTCTAGCGTGCCATTTTTCATAATCAGGGTTTAACTGAACCCATTGTTCGATTTGTTGTTGTGTATAGTCTTTTTTATTGATTGCTTGAACCGTTCCGTTAAATATAGCAAGTATATTTTCTAAATCAGATTTTTCATATTTTCTTAAACTGAATACAGTCATTATTCCTTCACTCCTATTCATTAAACTTAGTTTAATCACATCAAAGAGATATGTCAAAGCATAATTCACATTATATAGAATTTTTACCTAAATAATTCTCTCTCTTAGTAAAAGAAGGAAGTGTTTAGTCACAATGTTACCTTTGTTTTCCTTGATGCTTTTGAATAGTGCGATAGTCTTGTTTAGTCAGCTCACTATCTTTATTTGTATAATAGTACAATTTATCTTTAGTCGTGATTTTTAAAATCGGTTTTTTATCAGTTAAAACAAGCAAATAAGCAGGTTCGGAATGAACTTGAAATTCGCCAGTTAAATAATTTTCCGTTGCTGTTCCGTAAATCCGGAGTTTATCTTTAGGCAGGCTGTCGACTAGTTCTACCGATTCAATATCGTTCCAATCGATCTGTTTACGTTGACTTAATGGTGCTGATAGAGAGATTCCATCATTAGTTGTAGCCAATTCAAACGGATTAGTTGAAAAATCACTGATCAACATTGGAATACTTGCTGCAATTAAAGCAATCAAAACCAAAACACCAGTCACTCCTAAAGTAAGCTTTCCAACAGGTCTACCTAAATTGACAGAGATATTCATTCCAATGCGATCTGGTACCATGATTCTTTTATCATTTGGATTCATATAGACCCCATACTTCCAATATTGATCCTCATCGCTGTAGCGGTATTCCTTAGCTTGTACAATCAGTTGATCTTGTTTTTTTCTAGATGAGAATAAATAATAAAAAGTGAAAATGACAAATGCGAGTATCAGCACAGCATAACCAATTGAAAATAGCATCATTCGTTCATAAGGAACCATAACCGAACTGATTGGCATAAAAGCCAAAGGGCTCAAAACTATTGACGAGACAGCCATTAAAACAGACCAGTGATGACGCATTTGATCATTGACATTTTGATTGATCGTTTCATCACTTGTTACTGGTTTAACGGGAAAACGAGCAATAAAATAGTAGAACAGCAAAAACATTCCTGTCATAAGTATTGAGATCAGGCTAATGATCCAAGTACCATTAGATAAACCAAGTGTTTTAATAGAATAAATACATCCTGAAAGAGTAATGAAAATACTTGGTAAAAACCACCAAATAGAAATTAATTTTCGATTTTTGTTTGCCACTAATTTTGTATCGACTAGAATTGGGCTGGTCGGTAATGTCCAATTATTTTGAACTTTTAAAGTTGTCATTTTACGAATATAAATAACCTGTAAGTAAAAAGAAGTCCCAATAAATCCAAATAGTTGGATTATAAAATAGATCAAAGTTAAAGAATCATAAGGAATAATAATAATTGGCAAAGCGATAACAGAGAAAATAACTGCCCATTGCAACAAGTTTTTTTTATAGCTTTTACATATCGCAAGAACTTGTTCATCTTTAAGTTTATCTTTAGGTAAAGTTGTTTCCAAAATAACATTTTTGTGGGGATTTGCAGGGATTCTTCCCGAAATTGCCATTAAAAAATTGACCCCAACAAGTAATAAATAGAGAAAGAAGTTCATTTTCAACACACCTTTTACTGTTCAAATTTTTGATAAATCTGTTTAACTTTTTCTTGTACCGTATTTTCTGAAAGTCGATGAATAGAAGCTTCTGCTAATAATAGTTCCAATTCTTTTAAAAATCGTTCTTGAAATGGAGGATACAATGATTGTTTTTCAGCAACTTTAGTACCATTTCTGCGATCTGTTAAAATATAGCCGTCATTTTTCAATAAAGTGTAGGCTTTTGAAACGGTCATCATATTTACGCCAATTTCGTCCGCCATTTGTCGCACAGAAGGAAGCACTTCACCGGGCTTCAGTTTCTTTGTTGCAATTCCGAGGATGAGCTGATTACAAATTTGTTGATAAATTGGCGTTTGACTTTGAGCATCTATTTCTAATAACATGGTTTCACCTCTTTTTATCTCTTTGTATTATATATACTAATACAGGTGATGCAAAAAAGCAATTTTATTTTATTAAAAACTTGAGGGATCGAAAATTCAGGCATATAATGAGGAAGGAATACTATGAGTGAAAGGATGAATCAAGATGTCAATAATCGAACCTGCAGTAACACAAAAGTTTCACAAGTCATTTGTGGAAAACAATAAACAAAATGCTTTGCAACGCGGAGTTGTCAAAAATGGAATTACGGCTTCTGCTCAAAATCAGAGTGCTGAGGTAAATAATGTACCGGTATTTTCAGTAGACCTTACAACTGGAAAAGTAGCAAACCAAAAACAAAGCGGCCGTTGCTGGATGTTTGCAGCATTGAATACCTTTAGACACAAAATGATCAATAGCTTTAATTTAAAAGATTTCGAACTTTCGCAAAACTATACCTTTTTCTGGGACAAATACGAAAAATCGAATTACTTCTATGAAAATATTATCGCAACAGCAGATCAAGAGTTAGACAGCCGTAAAGTTGCTTTTCTATTAGCGACACCACAACAAGATGGTGGACAATGGGATATGATCGTATCACTTTTCCAAAAATACGGGGTTGTGCCAAAAACAGCGATGCCTGAAAGCAGTAATAGTTCTAATTCTCGCGACCTAAACAACTATTTAAATAAAAAGCTAAGAAAAGATGCAACGACTTTGCGTGAGTTGATCGCTAGCGGAAAAACAGCGGCAGAAGTTCAAACAGCTAAAGAAGCGATGCTTGGTGAAGTCTATAACTTTTTAGCAATTTCACTAGGTACACCACCAGAAACCTTCGATTTTGAATACCGTGACGAAGAGAAAAATTATCACTTGGATCAACAGTTAACACCGCAATCGTTCTATGATAAATATGTTGGTGTGGATCTTGATGACTATGTAAGTGTGATCAATGCACCAACAGCAGATAAACCTTACAATCAAACATACACTGTAGAAATGCTAGGGAATGTTGTAGGCGGTAAAGAAGTCAAATATATCAATGTGGATATGACAACATTCAAAAATTTAGCAGTCGCTCAATTAGAACAAGGCGAATCGGTTTGGTTTGGCTGTGATGTAGGTCAATCATCTACGAGAGATAGTGGAATTATGTCTTTAGATGCGTATGATATGAATGATTTATTCGATATCGATTTCACGATGACAAAAGCACAACGCTTAGATTTCGGTGAAAGTTTAATGACTCATGCGATGGTATTAACTGGAGTGGATCTGATCGATGGTGCTTCAACTAAATGGAAAGTCGAAAATAGCTGGGGTGAAAAAGTCGGCGACAAAGGGTTCTTTGTGATGAGTGATGCTTGGATGGATGAATACACCTACCAAATCGTTGTACGTAAAGAGCTTCTATCACAAGAATTACAAAAAGTGTGGGCGCAAGCACCCACTGTTTTAGCGCCATGGGATCCAATGGGCGCACTAGCTTAAAAAATACTTTATATTAAATTGGCGGCAAATAGTATTACTGCGAAACTAAGTATTTAACTATAGCAAATAGTGAACTGAATAAAAAGATCCCGCCTCAAAGAGACAGGATCTTTTTATTACGCCAAGTATATGTATATTTTCAAAAAGATTTTAGTGTGTTATAATTTGTATAGACAAAAGAAAGACGCTGACATTACTACCGCCTAAAGTAAGTAATATCAACGTTAACTGATTCACTAGGAATCTTTTTTTGATAAGATAAGTGTATCATATGTTGATTAGATTTACAAAATCATGATGCTTAATTTTCGGAATTATCTGATCAAATAAAAATTTTCTGTGTGAAAAGTTATTTTTCTAAAAAAACAATTGGAAGAAATAACGGTCAAATACATGGATTTTTCTGTATATGTGAGGAAAATAGAACCCAAAAAGTTGATTTCAAGCAATTAGACAGAGTCATGAGCGATTTATTAAGTTTTATTTAATAAAATAAGAGAGAGGCGCGCTATTGCCAAATCGCTTATAGTGAGGTAGAATGAGAATCAGTTTTAGCCAATTGAAACATTAAAATTAAATCAAATAACTTTTAATAGGTAGCGCCGGCTACTTATTAGCAAAAGTGTGGATTCACAATTCGTAGGCCTTAGATAGAATTGTTGATTGACGCTTTTTTTATTTGTTAATTGTGTCGTTTTGAAACAGGCTAAAGACATAATGAAGAAATGAGAGGATGTTAAACACACCAGTAGTTGGTACAAGGAGAAGCGTTGTTACAGTTGAATGATCTAGCTGTATTTTTAAATTTTAGGAGGTATTTTATATGAATAAAGATTGGATAAAATTAATGATCGGAGCATTTTTTGAGGTGTTATGGGTGATTGGGATGAAGCATAGTAATATGTGGTGGGAAATTTTGTTAACAGTCCTAGCTATTTTCATCAGCTTCTATGCACTGATTCGTGCAGGTGAAACATTACCTGTTGGAACAGCTTATGCAGTATTTGTCGGCTTAGGGACTGCTGGTACAGTGATTACAGGAATCCTGTTTTTTGGAGAGGAATTCAAAATATCTAAGATTCTGTTGATCGTATTATTATTGATCGGTGTAATGGGATTGAAATTCGTAACCGGAGAGAAAGGAGCTGAACAAAAATGAGTTGGTTATTTTTGATTGCCGCGGGAATTTTTGAAATGTTAGGCGTCGGATCGATCAGTCGTTTTAATCTTAATAAAGATAAAAAGTCCTTATTAATGTTGTTTTTAACATTTGGCAGTAGCTTTATCTTTCTTTATTTAGCAATGAAGAATTTGCCGATGGGGATTTCGTATGCTATTTGGACAGGCATTGGAGCTGCTGGAGGAGCTATTTTAGGCATGCTTTTTTATGGGGAATCAAAAGATTGGCGTAGAATCATTTTTATTGGTGTTATTTTAGCTTCTGTTATTGGTTTAAAACTGATTGGGTAAATAGACCTTGTATAGAACGAATCACTGTATTTTGTGGTGGTTGAAAAGAGTGAGCTTTGAAGGTGCTGCTTCAGCTCTTATTCTTTTCAGCTACCACTTTATTTTTTTAGATATGTACTATATTAAGTGTGTAATAAAAATAAATTGTCCTTAGTTCATTCATCGTGTTTTTATGTGTAAATACTGTGTGTGATTGTTAGTTGACTTTTCTTAGTAAGTTTTGCTTACGGATATGGTTATACACTGTTGGTACAGAAATATTACATTTTTTTGCAATTTCAGGAACCGACAAATCTGAATTAACATAAAGCTTCAACGCTTCGTTTACCTCTTTAGTTCGCGGTGGGCGTCCTAGTTGCTTACCGTTTTCTTTGGCGGCTTCAAGACCTGCCATCACTCTTTCACGAATCAATTCTGCTTCCATTTCAGCGAATGCCCCCATAACAGTGAAAAAAAAGCGGCCCATTGCAGTTGTTGTATCGATATTATTTTGAATACTGACAAAATGAATATTTCTCTGATCAAATTCTTCTAATAAATTCAGCAGTTGCTTTGTTCCACGAGATAAACGATCAAGCTTGAAGATCACCAGCGTATCACCTGCTTTTAAACAGGATAATACTTTATTCAGCTCACTTCTAGAAGTTTTTCTACCACTTTCTCGTTCCTTATAAATTTGGTCCACGCCATATTGTTCAAGCGCTTTTTGTTGAGAATCAAATTTTTGTTGATGCGTACTGACACGCATATAGCCTATAACAGCCATTAATGAACACCTGCCTCTAAATAATTGATAATTGTCATGTTACGGAAAAAATTAAACGTTGTTTAGCCACTTATATAGCTAAATAAAAAGGATAAAACTGTCTCAATCACCGCCTTTATAGATTAATGATACAAGGAGTAAAAAATATTATTCAAATACTATTGACTTTCGGTTTTCTCTATAATAAACTAATGATTTTTATAGAGCTGAAACGCCTGTACTTTTTTTTAGGAGAAACAGTTTAGAAATACGTTGTGAAGGGATTTATCCATTCATGCGTATTTCTTTTTTGCGTTTTAGTTGATTTTCTCAATATCATTAGTTTTTTGGACACTTAAAATGACCGAGATTCTAAGCTGAAATGTCTGTTCTAGTTGATTTTGAATGAGGAAGAATCAAGTTAGCAGAGTTGGAAATTTGTGTTTTTTTGAGTCATCAAGTGAGGAGTCATTGTTTTGGGTAAGTACAAGGCAAAGTGAGGGTTTAGAAAAATGGCAGAAGAGCGGAGCAAGAAGCAACAGCCTGCTAAAAAAAGACGAACAAAATCACCACCAAGGCAATCAACAGATGAAAAACCAGCAGCAAAGCGGCCAAAAGCAACAGCCAAGACGGTAAATAAAAAGTCGCAGCCCAAAAAGAAAAAAAGAAAACAATCAGCTGTTTCACAAAAAAAACGACCTGTTGTTGCTCATCAATCTAAAAATCCTGTGTATACCGTATTGTTTAATGTGGTTTTTTATGGATTTATTTTAATCATGATTTTGGGCTCTATTGCTTTTGCAACGACGGGCAATACAGATAAAAGTGTCTTAGGTTACCGTTTTTTTGGCGTATTGACAGATTCAATGGTGCCAAGAGATCCTGAAAAACAAAAAGGCGGTTTTCATTCTGGAGACATTATCATCGTTAAAAATATCGCAGGTGATCAGGCTAAGGTTGGAGACATCATCACATTTCGACCAAGTATTAAAAGTCAGGCCTTTTTAACGCATAGAGTAAAGGAAAAGTTAGATCATTTAGGCGATACCAAAGGGACTTACTACATCACACAAGGTGATGCCAATTTAGCAGAAGATGTTCCAATCAACGAAAAACAAGTAATTGGTAAGAAAGTCACTGTCATTCCCAAAGTGGGTGCTTTTCTAAGTTTTATCCGTGAGAATCCAGTAGTATCAATTATCTTTTTGATTTCAGTATTTGGATTTATCACGATTATAAGGTACTACATTTTAAATAAATAAGGGTATTCACTTTTTGATAGGGGAAGAAAACGACCATTTTTCCATTATTAAAAAGTTAATAATAAAAAATATTTTGGGAGGAAATTGAGAAATGAATAAAAACAGAAAGAAAAAAGTCCTTGCTTTAGCAAGTGGATTTGCACTTGTTGCCGTATTAGCAGCAACATTTGCTTGGTTTACTAGTGAAGACCAAAAAAATAACCACTTTGAAGGACAAATCGCAACAGGGAAAGATATTGAAGTAGTGGAAACATTTGAACCGCCGACCGAATGGGATCCAGGATCAGAAGTAAATAAAGATGTTGCAATCGCCAATATCGGGAAATACAAAACATTGATTCGTGTTTCTTTAAAAGAATCATTGCAACTTTTACAAGATCATCAAGCAAAACCAACAACTGGTGCTGAACTTGAAGGCAAAACAGAAAAAGACATTTATGTATTACCAGGAACAGATGCTCCAGCCGGTTTCACTGACTCTGTATTTGATGGTGCAGCACCGACAATCACTGTAGCAGCAGGTGACTTTAAAGGCACTTATACATTGAAAGTGAAAGAAAAATCTGAAACAGTAGGCACAAAAACAACTTATACGTATCGCTACGCATTTGAAAAAGCTGGCGTATTATACCACGCAAGCGGTATTGACGGCTTTACCCGTGATGCAGCAAATAAAATCAGCTTAAAATCAGGTACACCAGCACTTAGCTATGTATCACTAGCATATAACCCAGCTGAAGAAAAAGAATGGACTGCAACACCAGTTTATGCGCCAACCTTTACACAAGATGGAACGTTGATTTGGAATGCGCCAGCAGCAACAGGAACAGGCAATATTCAAATTTCATTCAACAATATCACAACAGATCCAACAGTTGCTGATAAATGGTATTTTAACGCTGATGATGGTTATTTCTACTATACAAGCGTAGTAGATCCTGGTGTTAATACAGCACAATTGATGGATGCAGTTAAATTACTAGGTACAGCAGGTAATGAATATAGTAAATTGATTTATGATTTAACCGTAAAAGGGCAAGGAATTGCAGCATATAAAGATGCTGTTGATGACTGGTTGCCAACAGGTAGTACTTTATCAGATGCTTTGAAAGATTTAGTACCTGCTAAATAAGTAAGCATAGTTAACTATTTGAGGAGGAAGAAAAATGAAAAGAAAACACAGGATGACAGAGTGGTTTCTGATAGGACTAGTTTTATTGGTCAGTTTATCACTTGTAATTAACCCTGTTGAAGTAAATTCTGAAACAAATCTTCCTCCTGGAATAGTAGCTGGTGATGATCAAGGCATTAAAATACAAAATGACGGTCAATACTTGGTGGATATTCGTGATGTGGCACCAGGGGAAAAATGGTCCACTAAAATCACGATCATCAATCTCGAAAAAAATACCCCCTATCATTTAACAATGTCTATCAGTAAGCCCACACTTATAGAAGGATCATTGGACTTATCCAAAGCAATTGAAATGACATTGAAGTATGACGGCAAAGAAATCTATAAAGGTCCCTTATCGGGTGTCAATAAAACATTAAATTTACAAGACAAAGCAACACCGTTAGATTTAGGGACATTTAAAAGTGGTGATACGAAAATGTTAGAAGCTGATTTTGAATTAGATGGGAAAAAATATACCAACAGAGATTTTTTTGAAAAGAATGTTGTGGAGAATATTTGGTATTTCAAAGCAGTCAAAACAACACTTCCTGATACAAGCGATCCAGATCAACCTAAAAAACCTTTTTTAGAAAACATAACAGATAAATTAAAATTTCCAAAAACAGGTGAAGAATGGCGCAATGCCTTGCTGTTTTCATGTATCGGTTTGTTCTTGGTTTTAGTTTCTTTATTAATACTTAAATATAAAAAGCAGGAAAAACAACATAGACCAAAGAAAACGCACAAATAACGATGAAAACGTCAATTGGATTTTTTAGAACGATCAAATGACAGGAGGCAGCACAGAATGAAGAAAAAAAAGCAGCATCAAAGAAAAAAACGACAACACAGAACAAAGAAACATGTAAAAGTAAACACTAAATTGATTGTCGCTGTCTGCACACTTCTCTTTTCTGGTTTGATGGTTCTAGGAAGTACATACGCATGGTTTGTTTCTGAAGACAGTGAAGTCAATCATTTTGTAGGTTCAAGGCTAGCGGCTGAAATCGTAGAAGAATTTGAGCCAGATTTTGAGTGGCAGCCAGGAGTGGACACTAAAAAAAAGATTCAAGTCAAAAATACGGGCAGTCTTCCCGCATTTGTGCGTATCAGTCTGTATGAGTACCTACTAACATTCAAAATAGATACGACCGATCAAACGGGTAATGGTAACTTAGCAACTTCTTTCAAAGCAGTATTGCCAACTGTTAATCAAAAAAACACAGAAACCTGGCAGCCAGCAGCTAAAGTCGGAGGGACTTATTTACGCGAAGGGCACAATTTTATTGCAGAAAAAGCAATTGTTCCTAACGTTCTGACTGGAACTGAAATGTACAAATTTAAAGAAAGTGGCCGAGAAAAGACTGACCTACGCTGGTTTCAGCTGAACTTTCCAGACAATGTTTATAATGTGCCGCCAGCAAAAGGAACAAAAAATTACTGGTTATATAAAGACGGTTACTTTTATTATTCTGAGTTGATTCAGCCCAGTGAAGTAAGTGCAATGGTTTTGAAAAGTGTGCGGTTAAGCTCCAGTGCACCGAATAAGTTTAAAGGTTCATTGTATCAATTAAATCCTATAATGGATGCTCATGATGGAACAAAAGAGCTATTAAGTTCATGGAATATTGGTCATTCTGGAGTGATATATGAAATGTATCAGGATCGTTTAAATGATTGAAAAAGTCGTTTGAAAATACAATTTAAATTACGCGTGATAGTAGATAGCAAAATCAAAAGGATGTGAAAAGATATGTACGCCCTAGGGATACTTTCGGACAAACAAAGAATACAAGAAAATGAACAAGAGCGGCTTTTTACTGATTTTGATATTAAGATCTACGAGTTAGAAAATGCGGATTTAGCTTCCCTGCAAGGAATTCTTCTTCAAAAAAATGAACATGTCCAAATAGAAAAATTATTCCAATGGTTGATCAAACTTCGAGAAATTTCGTCGAAACCAATTTGGATTTTGACGGATGAACCATTAGGTGAAGAAAAAATTGTCTATCTGAAATTAGGGGTCAATGGATTTTTATTAGAATCAGATTCTTTTGATGAAATTGCTTTGACTATAAAAAATGGGCTACGTTGTATGACCACAGAAAAAGAAGACGGTTTTTGTTTAGATCCGTCAAGTCTCACCGTGCGATTTGGAAGTAAAAAGATCATTCTGACTAAATTGGAATTTTCATTGTTAGATTGTTTGTATACATCTGAAAATAAAGTCCGCACCTACGAGGAAATTGCTGAATATTTATGGGATAAAGAAGAATTAGCGCCAAAATATCGTGTAGCCAATTTAGTTTTCCACATACGTAAAAAAATCCAGATGATTGATGACAATTATGCGGATGTTATCAAAACTATTCGTTCAAAAGGCTACAAGTTGAACCTACCAGAAGAACTGATTAAGTAAGAAGTAGAAGTATAAGGGCTTTGGCCGTTGTGCACCTAGCACATTACGTCACTAGAGGGAGTGGATGGATCGTGAAAAAAAAGCAGAATGTAAAGAAGTATTTAAGTATAAAACAGTGTTGCTTATTTACGGGCTTTTTGGTAATGCTATTCAGTCTTTCATTTGGTTTGTTTCAAACCTATGCTGCTTTGACCGATTCTGATCAAAAGCAGAACGAATTCAGAGTTGGTAACCTTCAAAACACTATAGAAGAGGAATTTGATCCACCAGCAGTCCTTGAGCCTGAGAAAGATTATTTAAAAAAAGTAGCGATTAAAAATACTGGAGAACAAGAAAGTTTTATTCGAGTGTTAGCCTTACCTATTCTTAGCAAAAAACAGCCGAATGGATCGATCACGCTACTACCAGCAACGGTCAATGGTCCAGTACCAGTCTTAAGTGTTGATTATAATCTAAAAGATTGGATCAACGGCGAGGATGGCTATTTTTATTACAGGTATAAACTGACTAAAGGAGCAAGTACGACAAACTTATTTACTAACGTAAAAATGAACCAAGCGAATATCACAGAAGAATACCAAGGGGCTACCTTATCCTTTGAAGTGAAAGCAGAGGGCATCAGCACAACTAAATTTGCGTATAGAGATGCTTGGTGGAGCGGAAAAATACCGACAGAGAATCCTCAACTGGAAGTGGACAATGCATTAAAAAATCAAACAGTGGCTGAGTAGCTGAAATTCTAAAAGCAAAGAAGGTAGATACTGTGTTTAAGAGAAAGAAAAAAAGGCAATTGAAATGGTTTAAAGGGTTTATAGCTATTTTTTGTTTGATTGGTTTCGTTTATGCTGCTCAATCCTTCTTGGTCGATACAAATGCTCCAGTTAAGGCGGCCAAAAAAACTGAATTGTTACCAGGTCAAGTTGGTATAAGTAAAAAAGCAGAACCTGTAGCGGGAATGGTCAATCAATGGGATATCACGTTGCGCGTTGAAGGACGCAATCAATTTCCACCACCAGCAACAGATATTGTGTTGATTATCGATACGTCAGGAAGTATGAAAGATAATGATCGAATGATCAAAGCCAAAACGGCTGCTGAAAAATTTGTAAATATGGTCTTAAGAAAAGATTACGTAAACAGAATCGCACTTGTGACATACAGCAGTGAGGTAACGAATTATACCTTTAATGAAGGTGGTTGGAGTAGCCAATTTGTCGATCCAGCTCATAAAGGACTATTGATCGATAAAATCAAAGAGCTCGAACCAGTAGTAAATGGTGGGACCTTTACACAAGCTGGAATCAAATCAGCAACTGAAGTGATGGCACAAGCAACAGGGGAAAAAAGAAATATTGTTTTGATATCGGATGGTGTGCCGACCTATAGTTATCCACCGACAGCCCCTTATAATCAACTAGCTGGTATGGTCAAATTTGACTATCTGCAAAATGGCTATGATTATTATGAAAATGTTAAAACAATCCCAAAAGAAAACTTTGACTACAGCAAAAGATATGGTAATGGTGTGAAATATCGGATTGGCGCATTCGCCCCTGAGTACGAACAAATGCCGCAAGATTCAAAAAATCGCTTGATGGCCAACCATGCACACAGTGCAATAGCGGAAGCAACGATTTCAAAAAATGAAAAGAGAACAGACGGTGAGCTGGTTGTGACAGATTTCTATACGATTGGTGTAGATATGGACTCAACATCACAAGACGATGAAGTTGTTACAGGGAATCAGACGATGAAAGAAATTGCTTCTTCGGAGGATAAAAGTTTTGCAGCAACAGCCGATAATTTAGAAGATATTCTAAGTGGGATTGCTGGAGAAATCGTTGGGGCCTTAAAAACGGCATTTGTTGTTGATCCAATGGGGACTGGTTTTGAAATGGCTGGAGGAGTTACTGCTACTCAGGGAACACTTGAGATTAAAGAGGAAAAAGGGCATCCAACAATCAATTGGGAAATTGGCACACTCAAAACACCAGTTTCTAGTGATCCTGATGAAGATGTCATGTTTGCTGAGATAAAATATCGGGTGAACGCTGGAAATGAGGTCTTACAGCCAGGTATTATTGACAAAGACGGCTTAGCACTGACTAATGGAAAGACAACGATCGAGTATAAAGATTATAGTGATATTGTGCAAACAAAGTACTTTGTCGTACCCATGGTCAAACCAATCATTGTTAGTCTGCAAAAAAAGCTATTGAATGAAAAAGGTGAAGAAATAAGTGATCGAACAGAATTGTTTGATTTTACCTATGGAAAAGACCAATACACTATAAATGACCAGTTTTCACTTTATTCAAACGACGTTAAGAAAATCGTTCACCCGTGGAAAGCTGACCAGGACTATGTTGTCGAAGAAGTCTTAAAAGCTGATCAAGATTATGAAACAACGATCGATATCAACGGTTTGGAAACAAAAGACTCGAAAGCTGCATTCAAATTTGCACTTGATTCTAAAGATCATGCGCATCAGCAGATTATTGTGACGAATAAGCAAAATCCAAAAACAAAAACTATTCTGTTAAATATCCGACAAAGTGTGCTCAAACCAAACTCTGAACTAGTTGTTCCATCTAAAGGCTTTTACCGATCGACGATCGATGAGACACAACGATCAATCAACTTGATTTCTGAAAGTACGACAAAGGATACAGCACCGGAAGTGTCAGAAATGCTTTTTGCTAAATATGAAATAACCTTGGAAAAAGAGCAAAAACAATTAAAGATAACTGATTTAGTTCCTGAATACTATACATTTTTCGGATATATTGCAACGAAAACAAATGAGAATTTAAATACGATCCATCTGTCCAGTAACACATTGGCATTGATAAAAAATAATCCAGCGGTATTAGATTATCAAACGAATCATGAATATTGGGTAACGATGTTTATTATACCTAATTTTGGGGAAGCTAGTACTGGTGATTCACCGAGGCCTTACAGCTGGGATTACAGAACAAATAAGTTCGGATAGTCGTTTTAATACTAAAAAAACAAATAAATTAGTAATAAATAGCGTTTGATTTTAAGATTTTTTGGTACTCAAGTACAGTTTCTTTGTAATCTAAATCTTCTAAAATAGTCAGATAATGAGTAATTTGACGGTTTTCTGACTGTTTTAGGCTAGCGGTTTGAGCAATTTCATAGTTTAGTTTTGCGATGATCGTTTCAAATAGCCGATAATTATTTTGAGCATTTTCTTTAGCCAAAGTCGAAAAAAATAAGGTGTTCTCATAATCTTGGCAATTAAGGCATAAGCTAGAAAGATTTAAGTAAATTCTAAGCTTAATATCTTGATATTGTTCCAAATCACTGAGGACATCGATTTTTTTGCCGACCAACGTTCCTAGAGCAATTGCCTCAGATAACTCAAAACAGTATAAGGAATTGTTTAACAGTTTTAATTCATAAAGATACCATTTATCGATGCCGATCAGGTATTGCTTAATTGGTTGCATCAATTCGTTTAAAAAATTAATGGACTCAGGTTCTACTGGGACTTTGTTTAAATAAGACATTGCTTGGGTGATTAAATTTAGATGGAAATAGTGCTGCTTATTGCTCAAGGAATAAAGTTGTTGTGATTTTTCAGTAAGGAAATCAAGCATTTTTTGATCCTTCTTAAAGACAGCTTCGCTTAGTTGATGGTACAACTGCATCTCTGTTGGGCACATTTCTGGATCAACCAAGTAAAGAAATTCATCAACAGAAATAAACAGCTTTTCCAGTATCATCAAAAACTTGTCGAAAGATGGCATACTGACATTTGTCTCGATTAAGTAATATGTTTGACGGGTCATAATCCCCTCATAGATATTTTTTTGACTAAGTCCTTTTTCTAGGCGTATTTTTTTTATTAACGTTCCATAATCTTTCAAATTATAGGTCTCCTTTCTAACGGTATAAAATACTTTACCTTGTGAAAAAATTTATAATACATATGTTATTATAGCAAAAACATTAAATAACTAGTGATAAATCAAACGATTTTTAAATTTATTTATATTTATTAGAATTTCTTTTTGGAATGGAGAGGAGTGAGCAAGGTGATTGAATTATTTATTTGGTTTATTACGTACTAAAAATGATCATTGGAAGTTAAAAATCAAAAATTATTGAGGGAGTTTTATTGTTATGAAACAAAAAATTAGTTATTTATTTTTTTCAATTGTTTTGATTCTGCTAGCAATCAGTACTGTAGGTACAAAACAAGCTGAAGCAGCTCAAAACACATCATGGGCAACGACATCATCAGGAAATGGTCAGACAGAAAACCTATTCACAAACGATTATCTGTCAGGTATTCAAGATAAACTAGCGACCAATACAGGTGTTGCGCCTAGATTTTTCGCTCCTGTGTCATGTGGTGGCATTCAAGTGATTAAATATGACGAGCGAACAAATGCTAGATTATCTGGCGCTCAATTTACAATTTACGATGGCTACAATCGTGCTGTTCAAGTAATTCAGACAAATTACAATGGTATTGCTGAAACACGATCATTGCCAATCGGTCGTTATTCAATACGTGAAACAAGAGCTCCTAACGGTTATCAGCTAGAAACTAGCGCAATGTACTTTAGTATTTCATTTTCTGGACAATTTGTTTGTCTGACTAAATGCAATACACAATTACCGCCAACTGTGTCTAAAGGTACCTTGAAGGTCATTAAAACGAATGAAAATAATCAAGCGTTAGCTGGAGCAGTTTTCGACGTTTATAATTCGAGTAATCAGTTTGTGGGAAGAATTACAACAGATGCTACAGGTACAGCTTTTCTGTCAGGTCTTCCTTATGGAACATACATGTTGATTGAAGTCCAAGCACCTATTGGTCATCAATTAGATTCAACTCCAAGATATGTGACTATTTCTTCTGCATCACCAAATGGAATAGCTAGTATCAGTATAGTGAATAAAAAAATTATTGCGACAGGCGCATTGGAAATCATCAAAAAAGATGAAACAGGTAAAAATTTAGCTGGAGCAGAATTTATCATTTTAAACAGCAATAATAGTATCGTTGGGCACGTTACGACAAATGCCAATGGTATAGCTGTAGTTAGCAATTTACCATTTGGAACCTATCAACTAATCGAAAC
>NZ_JXLC01000027.1:0-58200 GCF_001886225.1 Enterococcus silesiacus | reverse complement strand
CTTGCCAGCGTTCATTGATTGGTTTCGCCCAACTCATATTTAAACGAGTCATATCAAACGTTCCTGTCGCTGGATTCCATGCCTTACAATTGGCAACTTGATTCAAGCCTGCACTAAATTCCGCTTCACATGCTTCATAGTCGGAAAAAATAGTTATGGAATGTGCATTGTATTCATGAAACTTCCTCAATTTTTCTTGACGCTTCTCAATAGTCTCACACGCATTGATATAACGCCGCTCTAAATCAGGGCGCATTGTTTTGGCGGTACTCATCTGTTGCTCAACATCTCGTTTCACTTCTTCAAAACGAGCAATTTGTTCTAAAATTTCATCTTCGATCGTATCAATGCCACAAACCATGCTCTGATAATCGCTTAGCAAGTGTTTATTGGCACTTTCTAGCGCTTCTCCTGTCATTATAGCAGATTGACACAACGGTGTGTATGCCACCATAAAATAGCTTTTAGCTGAATCATAGGCCTTACTGGATAAAGGCGCTGATAAAAATGACTGAATACTCGTTTGCAGTGAAGCAATGGCTTGACTTGCTTGATTGTTCATTCGAGAAGCTTGATTAGCTTGTGCTTGAACTTCACCGATATAAAAATTAAGTCCCATTTGACTCTCCCTCCTTTTGCTTCCAAAAAGAAGTTTGTTCTGCACTTACTGATTCTTCTTGATCTAACAACAATCGATATTCTTTTTCTAGCTCAACTTGTTGCTCTTCAAGTTCTCGTTGCACTTTTTTAGCTAGATAAAGACTTTCGTCTCCTCGGTCTTGGTAAAAAGCACGTTCCTCTGCCTCACAACTATTCAAAACAAATTCATACGCTTGTTGCTCTTTTTGCTGTAAGTAGAAAAAAGCTTCTTGTTGCTCTTCTACTTTGCGTTTTTCTTTCTTGATACTTAGCTGATCTTCTTGCAACTGTTCAATACGCATGCGGAATTGATAATTTTTTTGGTCATATTCAACTTCGTTCATCGAAAACCTCCTAATATGAAAGTGAAACGAGCTCGTTCAACTCCGACTGGAAAATAGGAAAAATCGCTTGTGGTGCTTTTTACCACAAACTATTTTTATCTTTTTCCCGAGGAATTAGCTCGTATAGCTAGATCAAATTATTTAAATTTGTTAGTTGAGTGATGTTCTGATCAACTTTTTCAAATTCTTTCGCAACAGAATGAATATTATTTCCAGCTGAAACGACGCTAGAAGATAGAAGTTTTAATCCCTGTTCATATTTATTCATTGCTTGTTTTGCATTTGCGTTGCCCAAGACGTTGGTTCCTGATGAAACGGTTGATGCACTGATACTATTTAATGCACTAGCTGATTGACTGAAAGAAGCTGAAATTCCTGCTGCAATGCTTGTGTTACTTGAAATTGCCATATATAAACACCCTTCATCTTTGTGATTATATTACAATTATAGCGAACATAAATTTAAAAATAAATAACTTTTTAGGTAATTAAAAAAACTTTTTAAACATCTTGGATTTCTTTTAGGATTCATTATATAACAAATAATACGAAATGAGGTTTCAAAGTGAGTTATAGTTGGAGGGGTTAGAAAAAAATTTGTTATTTTTCCTTATATATAAGAGAGAGGGTTTTGGGTGTTATTTAATCGTGAAATGTAAGATTTTTTATTGCGAACAGCTGTTTTTTTCGGTATACTAATAGCCATAGGATAGAAATAATTAACAAGGGAAATAGTAATCATTCACTTAGCACGAAATGAGTGAATTAGATGTAGTTTCTCTTAACGATAAAACTAAATAATTGGCACTTCCTGATCTGGCTACCAACCAAACTAGTGAAGTTTTGATTAAACAGAACGACCTGCTTAAGCAAATCGCCAATAGTGTATGTCATTTTCTTATTTTTACATTCTTTTGTATGCTAGAAGACTACCAACCTTCTCCTTTCAAGTACAGACGAGTAAAAATAGACGTTCTTTGACTTGCCTATTGTCAACGATTGCAGGGAGTCTGTGATCGTTTTTTTGTTGCTATCCTATAAAATTTGAGAAAAAGAATAAAAAAAATAGGCACTTCATCTACTGGTACCACCCAGTAAATGAAGCCCCGAATAGACAGAACGACCTATCTATCCAAGTTGCCTGATTACTAGTACCGTAGCACTAGCTTCTTTATTGTACCTAATTTTTGTAAGAATTTCTAGACAGTTTTTGAAATTTCTTCAAATTGGGCTAAGAAACGCGCTATAGTCTTTTAGTCATCCCAACGATAGAGACGGCAATCTCTATCGTTTTTTCTTTTTCTCAATTGTTGATTGTTGCTTAAATAAACAATAAAAAGGAGAACTTACTTATGAAAAATTCTGCACTTTGTATTAAAGCTGTTCCTTATCAGGATATTATTGATCTTAGAGATACGCTTGAACGATTGCAATCATGGCAAGAACCGTTGGCGGTTTTGGAGAAGTATTTTACGAATCCAAATACGCCGATTAATAAGAAACAGGTTGTGAAAGATTATTATGCTTGTTCAAAACTTTTCCAAACTTTTAATACAGAGTTTAAAAAGCTCAACTTAACTGCTGAAAAACAAGCATCAAAAATTCAAGAAGTAAATGTAAAATAATTACTTATGCAATAACAGGGGCTCTATAAATCAGCCCCTAAATTATATAATTACTTATTCTCTGCCATTTTTTTAAAAACTTGATCATGCTTATCCATAAAAAAATCTATATCAGATGAAAATGTTCCTAATAGATTTTCCGATTTAATCACTAAAGATTTTTCTAATGAGACTTGTCCATCACGAATAATAAAATCTAGTTTATCACTTTCATTTAAGGATAATGCTTGAATTACTTCATTAGGTAAAGATATAACATATGTACTACCATGCTTTCTTATTCGCTCAGATTTTCTTATTCTTTTAGTCATTTTTAGTTCCTCCATGATTTTATTTATTAAAATCACCTTTTTTCAACTTTCCCAATCAAGTTTTTTACCATCATTATTTCATAAGGCTCATTTATCGGGAAAAATCCACCCACTGTTTTAAACCCTAATTGAAGATATAAATGCTGCGAGTACTCTTCACTGGAAGTTGATAGCATAAGTTCTTTAAACCCTTGAACGAACATTTCACGTTCAAAAAAATGCATTACATCTGTCCCATATTGTTTACCTCTAAAAGGTTCCAAGATAAACAACATATCCACAAATGGAATAGACTCCCAAAAGAAACTAAATCTAAGCCAACCAATCATTTCGTTTTCTTCAATAATCAGAATTCTATTTTCCTCAATGGCTAATCGAAGTCTTTCCTGAGGTATGTGAGCATCATGCATCTTTAAAAAATCTAGATCCATTAATGTTGCATAACGTATCATCCTTGATAACCTTCTTTCATATGCCTTTATAGATTGATTATACAATAAAAAGTATGTTTCATTTCTTAATTATTCACACCTACAAAAAGATGAGCTAAAACTATTCAATAGTTTTAACTCATCAATCTTTGCTTATTTTATTTCCCAGTAACCGAATCCCAAAGTCCACTAAAGAAGCCTTTAATATTCTCCCAAAGTCCTTTAGATTTCTCTTGAATTTGTTCTTTCGTTTTAGACAAATCGAGTTGATTTACAAAATCTTCAAAAATATTTTTATCTTTCATATCACTCATCAATGTCGTCAATTCTTTCACCTGATCTGATGACATCACATCTTTGATCCCTTGACTTTGCAAGGCATTTTCAACTGTTTTTTGAATATCTGCTTGGGTCAAGTTTTTGCCATCAGCAGTTTTGGCAGCCAATTCTTTTTTCGCTTGTTCTTGTGCTGCATTCAAGGCTTCATCGGAATAGCCATCTTTGTCTTTATTTTCTTCTGTGATCTTAGATAGTACATCCATTTCGTCCTGTGCAACGCCTACACGGTCTCGATTGATTATCCCACCAGATTCTTCGACGATTTTATAAACACCTGCTAAAGCACCTGAACCATCGATTGGCACAGCGGATGCAACGGTTAATTTAGCATCTGTTATCCCAGCAGTTAATGCTGCATTTTGATACTGAGCTTCTGTAATTTTGGTAATATTTTTAGGTGTAGCGATATCTACAGAGATTCCAGCCCCTTTTTTCTGAGTTTCCATCCGAACAGAGCTATACACCGCCCATTCTGGTGTAAAACCACCATCAGGGATAAAACTCATAAGGTCTTTTCCTGTCGTTGTATATTGTGGTGTTTCACCTTTAATACCTAATTCTTTTAACGTAAAGTCCTTTTGCTCTTGGGTCAGTGCGTTACCTAAGGCAACTGCGTTGATTTGTAGAGTCTGCTCAGAACTTTGCGTAGTCTCTGTATTACTAGTACTTACTGAAGTACTTTCTGCTGCGCTACCTTGTGTTGCCAATGCTGTTTTTCCAGTGTATAAACCTGTAGAGATCAACAATACTGTCATCGCTACAGTGAGTTTTTTTTGTTTGTTTTTCATAGAAGCCTCCTAAAAGATTTACTAGTTCCTTACTATACAACAATAGTTTTAGTTATTTCTTAAGATACATCAGGTTTAAGAAATTTTTATTGATTTTCTTTTAACACTCTCATTCTACCATCTTCATAAGGTTTACAGCTTATAAAAGCATCCTAAATGACAATTTCTAATCAACGAGTGAAAAATCGTAAAATACCTAAAACAAACACTGAACTAATGAATGGAATTACTTTGTAAATTTGGCAATCAAGAATTCTGAACCACACCAATAATCGCAATGATTAAAGTTTTTGCTTGTATTCTAGTAGACAACGTTACTGAAATGATAGCAGTCATTACAATTCAATTTATACAAAAAAGCCACATCTAAACAGAAGTTGGCTTTTTTCTAATAAGGTTCTTTTCTATTCCATAAAACTGAAGAAAACAAAAATGACCTCATTACTACGCTAATGCTCTTTTTATAAAATCAGTTTTACTACAATCGATAAAGAATATACTAAAACTAAAACGATGAAAATTATTCTATCTTTTACGGTCAACTTCTTCTTGAGATCCAAATAAACAAAAAGAGCTGACACAAAAAGCATAACTATTGAAAATAATGTAGACAATAAATTTAGCATAACTATTCTCCATCTTTCTAGCTTTGCCAAGACTTAACCTTATACACTACCGCCTAAGCCATGTTTAAAATAACTACTTGATCTCTATTTTTATCGCAACTAAATTTAATTTATTTTACCATTAGAACGAAATACATTCAACATACTTATCTATTATTTTTTTGGACAAAAAAGCTTTCGCAATTCAGAATAAATTCTGAACAGCGAAAGCTTCTAATTACTATTTATTTCGTATACTCTTTAACCAAGTCAATAACTTCTTCCATTGTATCGCAGTCATTCAACGCACGATCCGCAAGTTCAGCCATTTTCTTAGTGTCTAGACGTTTCATTAAGCTACGAGTTTGAAGAATAGATGTCGCACTCATTGAGAACTCATCTAAGCCCATTCCTACCAATAATGGTACAGCCATTTGATCGCCACCCATTTCTCCACACATACCAGTCCATTTACCTTCTGCATGAGATGCATCAATCACGTTTTTAATCAAACGTAGAATTGATGGGTTATATGGTTGGTAAAGGTAAGAAACGCGTTCGTTCATACGGTCTGCTGCCATCGTGTATTGAATCAAATCATTTGTTCCAATACTGAAGAAATCAACTTCTTTGGCGAATTTATCCGCAATTACAGCCGCTGCAGGAATTTCAATCATGATACCGACTTGAATCGTATCAGAAACTTTAGTTCCTTCAGAGACTAATTTTGCTTTTTCTTCTTCAAAGATTTTCTTCGCTGCTCTAAATTCTTTTAACGTTGCAACCATTGGGAACATGATACGTAAGTTACCGTGAACAGAAGCACGTAATAATGCGCGCATTTGTGTACGGAACATTTCGTCACCACGTTCAGATAAGCTGATACGTAATGCACGATAACCTAAGAACGGGTTCATTTCATGCGGTAATTGAAGATACGGTAATTCTTTATCTCCACCGATATCCATTGTACGAACCACGACAGGTTTGCCGTTCATGCCTTCAAGTACTGCAGTGTAAGCTGTATATTGTTCATCTTCTGTTGGGAAATCTGGAGAATCCATGTAAAGGAATTCTGTACGATATAAACCAACAGCTTCAGCACCATTGTTGTGTACGCCTTCTAAATCTTTAGGAGTACCAATGTTCGCAGCTAACTCGATGTGTTTACCATCAGCAGTTACTGTTTCAGCATTTTTAAGTTTTTCCCATTCAACTTTAAGATCAGCGTATTCTTTGCCTTTTGCTTCAAACTCAGCTTTTTCAGCATCTGTTGGGTGAACGATCACATCGCCATCGATTCCGTTAACAGCTAAAATATCGCCTTCTTTGACTTTGGCAGTGATTTCTTTTGTTCCTACGATTGCAGGAATTTCAAGAGAGCGAGCCATAATCGCTGAATGTGATGTACGTCCGCCAATATCTGTTACGAATGCTTTTACATACGTGCGGTCTAATTGAGCGGTATCACTTGGTGTTAAGTCATGGGCAACCACAACGACTTCTTCGTTAATCATTGAAGGATTAGGAAGAGTAACACCTAATAAATGAGCTAAAATACGTTTTGCAACATCACGAATATCAGCCGCACGTTCTTGCATGTAGGCATTATCATCCATAGCTTCGAACATACCGATATACATATCAGTTACTTCTTTTAACGCTGATTCAGCATTAACTTTGTTATCTTGAATGTTTTGTTTGATTTGACCGATCATTTCAGGATCTGATAAAACCATTAAATGTGCGTCAAATACTTGTGCTTCTTCTTCACCAAGGCTTTGCGCTGCTTTTTCTCTGATTGCTTGCAACTCAGTCGTAGATTTTGCTAAAGCATCATCTAAACGGCCTTCTTCAGCAGATATATCATCTACAGATTTTTTGTCGAAAGATAAATCAGGTTGAACTAACAGGTAAGCTTTAGCGATAGCAACACCATCACTTGCGGCAATTCCTTTTAGCATTTCAGACATTATTCTGACAATCCTTCTTTTTGCATTGTGTCTACGATTGCTGCTAATGCATCAGCTTCGTCAACACCATCAACTGAGATTGTTACGTCCGAACCTTGGCCAACGCCTAAAGACATAACGCCCATGATTGATTTAAGGTTAACAGATTTACCTTTGTATTCTAAGTTAATATCTGAGTTGAATTTACTTGCAGTTTGTACTAATAATGTAGCTGGACGAGCGTGAATCCCTGTTTCTGCTACGATGTGAAAATCTTTCTTTTCCATATAAATCGGTCTCCTTCGTAAGTAAAATAATTTTTTATGTTAGGGTTTTCCTTTCTTGATACGTTTCAAGTGAAACTAGAATCTGGATAATACCCTTTCAATTTTTAAGATTACCATTTTTTGTGAGTAGTTACAACACTTTTCACCTATTTTTTATCAAATGAAACGATCAATTATTTTTCTTCCTTCATATAATGATATATAATTCGTCCATTTAATCCAGCTTCTCCGACAAAAGACATTCGATCGGGTAAATTTTTCCAAACTTCTCTAAAGGCTGTAAAATCTTTTGGTTCGATAATGAGTTCAGTAATAGTTCCTTCTTTTAAGGCGTTGATTTGTTCTTCAAATCGATTTTCATACATTGATTAATCACAGCTTTCACTTTTATTTTTAGACTGAAGATATTGTATGACAAAAATAGATATTTGTCTAAATTATTATCATTGTTCATATAAATAAAAGTTGCTATTTTTATAAAAACATAATAATTTTCATTATAGGAAAAGTAACATTCTTATCAATATGATTTTTTCACTTAATTTATTGAACCATTCCAGAGTTCAATTGCTTGATTCTTGTCCAAAAGATGCTATAATATTCTCAAAGGTCAAAAATGGTCAGCAGACTATTCGACCTATTTAAATGACTTTGAACTATCATTAGTCTTACTTTGAAAGGACGTGTTTTATCCTATGATTTGTCAAAATTGTCAACAAAATCCAGCAACGATCCACTTATATGCAAATGTTAATGGTCAAAGAAAACAATTGGACTATTGCCAAAGTTGCTATCAAAAATTAAAAGCACAAGCAAACGATAATCAACCAACAATGTCTCAACAAGATCCATTTGGTTTTGGAAGTTTAGATGATTTATACCGCTCTTTATCTCGTCAAATGCAGGAACAACAAGGGAATCCTAACGGTCAGACCCCTCCTACTCAATTTGGTGACGGCAACGGTCAGCCTCCAAGAGGTGGTGCTGGTCAATCGAATGGTTTATTAGGCGAGTACGGTATCAATATTACACAAGCTGCTAAAAATGGTGATGTTGATCCAGTCGTCGGCCGTGACGAGGAAATCAAACGAGTGATTGAAATTTTAAATCGTCGTACAAAGAATAACCCTGTCTTGATCGGTGAACCTGGTGTTGGTAAAACTGCAGTTGTTGAAGGTTTAGCTCAAAAAATCGTTGATGGCGATGTTCCGCAGAAACTATTAGACAAAGAAGTTATTCGTCTAGATGTTGTTTCATTAGTTCAAGGAACTGGTATTCGTGGTCAATTTGAAGAGCGTATGCAAAAATTGATTGAAGAAATCAAGCAAGCTGAAAATGTCATTTTATTCATTGATGAAGTACATGAAATCGTCGGTGCAGGTGCTGCAGGTGATGGTAACATGGATGCTGGTAATATTTTAAAGCCAGCACTCGCTCGTGGTGAGCTACAAATGGTTGGTGCAACGACTTTAAATGAGTATCGCATCATCGAAAAAGATGCTGCCTTAGAACGCCGGATGCAGCCCGTTCGTGTAGATGAGCCAACCGTAGACGAAACGATTGCGATTCTTAAAGGTCTGCAAAAACGCTATGAAGACTATCATCATGTGAAATATACAGATGAAGCAATCAAAGCCGCTGCAACTTTATCTAATCGTTATATCCAAGATCGTTTCTTACCAGATAAAGCGATCGATTTATTAGATGAATCTGGTTCTAAAATGAACTTGACCATCCAAATCGTCGATCCTAAAACAATCGAGAAAAAACTTGCGGATGCTGAACAACAAAAACAACAAGCTTCTGCAGAGGAAGATTTTGAAAAAGCGGCTTACTATCGTGACCAAATCAATAAATTACAAACAATGAAAGAAAAACAAATCAGCGACGAAGAAACACCTGTGATCGGTGAGAAAAATATTGAAGCCATCATTGAACAAAAAACAGGGATTCCTGTCGGTGATTTAAAAGAAAAAGAACAAACACAACTGAAAAACCTAGCTGTGGACCTAAAAGCTCATGTCGTTGGACAAGATAATGCAGTTGATAAAGTCTCCAAAGCCATTCGCCGTAATCGCGTTGGTTTAGGGAAACAAAATCGTCCAATTGGCTCCTTCCTATTCGTAGGGCCGACTGGTGTTGGTAAAACAGAATTAGCCAAACAATTAGCTTATGAATTATTCGGTTCAGAAGATTCAATGATTCGTTTTGATATGAGTGAATACATGGAAAAACATAGTGTCTCTAAATTGATTGGTTCACCTCCAGGCTATGTTGGTTATGATGAAGCAGGACAATTAACTGAAAAAGTTCGCCGTAATCCATACAGCTTGATCTTATTAGATGAAATCGAAAAGGCTCATCCAGATGTCTTGCATATGTTCTTGCAAATTCTTGATGATGGACGCCTAACTGATGCCCAAGGCAGAACAGTTAGCTTTAAAGATACAATTATTATCATGACAAGTAACGCTGGAACAGGTAATGCAGAGGCAAATGTCGGCTTCGGTGCTGCCCGCGATGGTCTTACAAAATCTGTTTTAGGACAGTTGAATAACTTCTTCACACCAGAATTCTTGAACCGTTTTGATGGTATTGTTGAATTTAAAGCATTGAGTAAAGAAAACTTAATGAACATCGTCGGTTTGATGCTGGATGAAGTCAATGGTTTACTTGCTCATCAAAAAATCCATATCAATGTGCCAACGGATGTTAAAGAAAAATTAGTTGATTTAGGCTATGATCCTTCAATGGGGGCTCGCCCACTACGTCGGACGATCCAAGAACAAATTGAAGACGGCATTGCCGAATACTTCCTAGATCATCCAGAAGAACATCAATTGATCGCTAAACTAGATGATGATGGAAAAATTATTGTCACTGGCGAAATAACCACAGATCCTAGTGATATCAACGAAGCAACTACAGAAAAAGAATAAAAAGTGAAGTCAATCAGGCAAACTGATTGACTTTTTTGTGTTTTTTAAGACAAATTTCTTTTTATTTGAGCTAAAAAAATTTATAATAAAGATGAGTAGATTTATATCAAATTTTAAGAAAGTTTATTCCAGCCCGATTAATTCTGTGAGTACTCTGCTTTTTATTATTAATGTAAAAAAGAACGAAGTTGAGGTGAAAAAAATGAAATTAGTCAATGTAACTAATAGCTACAAACAGTTAGTCAATAAACAACTAGAAAATACCGATGCATACTTTGTTAAAGTTTATTCAGCGGGTAACACGACCGTCGTTTATACAGAAGCTGCACAACATGCTGAAATATTGATTGTAAATAAGAAACGCGCCGTTCGAAAGACAGAAATCAATGAGGTTTTAGCTTATTTCTTGAAACGCATTCCAAAAGAAAAATATGACCGCAATCAAATTTCGATCATTGAATTAAAAGATGTGATAGAAATTTCGATTCCGATGACTTCTAGCCTTGTTGAAAATTAGATAACTATAATAAAAAACCAATTTATCAGTGATAGGATAAATTGGCTTTTTTTATTTACTTTAGGATGTGTTTTTTATAGTAAAGATACAATTTATCGACAGAACCACTCATCAAAATATCCTGTGCTCCTTCGATCTGTTCTTTTGTCCAGTCAAACCATCTCAGCTCTAATAGCATATTGATTTCGTCATTAGAGAATCTCTGTTTAATCACTCTCGCTGGATTACCACCAACGATCGTATACGGTGGAATATCTTTTACCACCATTGAACCAGCTGCAATCACAGCTCCTTCACCAATCGTAACACCTGGCATGATCATCGCATTCATCCCAATCCACGCATCACTTTTAATAACTGTATTCCCTTTTGGCTCATAAGATTTCTCTACATGACTCGCAAAAGGATAAACAGTAATCCAGTCTGGATGGTGATTATGATTACCACCCATCAAAATCGTGGCACCAGCCGCAATACACACATAATTTCCAATGATCAATTTATCTAGATGCCAACCCATGTCTTTTACCGGATCAAAGGCTGCTCTTGTCGATGGATCTCCCCAAAGATAACGAACACAACCATTCTCGAACTCTTGACTGCCATAATAGCCAGAGTAATAAGAACACTCGCCTACCTCGATCAATGGATTCGTCACCAAATCCTTTAAGTACATTGTGTCTGACCATTTTTCAAAATTATGATTATTTGTCATTTTTCTTCCTCGCTTCTAAGTTTGATTTTTCTTTTGACTTAGAAGCGTATTACCACTGAAACATTTTTTAATTGTCTTAAACGACGACTCATATTTATCACTCCAATAATGTTGTTGATTATACGTATAACTTACTTTAATGTCAAATAATAAAAAAACCATTTTTATCAATTCAGAATCGATAAAAACGGTTATGATCATTCATTTAAATATACTCTTACATCAAACTCTTCAATTCAACATCTGGATATTTATCCGCAAACCAACGCATAGCAAATTGATTTTCAAACAAGAACAATGGTTGGTCAAAACGATCGCGAGCTAAAATATTTCGACTAGAACTCATTCGTTCATCTAAATCAGCTGGATCGATCCAACGAGCGATTTTTGAGCCCATTGGTGTCATGATCACTTCAGCATTGTATTCATTCAGCATACGATGTTGGAACACTTCAAATTGCAATTGTCCAACAGCCCCCAGAATATATTCTTCTGTTAAATAGGTTTTATATAGTTGAATAGCACCTTCTTGAACGAGTTGATTAATACCTTTATGGAATGATTTTTGTTTCATCACATTTTTAGCACTGACTTTCATAAATAGTTCTGGCGTAAATGATGGTAGTTCTTCATACTGAACTTTTAATTTTCCTTCGTACAGCGTATCACCAATTTGATAGTTACCAGTGTCATAGATTCCGATAATATCTCCGGCTACGGCTTCCTCAACATTTTCTCTGGCATCAGCCATAAATTGTGTTACATTACTTAACTTGATTTTCTTACCTGTTCTACCAAGAATAACGTCCATGCCACGTTCAAATGTGCCTGAACAAATCCGGACAAAAGCAATCCGATCTCGGTGAGCAGGATTCATGTTGGCCTGGATCTTAAACACAAAGCCAGAAAATTCTTCTTCATAAGGGCTAACTTCTTCCCCAGCTTCAGTCTTATGAGCATAAGGCGCGGGAGCAAACTGTAAGAAAGTTTCTAACATTGTCTGTACCCCAAAATTGGTTAAGGCTGAACCAAAGAAGACAGGTGTTTGATCCCCACGTGCGATTTTCTCCGTATCAAATTCATCGCCTGCTTCGACTAATAGCTCAACTTCTTCCAATACTTGTCTATAAACACT
The DNA here is from genome assembly GCF_001886225.1 of Enterococcus silesiacus. Lineage (NCBI taxonomy): Bacteria > Bacillati > Bacillota > Bacilli > Lactobacillales > Enterococcaceae > Enterococcus > Enterococcus silesiacus. Next base: position 45,573 of record NZ_JXLC01000027.1, on the reverse strand, counting down.
GTCTTGGTGTAATGGCAAATCACTTGGAATATCACCATCCACTAATGGAATAAAGCGTTCACCATTATTATTTTCAGGTCGATAAACTTCTACACGTTTGTTGTAGATATCATATAACCCATGCAGCCCTTTTCCCATACCGATTGGCCAATTCATTGGGTAAGATTCAATATCTAACAATTCTTCTAATTCTTCAAGTAACTCTAACGGTTCACGACCATCTCTATCTAATTTATTGATAAAGGTAAAAATCGGGATTCCACGCTTTTTAACAACTTGGAATAATTTCTTTGTTTGGGCTTCGATCCCTTTAGCGCTATCAATTACCATAACGGCGCTATCCACGGCCATCAAAGTCCGATACGTATCTTCTGAAAAGTCTTCGTGTCCAGGTGTATCTAAAATATTGACACGTTTTCCATCATAATCAAACTGCATCACAGAACTGGTTACAGAAATTCCTCTTTGTTTTTCAATTTCCATCCAGTCAGATTTTGCAAAGTTCCCTGTTTTCTTACCTTTAACAGTTCCAGCTTGGCGGATCGCTCCCCCAAATAATAAAAGCTGTTCTGTGATCGTCGTTTTACCAGCATCTGGATGGGAAATAATCGCAAATGTACGACGGCTATCTACTTGTTCTTTTAAATGTGGATTATTCATTTGTTACTCCAATCTATTATTATTTTCTAAGAAAAAACATCATTTTTTATTTAAAGGATCTCTACATCGGAAAATTCTCCCTACTCTTTATTATTCAACTAGTGTAGTATATCATGGAATTACCGTAGTTTTCAAAGTCTTTAGCTAAGTTTCAGAAAAAAATCGAAGAGATCAAAACAAAACTCAATGAATTTTGTCTTGATCTCTATTAATTGGGGAAGAAATAAACCTTAGATTAAATAACTAAAAAAACTAGCTTTATTACTAAGAATTGTTTTACACTTAACTAAATCAAGTATAAAGTCAGCTCTCCAATAGTGCAAATGTCGTAAATTCGTGACTAAAGCAGTTATTCATTTTTTATATACGTTATTTTTCAATCATATATAACTTATATTTCAACATTATCGCCAATACCATCGTTATTAAATAATCATTTTTTTAATAAATTATTCAAATTAAGTCCATACTTTTTACTTTATTGATAAATTTACTTTAAAGGAGAAAAAAATGCTGGAAGCCATGATGTTAGAAGATACCGCCAAACGAAAATTGATTTTATTTAAATTATTAACTCGATTTTCTGATAAAGAACACAGTATCAATTTTTTTGAAAATAAGCTCGATTACTCATACAGTCGAGTCGTTTATCTGCTAGAATTGCTTCAACAAGATCTCACAACATTAGCTCATGAAAAGATTGAAATACTTCATGACAGTGGGGTTTGCTATAAACAAGATATGTCCTATGATAGATACTATCAGTATTTAATTACTCAAAGTATTCCTTATCAATTGCTAATTTCGATTCTCTTTTATCCAACGGATGATTTAACTAAGTTTTGCGAGAAAAATTACCATAGTAAAGCGACTGTAGTTCGAAAATCTAAGTTATTAAGTGACTACTTTAAACAATTCAATATTAAGATGAACACGTCTCAATTAACTCTTTATGGTGATGAACGCGTTATTCGAATAACGTTATATACATTAATTTGGCTCGCTTCTCAAGGGACCCATCTACCAAAAATCCCAAACAATCCAATCGCTTATGAAGACATTACCAAAGTAATCAGTCCGTATTTCCCTGATAGCTACAGCTATTCTGCGGATAAACAAATCACTCTGATACTGGATATCATTTATCTAAGAGTATTGTCAGGTAATGTATTGACAGAAAAAACAACGATCGATCCTTATATTCCAACAAGTCCCATTTATGCAAAAATTTTCTTTGGTGATTTAATCAGTGAAACAAATCAATTGGCAGCTGAAGCCCAATATGCAGCTTATTTGTTGATTGCTACGCCGAACTTTTTTAGAAATAATGACCACCGTCTTTCACTATTGGGCACCTATTTAGACACTCATATCAATTCGGCTACTAAACTATTTGAAGAATTTTGTACGTTATTTGGTGAAAAATTTATGCCTAACGACTTTTCTTGGGATGATGCTCCGATTCTTTTTGGGAATACAGCTAATATTATTTTCTCAACAGCGATCAGTGAACAACCATTTCCAACATTATTTCACTTGATCAACCATTCTTTATATTCAAAAAATGAATACTACTATCAATTGTTAACGCATTTTAAAGCTTTGTTTCAAAAAATTGCCAAAAGAAAGAACTTTGCTTGGCTCAAAAATAACATTGAGCAATTATCAGATACTCTGGCTGCTTTACTCGTTCCGCTTTATGAATCATTTCAAGCAAACAAGGTCGTACGTATTGCTTTAATCGCTGAGTCGAACTACTTACTTATTCAACCGTTGACGCAATTTATTGAGGAGTTGCCATTTGTTCAATTAGTCGCCTATGAACAGAATAAATTTTCTTCTTTAGATTTTATTGTGGCTACCTCATCTTATTTAATTCCAGAAGAATGCCATTTACCATCATTTGTTTTTCGCTTCTCAGCAAATAATGATGAACAATACATTGGTCTCTACCAAGCGATCAAAGCGGTGCATAATACCAAAGGTGTCAATCCAAGCTAAGAAAAAAGAAGAAGGCTGGGACGTAACTCTACGAGTCACATCCCAGCCTCAAAAACTCCAGATAAACTGCTGGAGTAAAAGTAGTTCTTTTATCTTCTTGGCTCGTCATCTTCCATTTCTTTACGGAAGAAACGACGGTATTCTTCTGGTTCTTCATCAACGATATCTTCATCATGGAAAACAACTTTTAACGCTAAAACACGTGTTCCTTCCATTTCTTCTGAGGTCAATGTAAGATTACCAACATCAAACGACAGTTTCTCCTCTTCATCAGGAATCGTACCTAATGCCGTTATTAAATACCCTGCCATTGTATCAACATCACTCATGTGTAAATCTGTTCCAAACACTTCATTGAATTCATCAATCAGCATTCTTCCTTGAACTAAATACTCGTGATCATCGATCTTAGCATATAAATTTTCGACTTCATCTGTCTCATCATCAATTTCTCCAACAATCTCTTCTAGTAGATCTTCTAATGTAGCTAAACCAACCACACCACCATATTCATCTAATAAAATGGCCATTTGATTTTGCGTTCGTTTTAGTTCATACAATAGATCGTCAATAAAAATCGTTTCTGGAACAAACAGCGGTTCTTGGATAATATTTTTTAGTTGAATCTTATCAAAGCCTAATTTATGGGCTGCTTTTAATAAGTTCTTAGTATGAAGAACACCAACGATTTTGTCTTTATCTTCGTTATATACTGGAATTCTTGAATAATTTTCTGATAACACTGCATCGATATTTTCTTGGATATCATCGGAAATATCAATCATAAATGCATCTGTACGTGGAACCATGACTTCACGTGCCACTTTTGTATCTAAAGAAAAGACACCTTGGAGCATTTCCAGCTCATCATTATCTAAAACACCTTCTGACTCCAACATATAACGCATTTCATCACGCGTCATTTTTGAATCAGCATCATCAAATTTCATTGGTGTAATCTTTGAAAGCAAATCCGTTGAAGCAGATAATAACCATACGAACGGTTTAGCAACAACGCCGATCACACGCACAAATCCTGATGTAGCTTGAGCTACTTCTTCTGATTTATTCATTGCAATTCGTTTTGGGTATAACTCACCAAAAACGATCGAGACATAGGTCAATAAAGCTAAAATAATAATATTTGCAATATTTTTCGCTGCAGCGCCACCGCCAAGGACAGGTGCTAATTTGGCTGATAATGAATCCGCTAATGAGGCACCAGATAAAATATTGACTAAAGTGATACCAACTTGGATCGTCGATAAAAAGCTTGTAGGATCTTGCAAAACTTTTAATAATTTCTTAGCCTTTGCATCGCCTTCTTCAGCCTTTTGTTCGACACGATTCTTATTTACAGAAACTACCGCGATTTCTGATGCTGCAAGAAAAGCGTTGATCAATGTTAAAACAACCAATAGTAAAATTTGCGCGATAAGCGACTGACTCTCGGGGTCAGCATTATTCATAATGTTTTCTCTCCTTAAATGTTTGCGGGAATGGACAATCGAGCTTTTTCAATAAAAAATAGGGATTGCTGAATAGGATTTTTGTTATCTTATTCATGCTATTTCTCTCAAAAATTTAGTTCGTATAACTGACAATTCCCAAATCTAGAAAGGGTTACTTTCTTTGTTTTAAAAAAACGTGACTACATGAGGTAGTCACGTTAAAATCGTATCACAAACGAGATATGATTTCAATATTCATTAACTATTTTTCCTTACTTTGTGGCGAATTTATTTCGTCGGGAAGATCGAGGATAGGTTGTTCTTCCATTTTATTCTTACGAACCATTTGAAAAACATATACAACGATTGTTTTACACACTGCATAAAATGGCACTGCTAAGAAAATCCCTAAGAGCCCAGCGATATTTCCGGCTACAAGTAAAATAAGAATGATGGTCAAAGGATGGATTTGTAATGATTTACCGATCACGTTTGGATAGATAATATTGCCATCGATTTGTTGTACAATCAACACAACCAGACAGCAAAGTAGTGCTTTAACTGGTTCATCAAAAACTGTGACAAAAACTGCTGGAGCTAGACCGATATAAGGTCCTAAATAAGGAATCAAGTTGGTCACACCAGCAATGACACCGAATAAAAATGCATACCGGACACCAATCAATGAATAACCAATAACAGTAAACGTTGCAACGAACAAACACTCAATCGCTTGACCGCTAATATAACTTGATAATGTTTTATTCAATTTACCTAATAATTCAACAATATCATCTTGTCGTTTTTCAGGTAAAACACGTTTAATTCCTGGGACCATCCGATCCCCATCTTTTAACATGTAAAATAAAATAAATGGTGCTGTGACAATGATGATCGTCGTTGAAGCAACTGTCGATACGATCGAACCTAAACTGCTGGATAATCCAGTAATAAACTGCTGAATAATTTTGCCATAAGAAATATCCAATTGATCAATATAGTTCGTCAAATCAAAATCTTTAAAAATAGGCAATCCAGCCATTTGGTAAACCCAGGCTTCCACGTTTTTAAAAACATCCGGCATGTTAGAAGCCAAACTGGATAATTGGGATACTAAACTAGGAATCACACTAACTAAAATCAACACAAGCGCTACAATCAAGAGTAAGAATACAATTAAAATCGCAAAAATTCGCTTCATATTCGTTTTCATCAATAAATTGACGATTGGATTCAAAATATAATACAAAAATCCTGCTACTAAGACTGGCGCAAATAATGTTGAAAAAAATGTTCCGATTGGCGTGAAAATGAAATTAATCTTTGATGATACAAAAATCAATGTGGCAATAACCAGTAATTCTGCTGACCAAAAAAATAACTTTGACTGTCTTAAACGTTCAAACACAGATTCTCCTCCTTAAATAGAGCATAACGAACTAATTTAGATGCTATCTCTTTCGAAAAAATTTTCATCATTAGAAATCTATACGTCTTTATTTATAGATTTTAGCATAAAAAACCATATAATAGTATAGCAATACTTTTTACAGTTACATATTAGCCGTTTCCTATCACATGCTAGTTTCACTTAGGAACTAGTATGAAAAAAATGATCGCATCATATCGCCAATCACTGCTTTTTAAATCAACAACCGTTTACAAAACAGTGGTATAATGATATTATTTCCACAAATGTAAAAAGGAGTTTTTTAATGTTAAAAAAAATAATTGTCAATTTGGCATTAATTACAGCTTTCAGTTCTATGACAAGCAGTACTACCGTTTTTGCTGACAGTACTTCAACTGATATGTCCCAAAATGCAAGTCTAGGTAGCGACTCAACAACTGAAAGTACTAGTGAATCATCCCTTAGTACAGAAGCAACTATCACAAGTCCTGAACAAACAATTGAGTCTAGTCAAAGTGATCAAGAAGGTACCACCACAAGCCCTTCTCCTCTTTATAACAATGAAGATGAATTAAGAAAACAATTTGAAACTGATTCTCGCAATCAAGTCTTATCTTTTGAAGAATACAAGTCATTTATTGAAACATTAGCCAGCTTATCGCCTTCGCCTTCTCAATATACTGCACCTGAAGTGCGTTCGCTATTTAAAGCAAGCAATCAAAGAGATCAAATTGTAGCTGAGGCAAAAAAACATATAGGTAAACCTTATACACAAAATTATCCTGACCGCTTAGGACCAAATAAATTCGACTGCTCAGGTCTGTCTCGTTATGTATTTTTACAAGTAACTGGAAAAAACATTGGGGACTGGACTGTACCTCAAGAAAAATCGGGTACTAAAGTCAATATTTCTAAAGCGAATATTTCTCAATTAGAACCAGGTGATCTACTTTTTTGGGGAAGTTCAGGCGCAACTTATCATGTAGCGATATATATTGGTAATGAGCAATATATCCACGCACCTAATTTTGACACGAATGTTGAACAATCACCGATTTGGTGGTCAGCATTTCCGCCAAGTTTTGCACTAAAAATGAACCTTGGGAATTCTAATCCACAAGGAAATCCTATTAATGACGGTAGCTATGTCACAATCACCCAAAAAGGCTACAATCTATTTAGTTCATTTAACTGGGCTAAGAAAAATACTTCTGATAAATTACTCACTAATACATACCAAGCCAAATACAGATATAATCATTCTAATGGTGATACTTATTATTCTTTATATGATAGTAAAGGAACTTGGCAAGGCTATATAAATGCTAAAGCTGTAAAAAAAGTAGACGGAAAACAAGGTCTTTGGTTGTATAATAATGAATTCGTTACTGTCACCAAAAAAGACTCTACTATTTGGGGCAATATCAATGATTTCTCTGCTAAAAAAGGTAATACTAACAGCCTTTATCAAAAAACCTATCATGCACAAGGGAAGTACAATCACTTTTCTGGTGAGGTCTTCTATTCCTTATATGATAATAAAAATGTTTGGATTGGGTACGTTAATAAAAAAGATGTCGCAAAAGCGGACGGTAAACAAGGTATTTGGATGCGTAACAATGAATACGTAACGATTACAAAAAAGGACTACACTATTTGGGGCAATATCAATGATTTCTCTGCTAAAAAAGGCAGTACTAACAGTCTTTATCAAAAAACTTATCATGCGCAAGGTCGATACAATCATTTTTCTGAGGAAGTTTACTATTCTTTATATGACAACACTCAGAAGTGGATAGGTTATGTCAATAAAACAGGCGTATCAATTAAACATTGACCTATCACTTAGTTATTATAAAATTCAAAAATTACTTCAGATATGTTTTGGGCTCCAGATCCGAATTAAAAATAGTAAAAAACTGCTATTTAAATAAAATAATAATTTTTCTCCTACTCTTGATATATAATAAACAAAATAATTATAACTGAGGTGCTAAATGAAAATCGTCCACACAAAAGATACCATGAGCGATATCTACTTGGATGCTGTTAAAATCCGCCGTCAAGTGTTCATGCAAGAGCAAGGTGTTCCTGGTGAGATTGAAATCGATAAATACGAAGCGGCTTGTATCCATTTTATTTTGTACGGTGATAACAACGAAGCTATTGCTACTTGCCGCTTATTGCCGTTAGAAGATAGTTTGATAAAATTACAACGGATGGCTGTTCAAAAAGAGTTTAGAGGTAATGAGTATGGTCGCTTGATTGTAGAAGGTGCTGAACAGTTTGCCAATGAGCAAGGGTACAACGCTATCACTTTAGGCGCACAAATCACAGCTCTTGGATTTTATGAAAAAATGGGGTATATCAAGGAAGGCGAAATGTTCCTTGATGCAGCTATTGAACATTATCAGATGAGTAAACAATTTTAGTTTTTTAGCGAAAATAAAGAAACCAAAGCAAGACTTAACAAAATCTTGCTTTGGTTTCTTTTTCACTTAACATCTTACATTGGCTATTTCTTTGATAGCTCTTGGTATCGCTTATACCAGATATCTACATAGGCTTCAGAGAATGGGCCTTTTTCATTATTAATCCAATCGACCAACGTCTTGACATTTTCTTTTAGAATAAAATCAATATCTTCTGGATAATCCATAATTTTACTGTGGAATTCATATTCATCCACATCCAATAAACGTTTTTCACCATCAGGAAAAACTTTGATATCCAAATCGTAATCAATATACTTCAATGCTTCATCATCTAAAAGATATGGTGACGCTAGATTGCAGTAATAAGAAACCCCCTTTTCCCTAATCATCGCTATTATGTTGAACCAGTATTTTTTATGGAAATAAACGATAGCTGGTTCCCGAGTAACCCAACGACGTCCATCAGACTCTGTCACCAAAGTATGATCGTTTACGCCGATCAAAGAATACTCACTTGTTTTTAATACCATAGTATCTCGCCATGTTCGATGCAAATGCCCATCGTGTTTGTAACTTTGGATCGTTACAAATTCACCTTCTTTTGGAATTGCCATAGTCCCCCAACTTTCCCTAGTACGAAAAATCGCTTCTAACAGCTGATTGCTCTTCGTTTGGGTGTTCATTACACCGATATCAATATAATTATATCATAATTTTCAACTTTGCATACTAAGGAGTTTGCTTTCTTGTCAGAATGAGGAGGAACTATTAAAATAAATGGTTTGATTTTAGTTTTTTGAAAGTTAAATAGGGTGATTTTGAAGAATGGCTGGCTCTTTAACAAAAGTTCAACAAATTTTAAGTTCAGATAAACAAACAGCTTACTTTTTCAATCTACTAGCTCTAAACAGAGCTAGACTGGTTGAAGCTGGGTATACAGGGAGGCAGCTATCAATTTCAATCCACTAGCTCTAAACAGAGCTAGACTACGCCAGCACCCCCAGGGATCAACGGCGCAATCGATTTCAATCCACTAGCTCTAAACAGAGCTAGACAGAGAAGTATTTTGCAAAGACTGAGGAGGAACAAATTTCAATCCACTAGCTCTAAACAGAGCTAGACATTTTATCCAAAATTATGAGGGCAACTGGTTGAATTTCAATCCACTAGCTCTAAACAGAGCTAGACATGAATCAATGGTAGTTAACGAAATGGAAACAAAAATTTCAATCCACTAGCTCTAAACAGAGCTAGACGTAGCCATTCAACGTGTTTTCAAGGTTCCAGAAATTTCAATCCACTAGCTCTAAACAGAGCTAGACGAACGTTATGGGGAATTTGGAAAACTCTGTCGATATTTCAATCCACTAGCTCTAAACAGAGCTAGACTCTTGCTTCTTGTACTGCTTCAAAATTGTCATGATTTCAATCCACTAGCTCTAAACAGAGCTAGACCAAACGCTGCTCAATCAATTCCTGATCCGGATCTATTTCAATCCACTAGCTCTAAACAGAGCTAGACATCTGCCAACGTGCTTGCATCTTTCCCCCATGCTTATTTCAATCCACTAGCTCTAAACAGAGCTAGACAGTTAAGTATGATTTTTTTTCTTTTTATGCAAAATTTCAATCCACTAGCTCTAAACAGAGCTAGACGCTTATCCATTAATTGCTGGTTGGGCCATTGGAATTTCAATCCACTAGCTCTAAACAGAGCTAGACTTCATTGAGGGGTTAGTAACCTATTTAACTAATATATTTCAATCCACTAGCTCTAAACAGAGCTAGACGGTGATCTAAAGTAGGGTCACCAGCTGCAAACGAAATTTCAATCCACTAGCTCTAAACAGAGCTAGACAAGAGATTCTAAGGTACTTCCAACAATGGGTTGAGATTTCAATCCACTAGCTCTAAACAGAGCTAGACATGCTTCCATGCTGTTTGAAGCTGGTGTATCGATATTTCAATCCACTAGCTCTAAACAGAGCTAGACATGTAGAACAAAGGCTCGAACTAAACAAAAAAGATTTCAATCCACTAGCTCTAAACAGAGCTAGACGATTTGCGCTATACAAGTAGTGGTACCGCAGTTGATTTCAATCCACTAGCTCTAAACAGAGCTAGACACCGAGAACGTGTTTTTGTAGTCAGCATTTTAGGGATTTCAATCCACTAGCTCTAAACAGAGCTAGACAAATATAAAATGAGTGAGAAAATGGTCGAGGGTATTTCAATCCACTAGCTCTAAACAGAGCTAGACGGTTCGAGTCCTGCCACGTCATTAGCAACCGAGATTTCAATCCACTAGCTCTAAACAGAGCTAGACATTTTGTCCAGTCATTCGTACGGCATGTTAAAGGTATTTCAATCCACTAGCTCTAAACAGAGCTAGACCTTTATCTCATTAATTAAAATCGGCTTTATCGATGATTTCAATCCACTAGCTCTAAACAGAGCTAGACCTAAGGGAATCAAGCTCTATAATCCTTCCTATGATATTTCAATCCACTAGCTCTAAACAGAGCTAGACAGAAAATACGATTGAATATAAAGATTTATATGAATTTCAATCCACTAGCTCTAAACAGAGCTAGACGATGGGTTGGCTAAATCAAAAGGAATCAGCAAAAGCATTTCAATCCACTAGCTCTAAACAGAGCTAGACGATATAGCGATTAATGACAGTGTGGAAGTGGATAAATTTCAATCCACTAGCTCTAAACAGAGCTAGACAGCTCAAGAACATTTTGAGACAAGGCATTGACTTATTTCAATCCACTAGCTCTAAACAGAGCTAGACTAACTGCACCGATGAATTATGATTTATCTAACAAAATTTCAATCCACTAGCTCTAAACAGAGCTAGACCTAAAAAACCATCCAACCTAACAGCACTCAAAATATTTCAATCCACTAGCTCTAAACAGAGCTAGACTGTGAAAATAGTTGAAATACCTGACATATTTCCACTATTCCACCTTTAATCACAGTATAACATTAAATTAAGATGAGAAAATTCCTGTTTTTCCAGCTTAAATCAGCTAAATTGTGGTGCGGATCTCCTAGGGATTTTATGTGCACTTAGGGTTCGCACCACAATTTATTCATCTATTTTAAATTCTTGTTTATAAAGTTCTACCATTTTTTGCTGAGGCTTTGGAAAAACTAAATTTGAATAATCCGCTTCTTGTACCCAGCGCTGATTTTTAGCCAACTCTGATAGGCCTGTCTGGCGTCCGTAAAACACAAGAATATGCCATTTTAAATGACTGAAAATATGAGTTACTTCACCTAATGTTCGCTTTTGCCAAACAACTTCCGGATACTCTTCAAAAATTTCTGTTGTATCTTCTGCCACCTTATTTTGCTCTTCAAAATCGAATGACATTTGCTGATCTTCTTTAGCCCAATTTTTTTGTAAAAAATCGAAGCGTTCTTTTGTTATCTCAGTAATCGGGAACAGCCACATATTCGCTAATAAACCTATTGAATCACGCTGACTTAATAAAAATTCCTGTTTTTTATTTTCGATGATTCCACCGATATAGTAGACATCTTTTGGTTTCATTTTTTTGGATTTAACTGGAAAATTTGTCATTGTATTATTCTTATAACTCAAACAATAAGGCTGGATCGGGCATTCCTCACACTTTGGTGAGGTGGGTGTACAAATCGAAGAGCCTAGATCCATCATCGCTTGATTGAAGTCCCCAGGACGATTTTGATCAATGATTTTATACATTGCTTCTTCAAAAACCTTACGACTGCTAGGTTTGGCAATATCATCACTGATTTCAAACAAACGGCTTACAACACGCATAACGTTGCCATCGATTGCAGGTTCTGGGAGTTGAAACGCAATACTGCCGATTGCACCAGCTGTATAAGGTCCGATTCCTTTTAATTGACGGATTTCTTCGATCGTTTCAGGCATCTGACCATTAAATTCTGCCATGATCTGCTGAGCTGCAACTTTTAAATTTCTTGCTCTGGAGTAATACCCTAAGCCTTCCCAAGCTTTTAATAATCGATCATCTGGAGCTTCAGCTAAATCCTTGATCGTCGGAAACCATTCCATAAAACGATAATAATAATCGATCACTGTATCAACACGGGTTTGCTGCAGCATGATTTCTGAGATCCAAATACGGTATGGATCTAGATTGACACGCCAAGGTAAATTTCGCTTTTCCTTTTCATACCAAGCAATAAATTCTTCTTGAAATGACTGGAGTTTATCATCACTCCACGTCTCCCAATATTTTTCATTCTTCATTCTCTAATTCCTTTTCATCAAAATATTGCTGAATTAAATCTGAGTCAAAACGTTTTTGGAATAATCCTTGTTTGACTTTCATTAGGCGTTTATAAGGGTCTAACTTACGATGTTTCTCCCATAATTTATCGCCTTCTTTTCTGATCACATCTAATTCTTGGTCTTCATCTTTTTCAAAAGATAGCTCTTCTAAAGCCAAATCGATGACCTCGCGATTAAAGCCTTTTTGCATCAAGTGCATTTGAACTTTTTGCAAGGCATCTTTGAAACTCTTTGTCCGGTAACGTCTCATTGCTTTTTCAGCGGTCGCTTTTGCTACTTCAACTTGTTCATCCATAATATAAAAAGTTAACCCATGTTGAATGTCTTCGTCATTCAAGCCTTTTCGTTTTAGTTGTTGTTCGATCATTTTGGGTCCTTTATCACTTGTGCGCATCAAGGTGCGGACATAGCTTTCACTAAATATTTTATCGTCTAAAAGGTTCATTTCTTCTAAGCGGATCACGATGCTTTTTCGATCTTCGGGTAAAATTTCCTTTTCCTTCAGATAATCTAAAATTTCTTTTTTTGAACGTAGCTGATAGCTTAAATAATTTAAGGACATTTGCAAGCCCACATCATAAGAACCAGCTTTTTTTATTTTTTCGACCATTTCATCTGATAGTTCTTGTCCTTTTAACAACCGTTGTCGGACTAAAGTATCCTCAGATACACGTAATTTTTCTCCTGAAGACAGCCAGATAAGATAAAACTGACCTTTGTCTTTTGTAATTTTCGTGATTGTTTCCATCTTTCTCCGCCTTTCTAGTGAGAACATATATTCTACTATAACATATATTTGGCAGAAGCTAAACTAGGCAAATTGTGCTAAAATAAGAACTATCGATATATTTGATTAATAGATCTACGGATCAAAAGGATGGAATTATGACCACACAACTATTAAAAGAAGGACAAACGATTCCTTTAAAAATAAAACGTTTAGGCATCAATGGTGAAGGGATCGGTTATTACAAAAAAACGATCGTATTCGTACCTGGTGCTTTACCAAAAGAAGATATCTCTGTAGAAATCACAAAAATAGCTCCTCGTTTTGTTGAAGGGCAGCTAAAGAAAATCATAAAAGCAGCTCCTGAACGTGTCGTGCCGCCTTGCCCTGTTTATGAAGCTTGCGGTGGCTGTCAGCTGCAACATTTAGCATACCCAGCACAACTACTCTTTAAAAAAGATCTATTAAAACAGTCGCTAAATAAGTTCAGACCCAGAAACTATGAAAATTATCAGCTACCTAAAACGATTGGAATGAAAAATCCTTGGAATTATCGTAATAAGGCGCAATTTCAATTACGGAAAATCGAGGGAGAAGTTGAAGCTGGACTGTATCAAGCAGATTCTCATCGTTTAGTTCCCATTGACGATTGTCTTGTTCAACAACCCGCTACAACTAAAGTAATGAACGCTTTGGTGGAGTTATTGAACAAATACCAATTACCGATTTATAATGAACGAAAAAATAGTGGTATCTTCCGAACGTTAATGGTTCGTGTCGGTGTTAAAACAAACGAAGTTCAAGTTGTTTTTATTACGCAATCCGTAAAATTTCCACAGAAAAAAGCTCTGATCGAAGAAATCACACAACAGCTTCCAGAGGTTGTTTCGATTATGCAAAACGTTCAAAATAAAAGAACATCGATTGTTATGGGTGATGAAACGATTCACGTTTGGGGTAAAGAAAGCATTGAAGAGCAAATCAACGAAGTTACCTTTGATTTATCTCCTAGAGCCTTTTTCCAACTAAACCCAGAACAAACAGAAGTTTTATATAATGAAGCATTGAAAGCTTTAGACCTACAGCCAAATGAAACAGTCGTTGATGCCTATTGTGGTGTGGGAACAATTGGTTTAAGTATCGCTAAACAAGCCAAAGAAGTTCGAGGAATGGATATTATTCCAGCCGCGATCGAAGATGCTAAGATGAATGCTGAGCGCTTAGGTGTGACAAATACCCATTATGAAGTGGGAACAGCTGAAGAATTACTGCCTAAATGGCTTCAGAGCGGTTTTAAACCCGATGCAATCATTGTTGACCCTCCTAGAACTGGATTAGATCAAAAACTACTGAGAGCTATTTTAAAGCAGCCTCCTAAAAAAATGGTTTATATTTCTTGTAATGTGTCGACGCTTGCAAAAGATTTAGTTGATCTAGCCAAAGTCTTTGATGTGAACTATATGCAATCAGTTGATATGTTTCCGCAAACAGCAAGATGTGAAGTTGTTGTGAAATTGACTAAAAGATAATTTGATATGAAAAAGATCCAACACTCAGAATAAAATCTGGGTGTTGGATCTTTTTAAATCAATACTAAAGTACTTTCCCATTACTAGCTATCACCTTTTTCATCCAATCATAGCTATCTTTCAAATAACGTTTTTGACTCCTTTTTCCATAATCATCTTGATCTACATAAATAAATCCGTATCTTTTACTCATTTCAGAAGAAGAGCAACTAATAATATCGATCGGCCCCCAAGCACAATAGCCTCTAAGATCAACACCATCTCTGATTGCTTCTCTCATTTGTTCGATATGAGCTTTGTAATAATCGATCCGATAATCATCGTGAATACTTCCGTCTTCTTCTAGTTTATCATAACAGCCAATACCATTTTCGGTGATATAGATCGGACATTGATAGCGGTCATAAAAAGAATTCAGTAATGTTCTTAGCCCAAGTGGATCGATCGTCCAGCCCCAAGGATTTGCTGGTAGAGCTTTATTTCGATAAGGTTCATCATGTTTTGCATCGCAAATTTGTGTATAGTAATACGAAAATGACAGATAATCTGCCGTATTTTTCAGAATAGCCTCATCCCCATCAGCAAATTCTAGCTTAATATCATGTTCTTCAAAATAGCGAAACGCATACCCTGGATAGTAGCCTCTTAATAGTACATCAGCAAAAAAATACTGCATTTGATTGATTTTCAGTGTTGCCAAAACATCTTCTGGCTCACAGGTTGCCGCATATTCCGGACCGCCACAAAGCATCATCCCTACTTCATAATTTCCGTCGACTTGATGTGCATATTCAGTCGCTAAAGCTGATGCGACCATCATATGATGAACCCCTTGATATTTCGCTTCCGCAAGATTATCTACCTTATCTTCAGCAATTCCTAAATGATTAAATGATTCATGACCGATCAAATTGATCTGATTGATCACAATCCAATATTTTACTTTGCCTTGATAGCGGTCAAAAATAACTTTACAGTAACGAACAAAGAAATCAACGACCTCTCTTGAATACCATCCCTTATAATTCAACGTAAGATTCAGCGGAATTTCATAGTGGGAAAGTGTAATCATTGGTTCCATACCGTTTGCGATAATTTCATCGATCATTTTATCATAAAAAAGCAATCCCGCTTCGTTTGGTTCAAGTTCATCACCATTTGGGAATATTCGCGACCAGTCGATTGAGGTTCTAAATAATTTTAAGCCCATATCTCCTAATAATTTTAAATCCGTTGGATAAGTTTCTTTGAAATTAATTCCCCATCTTTTAGGAAAAATCCCTGTTTTACTATTCAAGGCTTCTTCAATGTAGCTAGTGGAAATTTCTGCGTTCGATCTTTTTTCTAATGGGAGATCTGCTCTAAATTCATTGATATCAGCAACACTTGTGCCTTTACCTTCATACTCATACGCTCCTTCACATTGATTAGCAGCCACAGCTCCGCCCCATAAAAAGTTTTTTGGAAACCCAGTTGGTACTTGATACATATGTTTTGCCCCTTTTCTTTAATTTTTTTCGAGTAATATTAAACGATCATTGAGTTGTTTGGCTATTTTGATTAAGTGATTAGCCAGATTGATTTCGCTATAGATCGTCATCAATGTATCTTGCGCATGTGTAAATAGCAAAGAATGCTCATGCTGGGTTACCTCTTCGCCCATTTCACTTTGAATCGCTTGCGTTTGAATTTTATGTGCCTCAGTAATATTCGTTTTGGCAACTTTCATTTCTGCTGCAGCCGTTTCAAAATCATTCTTTTCAGTTGCAACAAGGGCATTTTTACAATTGACTCTGGCATCTCCTGCGAATAAAATAATTTTCATCGCTTGTTGTGACAATACATCGTCCATATGCTTAAACCTCCTTCAACGCTTGATTTTCAGCTTTTGTTTCTTGATCATCATATGCTTTAAAAAATGGATACCAAATAGCGGTAGATAGCGCAAAAATGACTAGCATCAAGATAATTCCTGTAATCGTCCCAGTCGTAAACCAAGTAGCAAATGGAAACGGACAATACCACAATTCAAATTGAACTTTAGGAATCGGTGCAAATGGAATCACCTTTGTAAAAATGTAAATCACAATCGGCAAAATAATCCCTTGAAGCCACATTGGAATCATCAATAATGGATTCCAAGCAACAGCACCAAAAATCACAGGTTCGTTGATATTAAAAATAGATGGTACGATACACGCTTTGCCTAATGCACTAATTTTCTTAGATTGAGCCCGCATCATCATTAGAACCAGTGGCATCGTACAACCAATTCCGCCGATCCACAGATACGCTGAGTATAAAGTACTGCTGGTAACTAAATTTAACGTTTCTACAGAGGCTGTGCCATTTTGAACGAGTGCGATATTTTCGGCAATTGCTTTTAGCAAAACCGGCTGAACGACAGGTGTCAAAACCCAAGTAGAAATCCCCATTGAATACAGGAAACAAATTAAAAACATCATCCCCACAAAGCCTCCAGGAGACTCCATAAAGCTTGATAATGGCATAAAAATACTTAAAACAATGTTATATAGATCCACTTTCATGATCAAAACAACGACCCAGCCAAAAATGATAATAAGCCCAATCGGCAGCATAGAATCAAACCAAGCTCTGACAAAATCTGGAATCACTGATTCTTCCTTAAAGAATGTGAATTTTCCTAACGTAACCAAGACAAATCCAGCAATCAATCCGGCAACTATCGCAACAAACATCCCGCCAGCTCCTAATGCATCATGACCAAAACCAATCACACCGTCTTTCTCGATCTGCGGTGAAATAATCATCAAAAACAAAACTAATCCGCTCATTCCAGCGACGATTCTTTGCTTGCGCAATCTTTTTTTCTCCATTAAATTAAACGGAATCAAGAAAGCGACGAATAGCGAAATTTTTCCCATCGTCCAGCCGAATGGTACCCAAAAGCTTGGAAGAGCTGGAAAATACTCATTCAAAATGGCCAACATCGAAAAAATCGAACCTAGGAAAATAAACGGCAATGTCTGCATGATTGAATCTTTGATACTGACGATCCAAGGATTATTATTCACTTTATTCATTTTAGGTGAGAAGCTATTTTCCAACCAAAAGATCAACTTATTCATATTTACGTCTCCTTTTTCACGTTATTCATCTTCTTTTAACGAACTTAGCAAATGCTCGATAGCAGCATCTCCGTTCAGTGTTGCATAATACTCTTTTTTCATCAGAATAACTTTTACTGGAAACCCATGAATAATTTCATCGATTTCATCAATGATATACTCAAGATGAGGCCCCACCATCAAGGCATCGATCTCCTCAATATAATTTTCAATTTCCGATTCACTTCTTGCTACAATACTCATATCTAAATTTTTCACTTTTGCTGCCTTACGCATATTGGCAGCCATAAATCCGCTGCTGGCACCCGATCCGCAGACTAATAATACATTTAATTCACTCATTTTTTCCCTCCTAAATTTAAAAGCCGAACAAGCTCACTCAGTTATTACACTCCTATCATCTATGTTTTACTCATCACTATCAAATATGATTCTTTCCTCATCTGGCTGCTTTGGCGGAAGCAACTGTACTTGATTTGCTTTTTAAAAGAAAGAATAATAAGAGATATCAAAAAGTGGAGAGGAGCGGGTATTGTGTCCTTAAATAAGAAAGAGGCAGCACTAGTAAAGCTGTTGATTCAACATCACAATTGGCTATCTTCGACTTTTCTAGCTGAAGCGTTATCCACGTCAACAAGAACAATTCGTAACTATGTCGCTCGAATCAATCAACATGCTAATTTTGAAATGATCCAAGCTTCCAGAAAAGGATACAAGATCGATAGTAGTGTTCAGATCGACGAATTTTTTTCTCATAATAAACGGGAATTGAATACACCTGTCGAACGAATGAATTATTTGATGAACTTATTGATCAAACACAAAAATGTCGATTACTTTGAGGTTGCAGAAACGTTATTTGTCAGTATTCCTACTATAGAAAAAGATACCATTCGGCTACGCAAGAAAATGAATAAATATCATTTAAAAATCATTAAGCATAGGCATTTTCTAAGTATGGAAGGCGACGAAGCAAACTTTCGAAAGCTTACTAGTGACATGCTACAGGATGAGGCTCTGCAAAATTTTCAATCCGTAGATTACATTCAAACCGTATTCCCAGATCTTCCGATTGAAACGATCCAAAAAATCGTGATCGATCGTTTGAGCAGTCAACATCTCTATATAAATGGCTATGCTATTAACAGCCTATTGCTTCATATCGCTATCGCCATCAATCGACTTCAGCATCATCAACGATCTGAAGTCGATTTTATCCCTGAACTATTTACTAACGATCAAATTGAATATCAAATTGCCACGCAGATTGGAAAAGATATCGATCAAGCTTTTACTATCAAAATGGATCTTTATGAAATCAACAATTTGACCCTTTTATTAATGACTAAAATCTCACCATCGAATGATGCTTTCTTAAAAGATTACATGGGCACTTCTATCTATACCTTTATTTCGACCCTGATGGAAACTGTCTCTGAAAAGTATTTTATTACTCATACTTCAGGCGAGCTAGTGTTGAATTTAGCTTTGCACGTGTCTAATTTGATCTCACGAGCACAGAATGGCAAGCAAGTTCACAATCCTTTATCTGAAGAAATCAAGCAATCCTATGCTTTTATTTATGAGGTTGCTGTCTTCATTGCCAAACAAATCCAAAAACAGATCAATATTCCAATTTCAGATGATGAAATTACTTTTATTGCACTTCACATCGGCTCTTATTTTGAAGAAAAATTTGAGACAGAGAATAAATTAAGTTGTGTGATCTATACGCCAGAATATTATGATATGCACAAACGTTTGATCTATAAAATCGGGGATGCATTCAAATCTAGCTTAAATATTATCGGAACTTTTTATCGATTAGACAAGAACGATCTGACCGAAATACAACAAGCTGATTTGGTTTTATCGACGATAGAAATGAAAGAGCTGGCGCATGTCATTCAGATTTCTCCCTTTTTATCAGGAAAAGATATAAAAAAAATCCAACAATCCATTCAGCTAGTAAAGCAAGAGCAATTGTTAGAAACTTTAAAAGAAAGTGTCCAAACATACTTAACACCAGAACGGTTTGAACGAAACATTTATTTAAAAACTCCAGATCTATACATTGATCATCTAGGTGCTCAATTGATCGAAAAAAAATACATTGATGCTCATTTTATTGACTTGATCAAAGAACGAGAGAAAATGTCTGCTACCTCATTCAACAACTCCGTCGCTTTACCACATGCGATTGAAATGAGTGCTGAAAAAACGGGGATCTCTATTATTTTGAACGATTGGCCTGTAAAATGGGGGAACCACTATGTTCAGGTGATTATTATGATTGTTATGAATCAAGAGGATATGAAAAAATTCCGGCAATTATTTGATTTTATGATCGACACTTTTTCAAATCAGGAGAAATTAGCTAAACTTTTAAGCGTGGAAAATTATGAAGAATTTATTGATGAATTATTTAAATAGATATACAAATCAAAACAATAAAAAACCGCTAAGAGTCTTTAAACTCTAAGCGGTTTTTCTATGGATTAGTTTAATTTTTACCTACAAAAAATGATACAACTGCAACTAAAATCACAGCACCAATAATTGATGGAAACAATGCCATACCGGCAACTTGAGGTCCCCAACTTCCTAGAAGTGCTTGACCAATTGATGAGCCTGCAAGACCTGCAACAATATTGAAGATCCAGCCCATTGATTTTCCTTTACTTGTGATTGCTCCGGCAATTGCTCCGATAACACCACCTACGATTAAAACCCATAACCAATGCATATAAATGACCTCCCTTACAAATAGAATAAAAGTAATAATGATTACTTAATTATGCTAACAGATTATTTATTTTCTTGCGAAAGAAATGCACTTAAAATTCATATCATTTATTTTTCATTTTTTTGCCATTTTCATTTCATCTCATCTATCACTAAAATTGTTACATGATTTTTAGTCCCACAATTTTTACAATCATAGTGTAGATTTATTTCATCATCCACTAAAATATCATCACAAACTAATTCAATTTCATTTTCTGAAAGTGTCAATTCACCTAAAGGAATGTTTACTCTTTGATGATCTGCTTTGTCGGTTCTCGTATTCAATAAAAATTTGCCTATCACGTCATTTTCGCAATTTTTACAAGTTACTGCAACACTGATTTCTCTTTCCATCGTAAGCTCTCCCTCTTATTTTGATCAATAGACGATTATATATCTATAATTTTAAACGCCTCCGTCAAAAAATTCGATTGATATGCTTTGAACTTCGTTTGGTAAAACAAAAAAAGTATGATAACAGGTTTTTCATTTTATCGATCATAAAAAAATGGTGTCAATCCAGTTCATCATCTACAAAATTAATCAATTTCATTACCTTGTAGAGCTAGTTACTTCAAAGTGATATTCAGTCTTTGATGATTTTTTTGTCAGTTCTTGCGTTTATAAAAGATCTTTACCAATCCCCTCAAGACTGTTTTCCCCCTATTATTAGCCTTCTCATAATCAAATAAATAATTTTAAATGTCTTTGTAAAACAATTCGATTGCTATGTCTTATCCTTTATGAAACCATGCCTACTAATAAAAGTGCTTAGTTAATCTGTCAAAATAGAGCACATAAAAAAGAATC
Source organism: Enterococcus silesiacus (assembly GCF_001886225.1). Classification (NCBI taxonomy): domain Bacteria; kingdom Bacillati; phylum Bacillota; class Bacilli; order Lactobacillales; family Enterococcaceae; genus Enterococcus; species Enterococcus silesiacus. Next base: position 24,334 of record NZ_JXLC01000027.1, on the reverse strand, counting down.
ATGAAACTTTCTATTTTTACTAAAAGAAAGTTTCATGATTCTTTTGAGATGTTACTCTTTATTCCACCAGATAACTATCTTTTTGACCATAACTCCAGCCATATAGACCTAGCTTGTCGCCTTCAGTGATTGAAGGTGATATCAACAATGTCAGCCAATATTCATTATTATCATCACGAAAATCTATCTTAGGCAATCCAATCTGAATTTGCTCTAAATTTGCTTCAGTCGATGCTAGCTGATAACCATCATATTTATAATATTCAGGCAAAATCACTAATGCTTGGTAAAAATACTGATCAAATGAAACAGGTAATTTGACCGTTGTATATTCTACATCAATTTGTGTTCCGGATTTGCCAATAGATTGAAAACGCTGAACAGCCTGTTCGTCAACATTTTTGATATTATCTAAGTAAAAATAACCTTCTGTTGGTACAATGAGCCCTTCAGCAGACTTTTGAACAAGTTGACGAACATGAAGAGTCACTTCATCTTCATAAAGTTTTACTTGAATTAAATCATTTGTCACGTTGTCCGGAATTAAATTTGTAGTCAACTTAAGTTGATAATCTTCCCTTGGGTTTCGTGCATTATTTATACCAGTTTTAAATTCATTTGTCCCTGTTAGGTACTCATCGTTTCTATTCGTTGAAAAATCAGTCTCTGCCACATTTTGATCCCAAATATTATCGTATTTCCATACAGTCGCTTTAGATAGTTCAATAATTTGTTCATCGGTTAAAGAATACGCTTTTTTCAATGGATAAGAAAAGCCAAATCCGTAGATAACTTGTTTTTTTTCGATATCAACTTTTGTTGTTCCATTAGTTACGAAAACCGTCAAATCCTGTCGCAGTTTTTTGGTTTGGTCATTATTATCTTTATATTCATAGTAAATCGTTAGAGGATAAGGCTTGATAAATTCCGAATAATCTTCTAACTCCGGACTTTTAGATTGACTTCTTTTCAGATCATAGCCTTTTTTTGCCTGTTTTATTGTTGTCAGTTGATTTTCATCGACTAGCGCTTTATCTTTCTGGCTAGTTCCATCATCGATCAATTCATGTTGATCAAATAATTCCCACAACTTAGTGCCACTAGCATTTTTAACTTTTACTGCATCCAAAGTAGCTACATCATCTATCGACACATGGAAATTACTAGCTTTCAATAAATATTCATCGGTAACAGCCATACCATCATCTATTTTATTAATCCATCTTGATGTACTTGTTGTTTGCAGTTGAGAATCGGTGATAAAATACGTAATTCTTTGTGGTCCAAGCATCGCTAAATCTAAGCCCAGTGCATGCCAATTAATTTCGGTCGGATTTAGTGGATTACGGTTAATTCGATCATACAACCATTCTTCATCCTTTAAATCCAAACTCCGTACAAGATCGTGTTGATCATAGACTTTTATAGCATCTTTATGGGTTCTATCGACTTTATCCGTTCCATAAATTAGCATATTATTCAAAAAAGTTACGTCAGAGAATCTAGGATCTGAAACGTTAATTTTTAAATCATCACCTTTAATTATAGGGCTATAATCATCCACTACTTTCAAAATACCATATAAAGAATTAGTCATCTTCCCTGAAAATTGTTTTTCTTTCGCCCCATCAGGAAAACTGTTTTCAACAAATTCTTTACCACCCAAAATATTGCCACCAACATAGTAATTTTCATTATTTAGAGATAAAATCACTACTAATGAAATTTTATCAGCTGATGCGATACCACTAAGTGAAATAATCGTAAAATTTTTATCCATCCTTCCGACAACTAAAGCCGGCTTTTCACCATATCCGCGAAAGATTCCGTTAAATTCTGTGATATAGCCGTAAAATGAATACTCTCCATTGTCATTTTGAACAAAATCAATTTTAGTGCCTTTCGGAAATACTTTGATTGTTTCAACCTTTTTAGTAGCAATATCTAATTTTTTTAGACTTACCTCTGAGGATAGTGTCTCAGTAAAATAATATTCCCTGGGCGAAGAGATTGCTCTTATAAAATTTAGTGTTGCTGACCCTTTACCATCATTAGGTTGATATGTATAAAGTAAATCTCCAGCAGCTGACCAAATATTCAAAAATTTCAATTTGGGAGCTAGTCCGGTCGTTGTGTTAAGTTCCGATATCCCAACAAATTCTTCATTTGTACCACGAATTAATGAATCTGAATCAATTCCATCACGCCACCCATCAGGCTTTTGGTTTTCACCAATCAAAGCGCCATAATCAAAAGCTGCATTCATTGCTTTTAGTTTAAAATTCAAAATGTATTTGCCTTGTGCATCTATTGTAAAAACATTATATTTCGTTTTTTCTTTTACAGCAGCAGAGTCATTAAAAAAAACATACGCATAACGATTCCCTTCATAATCTACAGAGGTTCGATTATTGGTTTGTCCTTGACGATCATGACCATTTTCATTAATTTTTTCTCGGCTGACGACATTCAGATTATTGTCTATAAGCAAGCTCATTCTTCTAGAAGAAGAACCTGTATAGTAAATAGAAAATGTTCCATTTTGATTATCATAAAGTCCACTTGGTGCGCTGTGGGAAGGATCGTTTCTCGATGGCATCCATTCAGGTGCTTTTTCAGCTACCCAAATTGTTTTCTCCACATTTCCATTGGCATCAATCAATGCTAGCTGTCCATAAGTCATTTCTTTGGTATTATTGATTCCTTCAAAGCCATAATTACCAAATAAACGCAATTCAATCACCTTATTTTCTTTTGTTTTTACCGCTTGAATTACTCTATCATTTAAAGTTGTGCTATATCCGCTAAACATTTCACGATTTAAATTTAGTTTGATTTGGCTTCCTTGTTTATAATCAGCATATTTAGGCAATAAATCTTTTTCGAATACATTTTTCCCATCACTTGGAACTTCAAACTCATTCTCTGTTCCCTTGTCTAAAATAATCGTTTGGTCACTATATGGTGTTGCTTGAATTAAAAATTTTTTTGTTACTTTTTGATAGAAAGACAAACTAATACCTACCGCAATCATAAACACTGCAGTAAACAGTAACAGCTTCCATTTGAAAAGACTTTTTTTATTAGGCAGTTTAGAGGATTTTTTTTTAGTATTTTTTATTTTCATGTTAGGTTCCTCCTCATTCTTTTTCACCGTATAATACTTCGTACACACTTTTCAATGGTTCTGACTCAGGTATTTGAGATTGCCACCATGCATTAACATAAGTTTGATCTTCAGCAGTAACTGCTTCAGCTTTTATTCCAAGCGTTAATTTACCTTGCGTATTATTTTGAACTTTGATTTTCTCAACTAATGCAGCAGTTGTTTGTCCTTCTTTCAACTTCTTATTATAATAGTAATAGCCATCTTTGCCGTCTATCCAATCAATCAGATTTAGACCCACAGCAATTTCATTTAATGCTACTACATGTGAAATTCCTTTTGAATCGATTAATGTTGGATGAATCATTAGCCGAACAAACTGGCTTACTTCCGCTTTATTTCTGACCTGTATTACTCTAGCTTGTTCTTTATCAATGGTTAACTTAGATTCAACGGGATCTTTATCAAGAACTAAAACCTTCAAATCACCAGCTTGAACAGAATAAGACCGCTCATCTTTAGAATAAAAATTAGCATTTGTTTCCCCCGTCCCCTTTGCAAGCAAGACAAATGTAGTCAAAAGAACAAAAGAGCTAACAAACAATTTAGTTTTCATCTTGCCCTCTCCTTTTTAATCTACTTTATCTTTCAACATTTCATATACAGGGTTATTTTTGCCCAATTCAAAACCAGGTGCTTCACTGATTGCAAGTTTTGATGCTGAATAAGCTTGTGCGTTAGCAGTAATTTCATACAAGCTTCCTTTTAATTCATTTGAAAGTTGTTTTGAAACTGCTAAATGAGATATCAGGCTAATTGTCCATTCGCCTGGTTTTAAAGGTTCTGAGTAATAAAAGAAGTCTTTATAAAACAACCAGTAAGGTGTTTTTTTATCAAGAACTGTCTTTGTTAGCTCTGTTGTAAATTGTGGATGTATTGTATTTTGAAGGAGCAATGGCCGCCCCCCATCGTCTAAAGGCCATGTTAGCTTCTCATTTTCTGTGCGTATTTTGCCTGTTAAAAAGTCACTTGGCTGTTTTTCATACGTTTCATTTGGTAACCAAGTTTTACTATCAGTTAGCTGAATTGGATTAACACTTGCTGTTTTAACAAGTTCCAAGTGGCCATTCCCCGTTTGATCCTGTAAGTCGATCTTGAAAGATAACGCCACTTCGTGTAATGATACCCGCACTAAAGCTAACGATGTTCCATCATTTCTGACAGCGATATTTTTTTCAGCTTTGTAATTTGGTGCGACAATGACACTATTTTTTTGTCCTTCAAGTCTAATTTCCAAGCGTTTTGAATCCATACGGTTAATTCGTTGATCAGCCATTGTTACCCACGCATATGTGCCTCCAGCAATCATTAGCAGTCCATAAAGCAGTGTAAAGATGAGAACATGAATTTTTCCATGATAACGTCTTAGTCTACTCTTGTTCTTTTTAATCATTCTCTCCCTCTCTCCTTAACCTGCCTCTCCATTTTGATTGTCTTTATTAAATCTTTTAAGTAATAAAATAATTACAAGTACAAAGAAAGCTGCGCATACTTTGTATAAAAAATTTTCTATCTCTTCACCAGTTCTAGGTAGATAATCCCAAAATGATTTTTTTTCATCCTTTTTTTTTGAAGGCTCTGGTTTAAAAATAGGTGCTTCGATTTCAGTCGTTCCTTTTGCCTTTGATTCAGCATCAAAAATCCAATGAAATTGATATTCACTTGGTTCTTTGTAATCCTCTAACCCTAGACTGCTAGACACAGTAAACCTTGCCTTCAAAACACTTTCGCCACCAGATTCATAGACTCCTAAAGGCAATGGATCAGATGTCCAGTCGTGCTGGTCATTCCCTAAAAGTCCACCTGCATAAATTATCTTTCCTTCATGTTCCAATTCAACCTTTACTGCATCTGTAAAATCGATAGGCCCAGTATTTTTTCCTGCTTTTACTAATAGACTCAACTTAAATCCTTCTTTTACATCGACATTTCTAATCGTGATTTCTTTAGTAAATGAATAACCAGGCATAACATCTACTAAATCAATAAAATATTCACCTTCACTTGTAGCATACAGTCCCTCACTATCTCCAATAACCATTCCGGGAGGCAACGCTTCTGCATGGACAGATACTTCCTCAATTCCTACACTAAGAATCGAAAAGAGGAAGAGAAGCAATAGGTGCCACCCCTTCTTATTCGTGGTGTTAAGCTGCCCCATTTTTCTTCCCTCCCTAATTTAATTAATTATTTTTAGATGCAAATGTTGTTAATAAATCGACAATTTTTTTAGTTGTTGTACCTTCTTCAGTGCTCATTGCCCAACCACCATTATCGCCAGCAGCATCAGTTAATGCAGCTTTTACTGCTTGAATCGCTTCTAAGTTCACGACTAGATCAAATTGCATATCTGAATAAGAACCTGAAGCATTATTAGCAAAACCTAAGGCTTGTAAAAATACAGGGGTCTCATTACCACTTTCTAAAGCATTCAGATAATAGAAATAGCCATCTTCTGTATTATAAACCCATTTTCCTTGTTCAAGAGTAGCAGTATCTGTCATTGCTGCAGCATCATATACTGCATACAAAGCTGAGTCTAACTCATTGTCTGCCTGCATTTTTGATGTCCAACGAGAAGCATCAGCTGAATCAACTTGTGGAATTTGATTTCCTGTTGCCAGAGTTTTAGGAACTGATGCACCTGATACTCCTAAGGTTGTATATTCATAGTCATAAGCAACTCCATATTTTTCACCTTTTGTACCAAGTAATACGTTATTTCCAGCCCAATCTTTGGCTTTGTGTTCTATACCTGAATAAACAAAATACTTAAAGTCAGTTGCGTTAAACGTCCAATCAGAAACATTCTCTTCAGAATAATCAGTAGCAGATAGATTTAGTGACACTTTTTGGAATTTATCCCCTAAGTCCTCATGCTCATAATAAGCAACAGATTCAACGCTAACACCTTTTTCATTTTTACTTGCTTTAACTTTTATAGTGACACCTTCTGGTAAGGCTGGCGTAATATTTTTAGCAGTTAAAGTTGTCCATTTAGTGTCTGAATACTTATTAGCCTCAAATGAAACTGGAAAATCACTGTCGCCTTTTTTCCATGCAGCACTATTTTCTTTTTGTTGCGCATTGTCTTTATAAACTTTTAATACTTCTTCATATGATACACGGACAAATACAGGCTGATCACCTAAGTTATTAACGCTAACTTCTTTTTGGTTTTCAGTACCAATTTCCCAGTTCTCATTTGGGATGAATTTTTCATCCAATTTTACAGAACCATCTGTAATTGTTTTTGTATTCATTCTATTGATTCGTTCATCTCTTATTTGAACCCAGGCAAATGTTCCTGCTAACAGCATTAACGTTGCCAACCCAACAGCACTAGCTGTTAAAAGCTTTTTCTTTTTTTTGATTGATACTTTTTTCATTTTTCTTCCTCCTAATATTCTAAATATATAAATCAATGAATGGATCATTGAATCATACCATGCTTAACGGCGCTGCCTCACAGAACGCTTTTTTGTGACAATTGTTGGTTGATCTGCAAAGACTCTTAGTACCCATATAAAACCAAATAATGAGAATAAAAACACCAGACTAACAACAAAATGCCCCTGTACAAATTTCAGTACTTCTCCGACTTTGGGAATCACAAACAAAGTTTTACCAACGATGCGCTCCGCTGATATCGGCGGATCATCACTATTATTTGCATCCCCTTTTGTTATTACAAATTGACCTTCTTTACCTTCCAACTGATCTGCTTTCTTTACAAGTCGGTGAGTCAGATTTGCATCTTCTCCAACACGATAAGTAATAATATCATTTACATTTACCTGATCGTAGGTTGCACTTTTCACTATAATTATATCCCCAGCATAAAATCCACCAGGCAAAGAATCTTTTTTTGGGACCATAGAATTGGTTTTAACTGTATAAAACCGATAGCCCCAAAATGATTTTTCTGGATCTTTATTTAATACAAACAAGGTTGCACCCAAAACAATCGCTAACATTAAGCCATAAAAAGCAACATCAAACACGATAGCAATTCTTTTTTTCCAAGGAGAGGGCGGAAGAACAGCTTTTTTACTCAGCTTTTTTTTCTTCATTTTTTTTGTAGTAGAAACTCGAGTTGTTTTTTCTCTACTTTGCTCAATCTTTTTAGCTGTTCGCTTTTGTACACCTTTAGGAGGAGTTTTCTTCTTTTTATTCACTTCTAAATTTTTAGACAAAATTACACCCCTATTTTCCATACTCATTTAAAACTTATTCCACATACTATTTAAATAAAAACAACATTTTAAAAACGCATACCATATACAAGCTATATAAAATACATTAAAACTTAATATAAAATAACTAACTAACACAAAACGTATTATACATACCACTATATAAAAAAGCAATACCTTAAGGCCTCTTTTATAAAACACATACAAAAATAGCTTTAAAAGTCACTTTAAAACCATAGCAAAAAATGATATTTAATCAAATTAAATATCTAACCAATTACTAATATTACAAAAAATAACATAATAACAAAAATTATATAACTTAAAAACAATATAACGACTGATTAAATTGCGATATAAACATATAATTATAATTAACAGGAAAATTTTCTATATAATTGTTAAACCTAAAATAACCTTCGTTATTTTACAATAACACTTATCACGCCTTTTAGACTCTAGTAAGCATCCAAATTTACAGACGGCAATTTTAACTTCACCGTTCAATATTAGTATTTTGACAACAATCTAAACATTATAATTATAAACATAAGTAATCAAGATCCAAGCGGTTGAATATATTTTATCTAGACTTGAAATACTAAAAAATTAGCTATCAATTTTATTAACAACAAACTTGTATCTTACAAATAATCCTACCTTGCAGTTTAATAAGATTCAAAACATATGAAATTTACAAAAAGTTCACTTAAAACATTTGAATGTGCATATGGAAAGACGCTTATTTTGTCTAAGTTTCATTCGTAGATTTATGCCCAATTTACAGTATGTTGGCTAAGAGAATATTTAGAAGAATATTCTCTTTTAACATTTTTAAACACAAAAAAACTCGATCCCTTACTAGATAAGGAATCGAGCGAATCTTTACAGAGTAAAGAATTATTTTACTGTTACTGAAGCGCCAACTTCTTCTAAAGCAGCTTTTAAAGCTTCTGCTTCATCTTTAGAAACGCCTTCTTTAACTGGTGCAGGAGCGCCATCAACTACTGCTTTAGCTTCTTTCAAGCCAAGACCAGTTGCTTCACGAACTGCTTTGATAACTTTAACTTTTTGGTCTCCAGCTGCAGTTAATTCTACAGTGAATTCAGTTTGTTCTTCGCCAGCTGCTGCTGGTCCTGCTGCTGCTGCTACAGGAGCTGCTGCAGATACGTCAAATTTTTCTTCAATAGCTTTTACTAAGTCGTTTAATTCTAAAATAGTTGCGCCTTCTAATTCTGCAACAATGTTTTCAATGTTCAATGCCATTATGGTTTCCTCCGTTTTAATAATTCATTATTTTTTAGTTTAGTTTGTTACTAGGCTGCAATTATGCAACTTCTTCTTCTTTTTCTGCCACTGCTTTGACAGCGTAAGCCACTTGTCTGACTGGCGCTTGCAATACAGATAATAGCATAGAAAGTAGTCCATCGCGACTTGGAAGTTTTGCTAAAGATGTCATTTCTTCTACTGAAGATACTTTACCTTCAATAACGCCACCTTTGATTTCCAATGCTTTGGCAGTACTTGCAAATTCGTCGATGATTTTAGCAGGTGCTACTACATCGTCGTTACTGAAAGCGACTGCTGTAGGTCCTGTAAATACTTCGTCCAAACCTTCTAGTCCAGCTTTTTTAGCTGCACGTGAAAGGATAGAGTTTTTGATAACTTTCATTTCAACATTTGCATCACGCAATTGTTTACGTAAGCTAGTTACTTCCTCTACAGTTAAACCACGGTAGTCAACAATGACTACAGAAGCTGCTGCTTCGAATTTAGCTGTTGCTTCTTCGACTAAGGTTTCTTTTTTAGCGATTGCTGCTTCACTCATTTATTTTCACCTCCTGATTATTGATGGGTAGAGCTCAATTGTTGTGATTGAAGATAAGTACAGGCTCGCTTCGCTCGTGATGAAACTACCGTCGCTTTGCTCCTCTAGTACTGTTCAACATCAATTTTTATGAAAAATTGTGTTTCACAGCAAACAAACTCCATGCCACCGTTGACATAGAGGGACGTAATTGTATGTATCAACAATTGTCCTCGGTAGGAAATTAAGACTTGCGTCACCTACTGTCTTCGGTACAGTTAATTATTAACCTCAACTACCTTACCATGGGGAAGGTAGTTGAGTCAATAATTTTTTTAAATTATTCAGCTTTTCTTTTGATCTAGTTCCATAGACCAGATTGCTCGGCAAATAGATAAACTTCCTTCAAAGATAAAAATCATCTTTGAGTAAGTTTCCTAATTTGCTCACAATCTAACCGGTCTATTACACTTTTCAAATTAAAATGAAGCTTGGTCAACGTGGATTCCAGGTCCAAATGTAGTTGTTACTGAAATGTTTTTGATATATTGACCTTTTGCTGCTGATGGTTTAGCTTTCAACAATACATCGTTGATTGTATTGAAGTTTTCTAGTAATTTTTCATTATCGAATGAAACTTTACCGATTGGTACGTGGATGTTTCCAGCTTTGTCAACACGGTACGTTACTTTACCAGCTTTTACTTCATTAATAGCTTTTGTTACGTCCATTGTTACAGTACCAGTTTTAGGGTTAGGCATAAGACCTTTAGGACCTAAGACACGACCTAATTTACCAACTTCAGCCATCATGTCTGGAGTTGCTACAACTACGTCAAACCCAAACCAGCCACCTTGGATTTTTTGAACCATGTCAGCGTCACCTACGTAATCAGCACCAGCTGCTTCAGCTTCTTTGGCTTTATCGCCTTTAGCGAAAACTAAAACGCTTTGTGTTTTACCAGTTCCGTTTGGTAATACTACTGCACCACGGATTTGTTGGTCTGCTTTTTTAGGGTCTACATTTAAACGGTAAGCAACTTCAACAGTTGCGTCGAATTTTGCAATATTTGTGTCTTTAGCCAAAGCGATCGCTTCTGCTACAGGGTAAACTTTTGTTGCTTCAACTTTTTTTAATGCATCTTGCATTTTTTTGCTTTTTTTAGCCATTTTGTTTCCTCCTTGATTGTGGTTATAACGGTCGAACCTCCCACGTAATTCATATCTTTGAATATGAAATAAACTGAGAAGCTACTTCTTTGGGTTTCCTTGAATAAAAAATTATCCTACAGTGATTCCCATGCTTCTTGCAGTTCCTTCAACCATGCGCATAGCCGCTTCAACGTCTGCTGCGTTTAGGTCTGCCATTTTAAGTTCAGCGATTTCTTTCACTTGATCTTTAGTAACATTCGCTACTTTATTTTTGTTTGGCTCACCAGAACCTTTTTCGATTTTTGCAGCTTTTTTAAGTAATACTGCAGCTGGTGGTGTTTTTGTAATAAATGTAAATGAACGGTCTTCATATACAGAGATTACTACTGGAATGATCAAACCAGCTTGATCAGCTGTACGAGCGTTGAATTCTTTAGTGAATCCCATAATGTTGATACCCGCTTGACCTAATGCTGGACCTACTGGTGGAGCTGGTGTTGCTTTACCTGCAGGAATTTGCAATTTAACTAATTTTTCTACTTTTTTTGCCACGAGACATACCTCCTTGGGTCCGTGATGTGGTTAATTGGAGATGAAGATTTCTCCTCCCACGTCATTCTTTGACGAATCAAAGAAATTCTGCATGCAAAAATGCACACTTAAATAGTATACTCTGCTTCTCTTGAAATTTCAATAGCTTTCTATTCTTTTTTCCAATAGATTTCTGTTTAGAAATGAGAGAAAGATAAGTTTTTCTCGCATTTTTATTACTGTTCTAGTTTATTCTCTTTAATTATGATAGACTTTCGTTAGAAAAATCCTGATTCAAACAAAAGGATAGGTGAATAAACAATGGAAAATTTACGTTATAAAAGTGTTTTTGACATCATTGGTCCGGTAATGATTGGTCCAAGTAGTTCGCATACTGCTGGCGCTGCTCGTATTGGTAAAATCGTCCGTAGTATCTTTGGTGAACAACCAGATACTGTTGATATCTACTTATATGAGTCTTTTGCAAAAACGTATCGCGGTCATGGAACAGACATTGCCTTGGTTGGCGGTTTACTAGATATGGAACCAGATGACGAACGCCTTGCTGATTCGTTAAAGATTGCTCATGAACAAAATATGGAGGTTCTATTTGTTCCGCTTAAAGAAAAAGCTGAACACCCAAATTCAGTCAAATTACTTGTCTCTAAAGGAGATCGCAAACTTTCAGTTACAGGAATATCGATTGGCGGCGGTAATATTCAAATCTCAGAACTGAACGGTTTCAAAATTTCTCTGACGATGGGGACACCCACATTTATTATCGTACATCAGGATGTACCAGGAATGATCGCTAAAGTTACCAATCTGTTATCTGATACAAACATCAATATTGGAACGATGACTGTAACACGGGAATCAAAAGGTGAAAAAGCGATCATGATCATCGAAATCGACCATGCAGATATCGGTGATATTACGATGAAATTAGTCCAAATCCCTCATATTTATAGTGTAAATTATTTTGATTAATCTAAATTAAAGGAGCAAATCAGTTATGTTTCTATCTATAGAAGAATTAGTGCAACAAGCCGCAGGATTTCCATCAGTTGCTGAATTAATGATCGCAACTGAGATAGAAAATCACGGTCATAGCCGCGAACGGATCATCGAAACAATGGAACGTAATCTTGCGGTCATGAAGCAATCGATCGAAGAAGGTGTCGATGGTGTGACCTCTGTCACAGGAATTACTGGCGGTGATGCTACTCGACTCGATGAATATATCAAAAATGGAAACTTTTTAAGTGGAGAAACAATTTTAACAGCGGTTAGAAATGCAGTGGCCGTCAATGAAGTCAATGCCAATATGGGCTTGATCTGTGCAACGCCGACTGCTGGAAGTGCTGGTGTAGTGCCAGGTGTTTTGATGGCAGCAATTGAAAAATTGCAGCTCACACATCAACAGCAATTAGATTTTCTTTTTACTGCTGGTGCTTTTGGGCTAGTGATCGCCAACAACTCATCAATCAGTGGTGCTGAAGGCGGTTGTCAAGCCGAAGTTGGGTCAGCCAGTGCTATGGCTAGTGCCGCTTTAGTCTGTGCTGCTGGCGGCTCCGCTGATCAAGCCGCACAAGCAATTGCGATCACCTTAAAAAACATGATGGGTTTGATTTGTGATCCGGTAGCAGGTCTAGTGGAGGTTCCTTGTGTAAAACGTAATGCCTTAGGCTCTTCCCAGGCTTTTATTTCAGCTGATATGGCCTTAGCTGGCATTCGTAGCGTGATCCCACCAGATGAAGTTGTAGCTGCAATGTATCAAGTTGGCCGTCAAATGCCACAAATCTTTAAAGAAACCGCTGAAGGTGGTCTGGCTATGACGCCAACTGCACAACGCTTAGCAAAAGAGATTCTAGATAATCAAACAGAAAATCCAAATCAATAATAGCTAAAAGAGGACGAGACAAAAGCGTTTAGCTCCGAGAAATAAGAAGGAATTCACGAAAATTGCCCTTCAAATTTTTGTGAATTTCAGCTTATTTCCGAAGGAGCTGCTTTTTTCTCGCCGTTTATTCGGATTTAGAGCCTGAGATAAAACTGATTTTTAGTTTTGTCTCAGGTTCTTTTCTATTAATCTATTTTCGGTTGCAATAACGTAGTAACTCCAATACGGTTATAGATATTGATCGTTCCAATCAGAATAAGCAATTCACCAATTTCTTTTTCACTGTAATACTGCTGCAGTTCTTGATAGGTTTCATCACTGACCCCACCTTGATGAATCAGTGTCACTTCTTTTGTGAATGCAAGTACCGCGCGTTCTTCTGCTGTATAAAATGCTGCTTCTTCCCATGCAGTCAAACCGATGATTCTTTGCACATTTTCTCCTTTAGCTAAGGCATCTTTTGAGTGCATATCAATACAAAACACACAACCATTTAATTGAGACGCATAAATTTTGATCAATTCTTGTAAATTTTCATTAATACTGCCGGATTTACCAATTTGATCCAGTTCCGCAATTTTTCCATAAGCTTCCTTGTTTTCTTTGTGTAATAAAAATCTTGTTTTAGTCATTAAACTATCTCCTTTGATTACTATTTGTTGTTGCACTAATTAAGACCAGACAGCTTAACAAAACGTGACACCTTTCAAGAAATATTTTTTAATTTATCTGGGTTGTTGATAATAAAAATATGCTGAACCTTTGTTTTCTCTGGATTTAGTCCTAAAAATAAAATACTTATTAATTGCTGTTTTTCTTTAATGAGCAAACATGGCTGCTCATTAATTTCAGTTACAAACCGTTCATCTCCAAAAAAGCCATGAGGCAAAACACCTTTTAAAAAGGCAAAAATACGTGTTGGTTTGATCAATGTTCTTAGTGGTGCACGACGTTTTTTCCCACCATCGATCGACATCTTTGCATCAGCAGTCAAGAAATCCAATAAAGGGGTTAAATCCCCTTTTTCTATACTTCTATTAAAAAGATCAATAAATTTTTGATTTTCTAAATTGCTTGAAGGCTCCACTGAAATATCTGTTGCTTGAATTGCTTTTTTCGCCCGACTTAATAACTTTCTACTATTTTCAGGTGTAATCTCCAGTAATTCACTCAGCTCTTTGTGAGAATAATCGAATACTTCTTTCATTAGAAAGACGACACGTTCTTGCGGTGTTAATTGTTCTAAAACAACTAATAAAGCATATGTGATTTTTTCTTTGCCAACCAACGGATCTTCAGTTCGTTCTATTTCTGGCTGTGGGATCCATGGCCCGTAATAATCCACACGCTGAGCTTGAGCAGAATTCAAATAATTAATTGAACGATTGACAACTAGTTTTGATAAAAAGGCTTTTGGATTTTCAATTGAATCAATATTTTGATCTAACCATTTCAGTTGAACTTCTTGTAAAATATCTTCTGCTTCTTCTTTCGAGTGGCAGATTCGATACGCAATTGAATATAATAAAGATTTAAAGTTATTAAAAATCAAAATGGCTTCATCCATGATCTTTTTCTCCTCATTTCTACTAATCGATTAGTTAGAACATACAGCTTGGTATTCATTATAATTGCTATTCCCCCTTGAAACAATGAAGATATTTTTCTACACTTTGTTTTTATTCAAAAAAACTGTTCTCTCCATTACATTGAATGAAGAAAACAGTGTCCTTTTTTGTAAAATTAAAAAGCAGCAATTTCGGTTAAAGTCGGCATTCCAGTTTGTGCCCCTAGTTTGGTCACAGAAAGGGTAGCGCCTTTTCCAGAAATCTTAACTGACTCTGAAACAGTGATTCCTTTTGCTAAACATGCTGCCAAAATCCCATTAAACGTATCTCCTGCACCTGTTGTATCCACAACTTTTACTTTCTCGGCTGGAATCGTAATGACATCATTCTCCGTTGTGTATGAAATTCCGTGCCCGCCACGCGTCACAATCAGCTGAGTATCATTGGTTTTTGACCAATTCAACATTTCCTTTTCAAATTGTGCAGCATCCGTGATTGAGCGACCTAATAAACCTTCAAATTCCGTCTCATTGGGTGTGATGATATCCACAAAGGGCAATATATCAATGACACTCTCACTATACGGCGCTGGATTTAAAATCGTTATAGCTCCTTTGTCTTTTGCCAGTACTAAGCCCTTTTTCACTGTTTCAATTGGAATCTCTAGCTGAGCCAATAGTACATCCTCAGCATTGATTTTTCCGTTTAATGCATCATCGATATCACTCAACAACATATTTGCTCCTGGTAAAACAACAATCGCATTGTCTTCTTTTAGTTTAAAAATAGAGGCAACACCTGTAAAAATATTTTTTTCAGAAGTCACTGCACTAACATCAACTTTTTCGTTTTCCAAATGCTTGTAAACTTTTGACCCGAATGTATCGTCACCGATTTTACCAATCAAAGACACATCCGCTCCAATACGGGCAGCAGCAACTGCTTGATTGGCCCCTTTTCCTCCAACATAATAGTCAATGCTTTCGCCCAAAAGGGTTTCTCCTACTTTGGGCAGTCGATCTGTTTCCATGACCATATCCATATTGATACTTCCTAAAACGATTACTTTGTTCACCACGGACTCTCCTTACTTATATTTTCTTCAAATACTTATAGAAAGAACCCAGATGCTCTCTTTCAATTTCAGTATACTCTGAAATCTTTTCAAAACCGTGCTTTTTAAAAAAATGCTGCATTTTGAGATTGGAGTGATTTGTACTTGAATAAATATATTTTCCATTTTTTTCTTTTGCTCTATTTATTATATCATTCAGTAAAATTGAAGCATAACCATTTGACAGATAGTTTGGATCTGTTGCAATTCGTCTTACTATATACTCAGCTTTCCTTGTCTTATTCAACGTTGCAACTGCAACTATTGTATCACCATCCACTAATTGATATAACAGATGATCATTAATATCTTTTTGAACGATTTGTTCATTTGGATAAGCCGTTGTCCATTGGTGTATATCTGCTTGAATCATCTGCCTTTTTGCTGCTTCAAATAACTGATTGATTTCTTTTAAATCTTTTGGCTCAGCCAAGGTTATTTTCATTTATACTCATCTCCACAAAATACTGATTATACTCGTCATTAAT
The DNA here is from genome assembly GCF_001886225.1 of Enterococcus silesiacus. Taxonomy (NCBI): domain Bacteria; kingdom Bacillati; phylum Bacillota; class Bacilli; order Lactobacillales; family Enterococcaceae; genus Enterococcus; species Enterococcus silesiacus. The sequence continues at coordinate 8,410 of NZ_JXLC01000027.1, read as the reverse complement.
ACGGTAATAGGAGAATAGATAATACGACCACACAAATAATTCCTATAATGGTTGGAACACTCGTCCGTTTTAAAATTCGAACTGGACTGACCCCAACCGTTGACGCTACGATCATTACAACTGCTGCAACGGGTGAAATCGTTCTTGCTAAGTTTGCAATCATTTGCATTGGTAATGCGACCAGAATACCATCAATACCAGCTTTTGTGGCAATATCAGGAATCAATTCAATCACCGCATAAAACATTGCTAGACCGCCACCACTTAAAATGCCAAAAACCGTTGTTGCTCCACTGAAAATCAGCGTTGTTACAAGACCAGCTGAAGCTGAAGATTCGACAGACGACATAATATTATCAATGATGCCCAACGATTGGATCGCAGTTGTAAACAATGAGCCACCAACAACTAACATAACCACTTGGCTAAAGCCTTGCCCCATCCCTTTGAACATTTCAGCCGCTGAATCTTGAATTTTTTTGTATGATTTATGTCTGATTGTTTCAAATGCTACAGCAACAAAAAATGAAATAAAGGTCAAAACAAAGATATCCATTTGGATCCCTTCAACAAACATTCCTGTAATCCCAACTATCAAAATCAACATTAAGGGCAACAATGGCAATAATGCATAAATTTTCGGCGTATCTGATTCTTCTTGTTTAGTTAGCCCATCATCTTCAATCGTTACAAACGCTGAGGCTCCTTCTTTTTTATCACAATATTTTTGCCAAAAATAGTGAGCTATTGCCATAATCAATAAAGTTGGCAGTGAAATTTTAGCATGCCAAGCAACATATGTTAACAGATCATAACCTAACGTTTCAGCAGCAATCACATTATCCGCTCCAAGTGGCGACGGCATGATCGTAGCTGTCATCGCAATTACTCCTGCAGCCGTCAGTGAAGAAATCCCCATACTAGACAACATTGGATACAAAATCGCCATCAAAATAATCGCTAAACTAGAAGCACTTGGCACTACCAAAGACATTAAATTTCCTATCAAGAAAACAAGAGGTACAAACAAGGCTTTTGATTTAATTTTTTGTAGTGGTTTTACCAGAATGTTGACAGCTACCTGATTAGCACCGATGACATTCATATACCCAGAGTAACCAAACAAAATCATGATCACGATTCCTGCTGAACTAACTTGAGCAATGATCGTATCTTTAAACTTTAAAAAGATATCGAAAAAGGCTAAACCTGTTCCTTCGCCCGCAGGATAAAGAGGGTGACCTAACAAAACTGCAAATAGTAACAAAATCAACGCCCCGCTGATCAAACTTAGAGCAGGATGGTAATTTTTAATAATCAAATAAGCAACAAGAGCTAAAACAACTAACACTAACAAAGACTCAATCATAGTACGGCTCCTTTTTTAATTTATTTTTTCTAAATTTGAAACAACCCATTTTTGGAACGCTGGAATATCAATATCTAAGCAAGCAACTGCATTCGTCGTATCGTGATATTTCATTTTTAAATCAGCGACTGTAGCACCAGCTGCGGGGCCCTCTAAGGCGATTTCGATGAATGTTTCTTGAACTGTAAATAATTCTGGGTCCGTTAAATAGGCGATAGCACATACATCATGCATTTTTAAACCAGTCTGTAAACTTCCACCACGATAATGTTGGAATAATGAGTAAAACATATTGCCAACTTTACCGAATTCTTTGATTTTTTCAGTTTCATTTTTAGTCAAGACTGCTGTACTGGTCACATCCAAGCCAACCATCACGATCGGAACGCCAGATTGGAACACGATTTGTGCGGCATGTGGATCGACATACGTGTTGAATTCTGCACTGGTATTCGTATTTCCTCTTGATAATGAACCGCCCATCATGACGATTTCTTTAATATTTTGCTTTGTTTCTGGGTACATACTGAAAAGTAAGGCGATATTTGTTAATGCTGCTATTGGAACTAATGTGATTGGCTCTGTACTTTCAAGGATACACTCTCTCATTGCTTCAACAGCATGGACATCGAGCGCTTTGGCTGTAGCTTCCGGAAAATCGTATCCGTCCATACCACTTTCTCCATGAATTTCAGCTGAATCTTCAAGCTGGATCAACAAAGGTTTGTCGCATCCTTTAGCAACCGGTACTTGTTTATCAAAAAATGAGACGAGTTTCAATGTATTCACAGTCGTTTTGTTTACGTTTACATTTCCTGCAACAGTAGTTAATAACTTAACGTCTAATTCTGGATGATTAAGGGCGATCGATAAAGCTACTGCGTCGTCAATTCCTGGATCTGTGTCGATGATGATTGGTCTTTTTTCTTTTGCCATAAGTCCTTCCTCCTTCTAAGGTTAAGCGCATTACCTAAATGGTATAAAAAAATACCTTTTCAATAGTTAAAAAAGTATCTTTAGATTAACCGCTTAATCCATCTAGCTATTATGATAGCGTTTTATTTTTGGTTAGTCAATAACTATTTTATTTTTTTAACACTGTCACCTTTAAATAGGCTTGGTCTCAAAATAATCGACTCCGTTTTTTGCTTTTGCTTGATCAATGTATTCTTCAATAAGGCAACAGCTTGTTCTGTTAATGATGAGATATTTTGCTCTACTGTAGCTAATGAAATCCCTAGAATATCTGCTATCTCTAAACGATCATATCCAATAATCGATAGATCTTCTGGTATCAATTTTCCGCTACTAACTGCTTGTTTTAACACCCCAAAGGCAACCATATCATTGGCTGTGAGCACAGCCGTTACATCTGTCAGCGCAAAAAGTTTATTTGCTTGTTCCATACCGTAGTTAAAACGGTAGCCGGTTTCAATGATGTACTCTTCTCTTACTTTTATACCATAACTTTCTAACGCTTGCTTATAACCATTGATTCGATCAAGCGTGCTTGGAACTTTAAAATCTCCTGTCATAAAAGCAATATTTTGGTGCCCATTCTCCAGAAGATACTCTGCTGAAAGTTGACCACCAGCTTGGCTATCAAAATAGACCTGATTAACCCCAGAAAATGAAACCTGTCTATCCACTAAAACAAAGGGTGCATCGATTTCTTTCAAGAAATGTTCTTGTTCTTCTTTGAATGAGAAAGACTCATTCGATAACGCAATGATTAGTCCATCAACTCCACGATTCAAGAGCATTTGAATCAGATTTTTTTCCACAGTAAAATCATCATTGGAATTAACGATAATGGTTAAATAGCCCAACACTCTAAATTGTTCTTCTAATTGTTTACAAAGTTTTGAAAAAAATGGATTTTCAATATCTGGAATAACGACACCAATGGTTCGTGAGGCATTTTTGGCAAGAATTTGAGCTGCAATATTTGGAATGTAGTTTAATTCTTTGGCGATCTTTTTTATTTCTTGCTTCTTTTTATCAGAGATTCTTGAAGGTTTATCATTTAACACTAAAGAAACCGCAGCTTCAGATACATTAGCCATTTTGGCAATGTCTTTCATTCTGATTTTCATGGCTCTCTCCTTTATCAATTCACTTGTTTTAATCGTTTATTTCCATAAAAAATCTGCCACAAGTTGATCTACTTCGGTATTTTCGTGCAGCTGGCTATGCTGTGCTGATTTTCCATAAAATATTTTTTCTTGTACGTCATTACCATGTATCTTAAACAACGAAACAACACTCAGTGCATCTGCAACAGGAACAGCTTCATCACTTAAACTGCCATCTTCCACGTCTCCTGCGATGATCATTATTTCCATATCTTTCGATACTTTTTCGATTCCATTAACATAGTCAGCATATCGTTCACTCTGAATCACAGGGCCATTATTGATAACATCATCTAATGTTTCCCCATCAGATAATTCCACAAAATTATTAAACGGTGCTGCGATACCGACAAACTTGTTGATTTTAGGAAGATTTGGATCGTCACCAAATGTCGTTAGATAACGCAAAGAGCTCGCGCCACCCATTGAATGACCTACCAAATTAACTTGTGTTACACCATAATTATCTCGAATATACGTTAAACAATTTTTGATCCACTCAGCTTGATTCCATTCATTGTTTTTATTATCTTCAAAAAGAACTTGAATGCTCGGGTTATTGGCTTTGTCTGTCAGTTTCCCTTTTGCTTTGACTGCCCCATCAACACTAACAGTTAAAACTAGCTCTTTTTTAGTAAGATCATTTTTCTCCATCCTTTTGATCATACGCCCAAAGGAATTATTGCCGCCACTATAACCGTGAATAAACAGTGTGGGAATGGATGACTTTTGAGCTATTTCACTGGTTGCTGTGTTATTAGTGGTTGGTTGATTTTCATGTTGGGCTGCTTTTTTACTAGTACAGCCAGCCAAAAACAATAAGAGACAGACAGTTATTAGCAAAGAATACTTGTTATTTTTCATTTTATCCCCTTTTCAATCATCACTATAGTAATAAGAGAGCAGGACAAAACTAAAGTTAGTTTTGCTCCACTCTCTTATTTTACAACTTCTATTGAATTGAGTCTACTTGTTCGTAATCTAGTTCTGTACTTGTTTCACGACCAAACATGTCAATATTAACTTTTAGTTTTTGGCGTTCTTCATCGACCTCTGTTACTTCACCTTCAAGACCAGAAAATGCTCCTTCAATAATACGAACTGTATCGCCTAAAGCAACATCCAAATCAGATTGACGTGTACTCATACCGATTGAACGTAAGATGTGATTGATTTCCTCTTGTAGTAAAGGCGCAGGCTTGCTTCCGGCACCATGGGAACCAACAAAGCCAGTAACACCTGGCGTGTTCCGCACTACATACCAAGAATCATCTGTCATCGTCATTTCTACTAACACATAACCTGGGAAAGTTTTATGAACGATTTCTTTCGATTTACCGTTTTTTACTTCTGTCTCTGTTTCTTCTGGAACAACGACACGGAAAATGAAATCTCCCATGCCCATGCTTTGCGCACGTGATTCAATGTTCGCTTTTACCTTGTTTTCGTAACCTGAGTATGTATGCAATACATACCAATTTTTCTCAAATGATTCCATTTCTGCTTCGGCTCCTTTAGGTTTAGTAGTTGGTGACACAATACATTAAGAGTAACAAGTAATGCCTTGTACTCAGCTTCTTTTTCTTATGTGAAAATAAAAAAACCTCAGTTCCCCGAAGTTTTTTCCTCACTTGTTATTATAGCACTGTTTATAATGAAATACTAGTTTGAATTACTTAAGAATCCAGCCAAAAGCAGTTTGGATCACTGTATCCATTACAAAGAATAATGCTGCAAAAAGAATTGATGTTTCGATAACAACCAACGTGTCTTTGCGTAATTGTTTTTTAGATGGCCATGAAACTTGTTTCATCTCATCTTTAACACTACGTAAAAATTTCATTTGAACTCCTCCAATATCTATTTCGTCTCTTTATGTAACGTGTATTTTTGACAGTATTTACAGAATTTTTTGATTTCTAACCGCTCTCCACGTTTTCCTTCACTGACGGCTTTAGAATAGTTTCTGGAGCCACAATCTGAACAAGCAAGTGCTGATTTTTTTGTTGCCATTGTTCAACCTCCTCTATTCACAAATTTACTCAATAACATTATCATTCTTTTGGCAAAATGTCAATGGATACTCAATAAACTATGGTTTTCTTTCAAATTATGTTATCATTAGCTTGTCAGACGAATTTAACCTACGGGGGGTCAAAATATGTTATTAAAATCCGTTGTTATCAAAAAGAAAAATCTTACAACGGTCAATGAATCTTGCACATTAGAAGAGGCGTTGACAATCCTAGAAGATTCTGGTTATCGTTGTGTACCGATCTTAGATGAATCGGAAAAGATTTTTAGAGGAAACATCTATAAAATGCACATCTACCGCCACAAAGCGAACGGTGGAGACATGAGTTTACCAGTAACTTATTTATTAAAAAATGCAACAAAATTTATTTTCGTGAACACGTCATTCTTCAAGGTTTTCTTTACGATCAAAGAATTACCTTACATTGCCGTGTTGGATGAAAATAACTATTTTTATGGAATTTTAACGCATAGCACGTTATTGAATATCCTTGCTCAATCTTGGAATATTCAACGTGGTAGTTATGTTTTGACAATTGCTACAACAGGTAAACAAGGGGATCTAGCCGCTATGACAAAGATTATTGCCAAACACAGCAGTATTGCCAGCTGTATTACACTAGATATCGGTGAAGATGAATTTATCCGCCGCACCTTGATTACTTTGCCTGCTGAAACAACTGAAGAAACGTGTGCAGTTATCGTTGAGAATTTAGAGCGTAAGAATCTTAAAGTCGTTGAGATTGAAGATTTACAAGCGAATGCTGAATAAAGTATTAGAAAAAGAAGCCTTCCAATTTGAAAGGCTTCTTTTTTAACGCTCTTCACCAATAATCCGGACTTCTGTTTCTAATGTCACATCGAATTTTTCCTTAATCACTTGTTGGATATGCGCAATCAATTCTACATAATCAGTCGCTGTAGCCTGATCGATATTTACGATAAAACCAGCATGTTTTTCTGAAATCTGAGCGCCGCCCCATTTCAGTCCTTGTAATCCGGCATCTTGAATCAATTTTCCAGTAAAGTGTCCTTCTGGTCGTTTAAAGACACTACCGCATGATGGATACTCTAATGGTTGCTTAGATTCTCTAAGTTCAGTCAACTCAGCCATTTGACTCTTGATTACGCTGTTTTCTCCTTCTTTTAAAGAAAAAGTTGCTTCTAGCACAATACAATGCATATCTTGAATCACACTATGACGGTAAGAAAATGCCATCTCTTCATTTGTAAACGTTCTGATCGTTCCGTCTTCCAATAATACATCAACACTTGTGAAAACATCTTTAATTTCTCCACCATAAGCACCAGCGTTCATGTAGACAGCACCACCGATACTTCCTGGAATCCCACAAGCAAATTCGAAGCCAGTTAAATCATGCTCTAAAGCAACATAAGTTGTATCAATCAACTTGGCTCCCGCTTCAACAACGATTCGGCTTTTAGAAACAGAGATTTGCTTCATGTTTTCCAACATGATTACCATTCCCCGAATTCCGCCATCTTGGACAATCAAATTACTGGCATTGCCTAAAACTAGCCAAGGAATCTCATGACTTTTACAGTATTCGACCAAAGTAGCCACTTCAGCTTTTGATTTTGGAAAAGCTAGGACATCCGCCGGTCCACCCGTTTTAGTAAAGGTAAAATTCATCAAAGGTTCATCAAATAGTAACGTTATATCCGTTAATTCATTCATCATTTCAATTTTATTCATCGAAAGTCGTTCCTTTCTTTCAAACATCCTATTTATTCTAGCATGCCAAAGAGAAACTTTCTAGTCTGAGTCTATAAAATATGTTCTTGATGCTTGTGTAACATCTGGGCACATAGCTCATGACTAGTGAAGACCTTCTCTTGTCTTAAATGAGAGCCGTCATTTGTCTGAACTGCTTTGATAAACTCATCAACCATCTGCTCAAAACCACGCTTTTCTAAAGTTGTTGTCCAATCGCTAAAGGTCTTTTGTTGAATTACTTGTTGACTTTTGATTGTTAGATCCGTTAAATTTTCTAAAACTAATGTCCCCTCTGGGCTTGTTAACTGATAGGTTTCAGTATTTGCCCCAGCATAGAGATTCATTGAGGCGATTGCTGTTGTTGTTTCTGTTTCAACATGAAGTAATGCTCTTTTCAGCATATTGTTTTCTTCGATGATTTTTGTCTGAACCTGACGAATATCATCATCAAGTAGATAAACAAGTGTATCGGCTACATGTAAAAATAAATCGTAGATTACAAAATTAGCAGTAGATTCTGATGCAATTCGATTTTTTTGGATCAGTAGCATATTTTTATTTTCAACGGCTTTCAATTCTTCTACAAAAGGCGCAAAACGACGATTAAATCCTAGCATCAACTGGAGATTTTTTTCTGCTGCCAAAGCTTGAATTTCTTTGACTTCTGCTAAGTTTTCACTTAAAGGCTTATCCACAAACACATGGATTCCCGCTTTCAGCAATTGTTTCACCACCTGACCATGCACTTTAGTGGCAACATGGACAAAACAAGCGGATACGCCTGTTTGAATCAATTCTTCTGTTGAAGCAACGATTTCGTTGAAACCGTATTTTTCACTGATTTCTTTTCTGGTTTGTTCATTTCGAGTAGAGAGTACAAATGTTGCTTGATCTCTTAGCTTGGCATATACAGGTAGATACGCCTTTTGCGCAATATTTCCTAAGCCGATGATTCCGATTTTCATATGAATTCCTCACAATCAATAGTTGATACGATTATTATACTATTGATTGGGAGGAAATGTCTGAAATTAAAGCACTTTATAATCAAACCAAATTGAAATCAGGATTCTATTTCTGCACTATCCTAGTTCCGATTAATGATTAAGTTCTTTATTCTCAATTCAGAAAATC
>NZ_JXLC01000026.1:0-63753 GCF_001886225.1 Enterococcus silesiacus | reverse complement strand
TTTCTTTACCAACATTAGTTGACAAAGAGCCGTTTTTTTGTGGTTTCAGCTTATTTTTTATAATTTTATCTTGCTGCATAGAAAACAAGGGTTTATTTATGGTGTTTTCCTTTTCGTTTCTTCCAGAAAAGAAGTGATCCAGCTGCTCCAGCCATAAATGTACCCATTCCTTGGCCTAATAGAGAAGCTTCTGTTCCGGTGTTAGGAAGTCTTCTTTCAGAACGAGTATTTGGTAGTTTATTGCTCGAAGGATCAGTTGTTGTATTTATTTTTTTGGTACTTGTAACAACAGCTGTTCCTTTTTCTTCTGTTTTCTTCTTAGGATCTACTAATGCTACTGGTGCCTCGGCTAAATTGGCTGCGATAGGCGCGTCTAGTGTATTAGGTTCAATTGGTGCAGTAAGCTCGATCGGTTGTTCTACCGGTGGTGTTACTGGATCAACTGTTTCTGGTGCTATAACTTCAGGAATAACGGGTGCTTCAACGATTGGTGCTTCTTCTAACTCCTTAGGTTGATCTAAAGGGTCGACATCTGTAACATCGTCTAAATCGTTTAGCTCAACAGGAGCGTTAGGTTGAATGCTTTCCTCAACCTCTTCACTATCTAATTCCACATCAGTTACATTTTCAGAAGTATCTAACCCTACAATTGAATTAGGAGGAGTAGAGGCACGCTCTTCTGTTAACGTTGGTAGATTGATTCCTGTGATTTCATCAAGTATTTTTGTTGAAGCAGCAGCTGGTGCAAGAGTCGGATTGGTTGGTTCTGTTATATTTTCAACCTTTTTAGGGATATTGAGAACAGCTGGTTTTATAGGCATCATTGGCAAATCTGGTACTGACGGAATAACTGGCGGATTGATCTTTTTGAGTTCTAGTTGACCTAAATTCGGTTCGGAGACTTCAAATTTCAATTCTGGAAGTTCAGAAATAGGATCTTCTACTGTTTGTCCAGCTAAATATCTTGTGTATCTTAAAAAATTTCCAAATGAATTTATCCATGCATAGATTGAGGATTTTTTTGTAATAGCCATATAGGCTGTATATTCATCTACATTATCGCGTAGAGCATTTTTAACTCTTGTCATCATATTCTTTGCATTGATAGGAAGTGGATTCGTTTCTTCAGTCATTGTAACGTTACTTTGAGTCGCCTCATTAAACTCTTTTATAGATTCAGACATTACTGCTTTAGCCTGATCCCACTTTTCAGCTACTTCATTCAAATATACAGCCAAGGTTTCAAAATTTTCAAGTTGTTTTTCACCAAATTTACTATAAGTATCTATAATTAGATTTCGATTTTCTGGAGTATCCTCCATATTTAACAGTATTTCATCAGTATATCCAATAAGAGCATAAGTTTTATCAACCGGAACGTTTACAATATCAACCCATTTTGGCATCTCATTTTGATATGGGTTATTATAATCCCATTCAGCTGTATATTTTTCAAAAGCCACTTGATAATCCGAATAACTTTTGTAATATGCTTGGTATGCAGCAGCCTTAACAAGGTTTTGTTTTAGTGTAGCATCCGTCTCTTTATTAAAATCAATTATATCACCTTTAAAATTTGCTGGATCGTAGACAACCTCTACTTTATTAATTGGTGCAATTGAACTACTATTATAAGCATCGTTCTTGGCCTGATATTCTTCAATGATTGGCCATGATGTTGTTAGGGACGTGTCTAAATTTGACTTAGCAACATCATATTTTATTTGCCATGCTGCTAAGTCAGCTAGAATATTTTCAAGATTTGCTTCTGTGATTTTATCATTTGGAAATTCAGTAAGAATGTTATTCATACCAGTAATAGCAGTATTGATTTCACTTTCAGCAACAACCGCCTTCTCATAAGCAGCAACTGCATCTTCATATGGTTTTCCAGCAGTAGCGAAACTTTCTGTTGCAAGATCGTACTTAGTTTTTAGATCGGTAAAGAGAACAAGTACTTTATCATGGTCGACGGTAAGAATTTTTAATTTTTCGTTTGCCTTTTGATAGTCAGTGTCCGCCGCTTTCCACGCATCGTTTGCAGCGGTATATGCTTTGTCAATGTCCTTATACTGTCCGTGAAGCTTTTTAAAGGAGTCTGTTATGTCTGTGTATTCTTTTGAAACAGCTGCGAACTCTGCTTCATGAGTGTTTTGCTCAGCTGTCACTTCGCCTAATTTAGTCGAAGTCGTATTATATAGTTTCAAGGTTTCGTCATATTTCGTTTTTAGACCAACATAGTAAGCCGCTAAATCAGTATATTCTTTCTCGCGAAGTACAAAAGTTTCTTTCGCATTGGAGATGGCTGTTGCTGCTGTTGTATACGCTGTTTCGGCGATAATATATTCGGCATCTAAATCAGCAAATTGTTTCGTTATTTTATCATAATTTACTTTTGTTTCAGCATATTGTGTTTCTAAAGCTGTGTATTGTTTTTTGGTTCCCTCTAATGTTTCGCCTAATTTAGTAAAGGATGTTTCAGCTGTAGCCAATTCAGATTTTAGCTTTGTTAATTCCTCTGCCAGTACTTGATATTCCGGTAAAAGACGGTCATATTCGATACGCGCTTTTTCATATTTTTGGTTAGCAGCCTCGTATGTTTTGTTTGCCTCGATATATTTCGCATCTATGATATCAAAGGCTTCGGATCCGCTTGTAAATTTCGCAGATACAGCGTCATAGGATTCTTTTAACAGGTCATACTGGATTTTTACTTCAGCAGACTCTGTGATTGCTGCTTGATGAGCGGTTTCTGTTTCTGCGTAGAGCTTCATGACTTGAGTATAGTTGGTGCTGATAGTTTGATAATCTATCTCCAATTGTAGGAAATCACTTTTCGCTTGCTCATATTGTGCAACAAGAGAGTCGTATTGTTGTTTGACAGACTGATAGGAGGTAACCATTTTTTGATAATCAACTGTTGCAGTTTCATATGCGGTTTGAACCTCCTTAAACGTTGTGGTGAGTAAATCTGTCTGCTCTTTTACTTGTTGATATTCTTTGTTTACTTCGTTATAGCGATCATTATTTTCATTGTAGGCAGCTAAAGCTGTTGAATATTCTACAGTACCTTCTTCATACTGCTTTAGAATCATTTCCGCGGCGGTTCTTTTTTCATTATAGGCATTTAAATCTGTTTCATAAGCAGTAAGTTTAGTATCGTATTCAGCTTTTTGTTGATCATAGGCTGTTTTATCTGTTTCATATGCTTTAGTTTTCAGGTCAAAGGCCGTTTTTTCAGTTTCGTAGGTTGTACGTTCCGTTTCATATTGAGTTGCAAATTCATTTAATTGACTTGATAGCGTATCATAGGTTGTTTTTGCTTCATCATACGCTTGTTTGGTAGTGATATAATCTTCTTTGATTTTATTATACTCAGCAAGTTTATGCGCATAATCGGTTATTGATACTGTCAACTCTGATAAACGTTTTTCATAGGTTGTTTTATCAGTTACATAACTTACTTTAGCTTCGTTATACTCAGTTAACAGTACGTTATATTCTTCAAGTGCTTTATCATAGTCTGATTTCACTTCAGTGTAGCTAATTTTTGCTGTTTCAAGTTCAGTTTTTAAGGTATTGTATGACTCAGTAGCCAGATTGAATGCTGTAGCTTTCGTATCATACGCTGTTTTTTTTGTATTATAATTGTTAAGTAGAGTTTCGTAAGCAAGTTTTTGTGAATGATAGTCCGTCAATTGGGTATTGTATTTACTTTTAGCTTCGTTGTAGGCTGTTTGAGCGATTCTATATGCTGTTGCGGCATCTTCATAAATTTTTCGATTTTTTTCGTACTCTATTCTTAAGTTTTCGTAGAGTGTTCTTTTTTCTTCCGCATCTTTGTTCAAGGTTTCATATTTCGCTTGAGCGTTTAAATACTTCGTCTGCATCTCTATAAAAGTTGATTCTGTATCATTGTAAAGAGTTTGTTCTGCTTCGTAAGCCGCTTTGGTTTCATTGTAAGTTTCAATATGTGCTTCGTAGTTAGACTTATTTGTTTCATATGTAGCTTTATGTGTGTTATACGTTTTAGTCGCTTCATCAAAAAGGGTTGATTGTTTTTGATAGGTTTCTTTTAATCCCTCTAAAGTTGTTTTAAGTTTATCCGCAGTTTCATAGGATTTATCCGCGTCACTTTTGGAGGTATTGTAGTCTTCTAAAGCAGCATTGTATTTTTTTGTAGTCTCGTCGTACTCTGTTTTAGCTGTTGTATATTCCTCTAATATACTCGTATAATCTTTTGCTGACGTTTCTTTAGTTGGTTGGTTTATCTGCGCTACGGTTGTAGCTAATACTTGTATAGGACTACCAGATCCTACCAGAAATACACTTGAAAACAATAAAAATTTAAACGAACCTTTTCTCCATGAGTCATTCATTAAAGAACACTTACCTTCCTTTTTTTGTAATAATATCAATATAGTAAAAATATAAAATCTTTAAGGAATTTATATTTATATAAATGTAAGTATACAATATTTTCAAGTTAGTTATTTATCATGTTTTTCTATGTGGTTACAATTTTTTGATAATCATATTTGGATAATAATAAATAAAACTGTTTATTAAAAAAGATTCATTGGAATAAAATGTATACATTAGTAGGGAAATAGAAAAATTATACGAAATATGAATTTCATAGAGTGAATGGTGAAGATCGGTTGTATCTACACTATTAGATTTTATAGTTTTACTGACAATCAAGAAAAAATAAACTAAAAGTAGGAATATGAAAAAACAGTAATCTGACTGTTAGCATAATACATAAATGAAACGAAAACTTCGGATTTTCGCCAAACAATCATAATAAAGAAGCCAATCTTTCAACATAAAAAAGTCACACTTTCGGGTTATTATATATTCATACCAAACAAACAACCCTAACAAAACACTTTTTCATTTTTTAACTCCTTTTCCCACTCTTCCCCAAAGAGTGGGTTATTTGTTGTGAATCACCACGACTGGCTTTGCCAGAGTGGATGATGAACAATACTTGGCGACCGAAGGGAGAGAAGTTACCTTACTAGTGAATCACTCCACTTCGTTTCGATCTCATCAAACTCTAAGTGCTGAAGCACTAAGAATTGAAGGACTACGACTGGCTCTGCCAGAGTAGATGATGAACAATACTTGGCGACTGAAAGGAGAGAAGTTACCTTACTAGTGAATCACCAAACGCCCAAGGCCAAAAAAAGTAGTATAGTAATAATGAAAAGCAACAGGTATTAATCAAACGAAGATAACAGTCCACGCCACTTCATTCCGATCTCATTGTTGTAAATCACGAAGAACAAAGTGATTCGATGATGCACAATACAACGTGTCTGAAAGACACATTGCTTCCTTTATTTTCTAAGTGCTGAAGCACTAAGAATTGAAGGGCCATGACTGGCTCAGCCAGAGTAGATGATGAACAATACAAGGCCGTGTGCAGCAAGAGAGGTACCTTTAACTAGTGACTTACCAGAAGACAAAACCTAAAAAAGTAATAGAAGCACAGGTCAACCTATCAAAAATAAAAAATTGATGTTCATTTTTCGAAAGAACCTTCTGTCAATCCGCAGTACACTAAAGAAACAAGATGAAGGGATTGATGATCAATGAATGAAACTAAAACAGCGTATTTTAGAAAGGCTCACCGAAAGGATAAGCCACTTATTTTACTAAATATTTGGGATGTAGCTAGCGCAGAGGAACTGACAAGGAAAAAAATCAATTTGATTCCGACTGGCAGTTACGCAATGTCTGATTATTATGGCTATCAAGATGGTGAAAATATGCCTTTCGATGAACTGTTAGATTACATAAAACAAATGGACGCAAAAACCAACTATATCACCGCAGATATCGAATCCGGCTATGCTGCAAATACAGCAGACCTAGCAAAGAATATTGAAGCGCTCATAGACAGTGGTGTCATCGGTATCAATATTGAAGATAGACAACCAAATACCGAGACCTTGTATTCTATAGAAGAACAAAATGAGCGGCTATTGTGTATCAAACAAACATGTAACACTATGAAAAAGGATCTATTTATCAATATAAGAACGGACACTTATTTTGTTGGAGATGTCACCGCAAATAACCAAGATGAACAAGTGTTAAATCAAACCATTGCTCGAATCAAAGCCTATGAAAAAACTGGGATTGATGGTATTTTTATTCCAGGTTTGAAAAACCAAGAACATCTCCAGCAAATAGCTGCACAAACCAATTTACCGATCAATATAATGCTAGATATTCAAAAAGATTCAATCTCAGACTATCTACATACTGGGATTTCAAGAATCAGCTTTGGTCCTTCGACCTATATGCTTTATAATGAAAGTGAAAATAACGATTTAGATGAATTTTATACGTCCTTACTAGCAGATCTAGCTCAATATGAGAAACAAGAGCGTATAGAATTATTCAGAATAAAGTAGAGAGGGGAATGCCCAATGATCGGTGAAAAGGAAAAAAAGCACTACTACCAAGCACTGCTTGCAAAAGATTCCACCTATGACGGAATTTTCTTTGTTGGCATCAAATCAACCGGTGTTTTTTGTCATGCTACATGTCCGGCAAGAAAACCAAAGTATGAAAACTGCACCTTTTACGAAACAGCAGAAGAAGCCCTTTTATCTGGCTATAGACCATGCAAACGATGCAAACCATTATCTTTTCCAAGAGAAATCCCGCCACTCGTTCAAAAAATGGTGGAGTTAGTAGAAGAAAATCCTGAAAAGCGTTGGAAAGACCAAGATTTCGCTGAATTGGGCATTCACTCGATGACTGCCAGAAGACAATTTAAAAAAGTCTATGGTATGACGTTTGTTCAATATGCGCGCTCAAGAAGGATGGGGATGGCCTTGAAATCAATCAAAAATGGGGAAAAGCGAATCGATACCCAGCTAGATGTCGGCTACGATTCACCCAGTGGATTCTATGATGCCTTTTCAAAAATCATGGGGAGAAATCCGAAGCAGTCAAAAGAGATCAAAATATTATCGGCAGATTGGATTGATACGATTTTAGGACCGATGATGAGTATTGCGGATGACGACTATTTATATTTATTAGAATTTGTCGATCGGCGTGGCTTGGAAAGAGAAATTGAGCGATTACGGAATCGAATGAACGCTTCGATCGTTCCAGGAAAAACCAAGATCAACGAGCAGATCAAAGAGGAGCTGGATTTGTATTTTGAGAAGAAACTGGATGAATTTAGAACACCGTATCTGTGTTTAGGTTCTGATTTTCAGAAAAGCGTTTGGCAAGCGTTGACGGAAATCAAGCGTGGTGAAACTTCTTCCTATAAAGCATTAGCGCAAGCAATCGGAAATCCGAAGGGGATGCGAGCAGTTGGGAATGCGAATGGCGCGAATCAATTGGCGATCATTATTCCATGCCATCGAGTGATTCAGACAGATGGTAGTCTGGGCGGCTATGGCGGCGGTGTGGAACGGAAGAAGTGGTTGTTGAAGCATGAACGGGAGTATGATTTGTGAGCGGCATAAAAAGAGCGATAACCACTGCTAAGATGTGGGTATCGCTCTTTTTCTATAAACTGTATTCACCAACCGCCAGAAAAACCGCCACCGCCTGATGAACCACCGCCACCAGAACTTCCTCCTCCGCCACTGGATGAACCACCGGAATCGCTACTGTGATAGCTTGAGGTACTGAAATGCTGTAACGTTTGATATCTAGCAAAATGGATTCCTGGTATTGCTCCTAAAAATAAACATTTATCAAGATCCATGATGGCTTTTTGATAATAGTCCGATTCAATTTTTTTAAAATCCTTCTCACCTTTTTTAAAAGCTTTAGGCAATTCGCTTTCAAAGTTACCAGCTTCTTTAAAAAAATCTTCTTTACTGGTATCTTGACCTTTTAGCAGGTGATAGGAAACGAGTAAAACCAGTAATTTTTCTTTTTGTTTTGTGTAAAATGATTTTGCTACATGCTCTTTTACATAGACTTGCACAATATTTCTCGTTTGCATGAACGCAACTCTAGCTTGAATGATTTTTTGTAAAATTTCTAAGTAGTCATTATCTGATTGCTTCAGTTTTGCTTGTAGTTGTTTTGTTGCTTGAGTGATGTTCTGTGGCTCTGTGAGGAAATCGCCTAAACTTTGGGCATACTCTTCATAGTAGCGCTCACTGATTTCCAAGCATAAGGTGCAATACGTTAGCTTGTTAGCTTCGGTCAGGTGATGCATACGATATTTACCCAGTTGTGTTGTATGATCTATGACATCACTTGTAAATAAAATTTTGGATAAATAACGACGCAAAAATGTATACTTGCCAAAATTAGCTAGAATCAATCTCCAGATAGGTGCTTCTCTAAAATAAATCGTAATCGATCTTTCTCTCACAGCTACTTTACCTAGCCAACGTACCTGTAACTCTTGGATAGAATCAAACAGAGGCATCTTTAAAATCCGTTTTTCTAAGAAACTCCTAAAGTAAAAGGAGCCAACAAAAAGACCCAGAGCAACGAACATTGATAGGATAAAATGATCCATGATAAAAGCTAAAACAATCCAAAGATAGTCCCAAAAATTCTTTTTCGGTTCTACATAGTGGTATTGAGAGTCATCATAAGCGTTACTTGCTTGTTCTAGATCCTGAACTTCTTTTTTCGCTGCTTCGTAATTGCCGTAACGTTCATTCACTATCGATATGATGTTGTGGCTGATGATAGTCAAGCCTTGATCATACTTCTCCTCACGAAACAACTGTTCCACACTTGTAGGCACAATGTCACGCTTCATACTATCTGTAATCACGTCTTCTACACCATAGCCAACTTCTAAACGATACTTTCGGTCAGAGACTGCAATAACAAATAGAAAGCCGTTGTTTAGATCTTTATCGCCGATGCCTAACGTTTGGAAAGTTTCATTGGCGTAGGTTTCGATCGTTTCGTTTTTGGGTAATTTTTTGATGGTTTTTAGAACGAATTGCGGGCTGCCAGGTAGTTGTTTGAAATCAGATTCGTTTGCTTGGATGATGGCTTGTTTTGTTTCCTCGCTTAATAGACCAGCTTGATCGTCGACGAAGAAACTTTCGGCTGAGCTAGTTTGAGGGGTGGAGAGAGTGAAGAGGAAGATTGTGGTGAGAAAAAGGATTGTTTTAAAAAAGTTTGGTTTGGTAAAGTGTGTGTGTTTTTTATGTGTGTGATTTGAGTTCATGTTGCTCCTTTTGATTGTGTTGTTGTAGTTTAGGTGTTTGATCAGACAGTTCATTTGAAAATATCTAGTATACGATCGGTGCTATAAAAAGAACTGCCAAAACGGATTCAATTACTTTGAGACTCTCAGTCATTAATTTAGTAAACAGATAAGTTTTTTCGTTCTAAATAGTGATAAGTTATAGCATTTTTTTTAGGATAATGTATTATTCTCATTAATTTTCCCAACCGTCTCTTTTTAATGTTACTTCTAAAGCTTTTTCGGAATAGTGTTTCGGAAATTTAAATTTGGCGAATGATAGAAACAAGGATTTGCCTACTACAAAGGCTATAAAATAAGCGAGAGCAGTTAGTAGTATAAATAATACAAATGAACCTTCCATAAGTCCGCCTATCCCGATTCCAGCGGATGTTCCAATCAAAAGAATCCCTTGACTCTTAGTAATTGCACTATCTACATCGCTATCACCTTTGACTTTTTTCTCCATCTCAATTACTTTTGGGTATTTTTTATGAGTTTTTCCGGTTAGAATCATCCAAAGGTACCATACTATTGAGATAAGTATAAATACAAAAGGTAGGAACAATAGAATATCGAATGCGAGATCTTGGTATTCTTTAGAGATAGAATTTGATAAAAAATTTCTATATTCAACGATAAGTAGAACATAGCTAATTTCTAAAAATCCCCAACTGACTAGAAAATGGATAATTGGATCATATATTTTCGTTTTTATTAGTAATAGTGAGAATAGAATCAACACATTTATAACCAAAAAGAATAACACAATTACTTGGAATAACATTGTGTTAGGAAAGTAAATCCCTTCGTACTCAAAACTATCAATGTAGAGATACATGATTGGAAAGCAAGCCACAGCAATAAGACTTATCATTCTTGAAGCCTTGATTCCGGCAAATTCTAATCTGTATTTTATTGGTGCGATAAAAAAATAATAATCGTCTGCTGTTTTTTTCACTTGTTTCTCCTTATTGTTTAAAAAATAAGTATTATTGTGTTGTTATAACAAGTTCCTCATTTTCGTCGTTGTTTTCTAGGTTATCAAAGTAATAAAAATAAAATTCTTCTTTTCCTAATTTAAATGGAATGATTTCAGTCGGTTTTTGATTATTTACTTTAATTTTTTTGACTTCTTTTTTTACGGATAATGACCACGCAAAGTTAGGATGGTTTTTAAGAGATTTTGTAGCATAAGTATTGCTGTATAGATTTAGAGACAGATCTTGCTCTTCGGTAACACTACTATTTTTATGTAATCTACTATTTATAAAATCGCCGGGTACTGGTCCGTATGATAAGAGATTAGAGTATTCTTTTCTTCCATCTTTGTTTTGTGTTCTGAAGCGCATCTGAGCAAAAATTTCTTCCCCACCTGGTTGAAGAATAATACCATAAAAAACGCAACTATCATTATCTTCCACAAGCTTAAGCGTTTTTACCCATGTAAAGTCTGCGGGTTTTCCCTCTGAAAAAGTATTATTTTTGATAGCTTCTGCGATAGTTGGATAGTAAGCTTTAATGTGGTCTTCTTCGTTGAAATCAGGATCACCTTCAGTAACTCGCTCAATTCGGGTTGTGTTATTTCCTTCGTTGTCACCGAAACTAATGCATCCTTGTAAATTAAGGATACATACTCCTAATAATAAAAAAGTGATTCTTTTTCTCATAGTTCTCTCCTTATGCTATGTTATAGATCAGAGTGGTGCTTACCATAATGAAATAATAGTTGTGAAAGAGCACCTCATGTTTTGAGAGTTCAAGCAAAGTTTTCATATATTAATTTTTCCCTCTTCTCTCATATTCTTTTCCCAATATATTGTTGGAAACTTTTTTTTCATGTATGAAATTACGATAAGTGAAGGTGCAAAAACTGACAAAATAACAGAACTAAGTGTGAATAACAAGATCATTAAGTTTCCTTGGATAATATTTAAAGTATTATTTAAAAAAACAAACATGAGTATCAAGGGAAAGAATAACGGTAAAATTTTACTGAAATTCCGACTGTTTTGTTCATATTTTTTTGCTTTTTTATGATTTCTACTTGTTTTTCCCGTTTTGATCGCATATAGATGGAAACATGAGCTAAGGATAAAACTGATTGGTGGTATAAGTATCAGTCGATTAATAAGTATAATTTTTTCATGCTCAATTATTGATAAATTTAGTGTATTAAATACTTCCATATCATTATGATTCATAAAGAACTCAGTATAACCTACAATGATAAGTAAAAAAGCAATTCCTAAGAAAAGCAGACCAGCCATGAAATAAGCCATAGGTTCATATACTTTTGTTTTAAAAAGTAATAGATTCAAGAGAGAAAAGAGACTGATAAAGCTTAAAAATAGGTACGTTAACAATAATGGACCTGTTTGTGGTAATACTTCTTGTCCATAGCTTATAACATAGACAGGTACCACAATTATTTGACACACAGCTACCCATAAAAAGAACTTCATAGATTTTAAATCTATAGCTGAAGAATTAAGTGTCAATGAAAAATAAAAAAAATCATCACCTGTTAATTTTTTTTTGTTTGCATTCATGTATTTACCATTTCCTCCTCATTAACCAAAAGACCAATTTCCAGGATTCATTACATTACCAATTTTATTTTTAATATTATTCACACCATTTTTGATTTTTTTGATATCGTCTAAACACGATTCTGCATAGAGTTTAATGTGCCAATAAACTCCTTAGACTGTGATACCTCATTACTAGAAGAGGAAATAAATGCTTTTTGTGGCACTGGTTACTTCTCTCTTATAGCTACTATCAATAATACAACTTGCATCATTGTCTACTAAACTACTAAATTGATCCATTGAGTAGGTAAAATTAGACTTTAAGTCTTCTATTATATTATCATAAACTTCAATCAAATTGTCATGTGTATGTGAAATATAATTTTTTGTAGCTTTCGCTCCATCGCCTTTAAATGAACTCATATCTTTAATTATACTCAATCCAGACTTTGTTTCTGAAATGGCTGACGTCTCTTTATCAGCATTTTTAGTGAAATCTTCTTTTAATAATTTTAATCCATGGGGACCGTGGGCTTTTTTATGTAAGTTCAAGTAGACAATATCGTCTTTTCCACGTAAACCAAGCGGCACAGCTAAGGTTTTATTAGCTGTATTCTGTTTAATATTAACAAAATAGAGAATAATATTAGGTGGATAAAAGAAAAAAGTAAAAAACTACTGAAAATAGTAATTTTTTACTTTAAGGATGACTCAATATTTAACTTTTTCTTTTTGTCTCAACTCTGTAATTTGTTTCTCCATTTCCTGCAATGCTTGTGAAAAGTCTTTATGAAATGTACAGAAAATTTGAGAGCATGCATAGTAATTACTTGCAATTTTTTTCTTGTTTACTGGTCTTTGTTTATCACTAAAAAAATTATTTAGTAGATTCAGTGCATTTTGCCAAGAATTGAGTTGTTCTAAAAGGTCATGTAATGAGTAGATATCTTGATGGCTGATACTTTTAATTGGTTGATTTCTGTCATTTTTAATAGTTAACTGCTTTATTGTATTCATTGTGATTCTCCTTCAAATTTTTTTGGAGAATTTCTTAAATGTATGATATACTCAACTTGTCTATGGTGGAGTTTTAATTTAAGAAATTCGTTTCTTATTTTTAGAGCTCTGCTTTTTGTTTTAATAATTCATGAATTCAAAATAAATAAACTTGTTTACTTAGGTTCATGTTAGATCACCTCCTTTAAATAGAGCCTTCTGTATTTTTAGACGTCTAGGATATAAGATAATAATTATTCCTATACAAAAGAATGTTTCTATTAACTTTACACTCTCATTATACATATTTCTATTTACTTTATCAAGCGTTGAAGTAAACATTTAAATACTTTTTTGAAAAATATTGTAAAACCTAGTATAGTAATACATGAAAGAAGGTGTTATTTTGGAGCAATTAGGAATCAATATTAGGAAATTACGTAAAGTCAGAGGTATGACACAGGAAGAACTGGCAGAAAATGCTAAAACAACGAAGCAAAGTATTTTAAAGATCGAAAAAGGAGAAACAATTCCTCTGAGTACGACTCTTTACGCGATTGCATCTTCATTAGGCACGACTGTTGAGACTCTTTTTAGTGAGAATATTGAGCTTAGTCAGACTTCTGAAAATATAGTTTTGGATGTTTTGAGGAAACAAGCCTCATTTAATGAACTACATAGAAATATTTTGGAAGACAGTAAAGACGATGAATTTGATAAAGTAAATTTAGAGAAGGAGAGGAAACTTCTTCTTTCAGAATTAGATATAGACAATCTAAGTAACAAAAAATTATATCAACTTATTCTATTGAAACAGAAATCTGAATTAGAAACTGCTCAAGAGAAATATTTAGAGACAAAATTTGTTTAATACAGAGGTAAAAGAACAGAACTGGCTTGGAATAATGCCAGTTCTGTTCTTTTGTCACTTTTTAGATGTTAGTAGGCTAGGTCTTCTTTTTCTAAAATCCCAGTTGTTAAATTTAACTTGAAATTAAACCTACTTCTACCATATTGATCCTCATGGTTTTTATCTCCTTCACACACCACTGCAATGTAGCTGGGAAATTCTTGAAAATATAATATTTCGTAGCCAAGTGGTTTTTCTACTTCATATAGGAATTCACCATCTAAATCTAATGCAATTACATCTTTTCTTAACTTATTTAACATCACTAAAAGTAAATTTTTAAAAGGAAAATAGCCAACTTGAACTAGTTCGTCAAACTTAAGAAATTTGGAAATCCCTTGGTGTAACCATTTGATTTCTCCAGTTTCAAGATTGTATATCATTCTACAAGTTCCATCTAACTCAAAGTAATGTACAGAGGTTTTTATAAAATTTTTACCTACTTCGGCATAAATTAATTTAGATTCTTCATTATAAGAGGCAAAGAATACGTTATTTAGTTTAATTTCAATTTTTTCTTCGTTAAAAGTCCAAGAGATGAGTTCACTACTGTATATTAAATTTTCCATTATAAATTTCTCCTTTATTATCTAAAAGGAATATTTATTTTATAAGTTTAGTTTATTTTAGAATATCTATTTTTTGAATCTGAATTAATACCACCTATTTGAGCACAATTGCAATACGGATAGAGTTCAACAAATAATATTAATCCATATACAAAGAATTATTTGTAGTCTAATACAATTAATTTTTCTGTATCTGTAAATGGATCACTAATAATCTTTCTTTCTAAAAGCTCTTTTTCATATAAGTCAACTAGATACAACACGTATACTTCATTAGCATATAGTGATAACAGCCATTCTGAGTCACTTGTACCAGGCTCCGTTTTAAAAATTAGTTTTCTGTCATTATTGATATATCCTTGGTACCAGAATCCGTGCTCTTCAAAAAAATAAATAGAATTACTATTTATTTTATTTACATAGGAAAAGTAAGATTGTGGGATTTTTAGTCTAGCCATATCTTCTTTAACTGTCTCAATAGTCCAATTATCTATATCATAATTTCTGTTTGGTATAACTATTTCAAATAAGAAATAGTTATTAAGTTCTTTAAAGAATAAATAATTTTCGGCAATTTCTTTATTCTCAAACTGTTTTAGAACTTCTATTTCAGCTGTATTTCTTTTTTCTAATTTATAAAGAAAATAACTCCATTTTCCGTGTTCAATAGAAATTCCATAATGATTTTCTAACGGTATAGATTTATCTTTTCGATCATCAACATACAGTTTATTATCTTCTTCAACAACTAAAATATCTTTCTCAGCTAGTAGCTTTATAATATTTCCATGTGATAACATTCAGTTACCTCCTTATTTAATTGGTACAATATAACCGTATTTTAAAAGATTGTCTACATTTGCTTCTACCATATTTCCTTTTAAATCTGGGATTTTAAAATTAGTATAGCTAAACTTTCTGCAAATGAAAAGTACCCATGGATACTCTGAAATTTGTTCCTGAAAAAGAATAAATGTTAAAAATTTTTAATAAGCCATGAAGCTATCTCATTTCAAGAAAATGCTTCATGGCTTAATTTTATAAAGATTAGTATCTGATAGAAAAAATTTTGAGTCAGGAATATCAATATATCTCAGTTAGAAATCTGAATAGGGAAATTCTTCTAAATCAATTGCTTCGATATTTTCACAATAAAAACTAATATATTTATATCCATCTTTTTCTCCATACCCGCTATCATCGTGTACGTGGAATCGCATATCCTCAGAGTAGTCATTGCTTACATCTTTCATATCCTCTACAATTAAATTATTAATAGGAGAATAGTTAATTTCTTTCAAAGATAAGTTTCTTACGTTTACAAATTTTAATTTTTCTAGAAAAATTTGATTATTTGTCGTGTTAGCAATTTTAGTATCTATATTTAATACTGTAAGTTTTTCGTTAAAAATATTCTCTTCCACACAAAAATCTATTCGCATGATTTGTTTATTATACCACCCTAAGTTAGTATCTCTTTTCTCTTGTATTTTTTCATATCGTAGGTGAAATCATCGCCAATCTGTTTTTTGAACTCAATGTATTCCATTTTTAACTGTTTTCCTAAGGGAGTTACAGGTTCTAGTAAATCAAGCCTTAACAGATGTTATCGATAGGATTTGTGTAACCCTTGATTGTCAGGCAAGGGACATCGTGGAATTTGTTTTAGAAAAGAAATAAGCTTTTAAAAATAAAAGCAGAACTGATTTGAAATAATGTCAGTTCTGCTTTTGTATCATTTTTCTTCATTTGGCATGTTTCTTAATTTTTTTGAATAGGTCAAGCAACAAAAAATCAGACTACGTTTCTTTATAAATCTGTATTTAAAATATTCCATGTTATGTCTTTTGCTTTATCAATAGGTTCGTTTAATAACATTCTTTTATCGTAATCATTGTCCCAAATATAAAATTCTCCTAATCCTCCTCTAGGTGGATATAAAGAATCATTGATTTTACGTATTTCTTCTAGATCATCAATATTTTTACATTTATCTAGTTTGTCTAAAATTAATCTAATAGTTGATATTTGTGGAGTATTCGAATAATCTCCATAGAGAATTAAGCTTTCTAGGAGTATATGATACTGCGTTTTTAAAATACTGATTTTTTCCATTTTTATTAACCTCTTTTATTTTAATATAGATTCACTAATAACCTCTACACCTTTAATTTTCCATGGTTCAGATACAAAAATTTGAGTTTGCTCTAAACCACCAGCATAAAGACCATCCTGTAATCCTACCGGACCTTCATAGATTACTGTACCTTTTGGAATTTTAACTTTATACATTGCATTAACAACAGACTGTCCTTCTAAAGCTCCAGTTTTTGGATTAATCCACTGCGGTTTAACAGCTGTATCAATACGCACTTTTGCAACTGACTCCGGTGATTTCGATGTAAACCATTGTCTTAACCCATTTTTTTCATTTCCTGGAGAGGAAACTTCTTCTTTCGAAATTAGATATAGACAATCTAAGTAACAAAAAATTGTATGAACTTATTTTATTGAAACAGAAAACAAAGTTAGAAATTGCTAGAGAGAAGCATTTAGAAACTAAATTTGTTTCAGATAGAGTTTAAAAAGAACAGAACTGACTTGAGATAGTGTCAGTTCTGTTCTTTTGTCATTTTTTAGATGTTGCACTCTTAATTTGTACTATGCTTACATCTAACTTTTTATCTATAATTTGAATATTTGTTATTTTTAAGTCTGTAATCTTTAACTACTTTATTATAAAAAATGTGTTTAATATGATTGGTTTTAATTTTCAAAAGTTATTTATATCTTGTTTTTTATATAGAAAGGAGATACATCATGTGTAGCTTGTTTACTAAAATCATCTTCCAAGGGCATGATATCTAGAACCATATCTTTGGCTAAATATTTTTTTACAACACTATTTATATCATTTATAAACACATTTATTCCAACATCTGATTCAATTATTAATAACAAATTGGGCAATTCATTTTCACGAACAATTTGAAGAATATAGGCCTTTTTTATATATTGATGACGTTTGAATACTTTAATTAATTTTTTTATTAAGTCTGTAGGGGTTTCTTTTGGAATACCAGTATATACTTTCTCACCTTTTTTTAATTGATCACTTTCAACGATTCCCATCTGTTCTCGGTTCAAAACGATATTATACGAATTTGGATTAATCACTACTCCATTCCATACAGGGTTACTGAGTAGTAACTTTTGATAGTCTTCCCAATTTACTAGCCAGCCATCAACATGTTCAAAGTTTGGAAAACTTTTTAAGTCTACCCATTCTGTAAATAAGGGGATATATTTTTCTCCATTTGTTTGTTGTAGATCTAGGATGCTTATTTTGATATTTTCATCATTGTTGTCTTTAACAATAGGTATCAATAAAGTACTTTTCTTTAAATATTTAAAAAAATTAGTTTCTGATTTGTCAGTATTTGTAGCTTTTAACTGTTCAATAATACTATTTAACTTTTCATTTTTTAAAGGTTCATTTATATTCATAATTCATTCTCATCTTTCGCATAATATTTTCCATCAGAAAACTTTCTAACAAAACCTGGTGCAGGAAAATCTGGATAATTTACTTCCCACAGAGTACCACAACAATTACAAACATACCATTTATCAGCAAACCATTCTATAACTTCATTTTGTCCTACTCCAACATAATATGGATGAGTAACTTTTTTTGATGTGAATATTTTATTTTTAGTTTGTGTTAAGAAAAAAGACTTTATTTCATTAAAACAATCAAGTGATGTTATCTTTGTTCCAGTTCTTTCACTGCAATCACATTTTATTTTCCGAACCAACTTGCATCCACCTCCGGAATGTATATTTGATTTCCCCCACCGGGTAATGTACCTACTCTGTTACCAAGGCTATCCTTTATTATTTGAGGTCCTGCAGTTCCTTCGTAGATAACTGTTCCCTTTGGTACTGTCACTTCAGTAACAGTAGTTGCCGTGTTCCCCCATTGTGGATTCAAAGCAGAATCCAATTGTGACTGTAATCCACCATTTTGAGGAGTTCTAGATATGTATCTGCCTACTTCACCTGCAGAACCTCCTGAAGTCCTATACATAGTGGTATCTGTTGTTAATACTGTTTCTGTATACGTCCCACCCGTAAAAGTATCGGCTACACCGTCATCCAATGGACCTGCTTTTCCTGGATAATATTTAGTTCCAACTTCTTTAGGCTTCTTAGAAGGAATTTTAACTTTCCCCTTAAAGAAACTATTATAAGCGGTAAGTCCAGCAAAAGCTAGGTTCATTGCACCAAATAATCCAGATAATACCTTTTCTTCACCTGACAACTTTCTTCCAGTTAAAAGACTGTTACCAGTTGCAGCGCCCCAAAATCCTTCTAATGCACCTACACCCGACATACCTAGTGAAATAATCGGTCCAATAACAGGGATACTTGTTACAGCTACAGTCAATGCAAAAGCGGCAGTTCCTTTAGCTAATGCTTCTAAAAAGGAATCATAATCGTAACTAGCAAGATTCATCGCCATCATTTGGTATTCTTCATAGGTGAAATCATCACCAATCTGTTTTTTGAACTCAATATATTCTCTCTTTAACTGTTTTCCTAACGGAGTTGCAGGTTCTAGTAAATCTTTTAGTGTCACAATACCCGATTGACCAGTAGAGAAATTACCTGATTTTGCTAAAGACCCAGTAGCTGCTGTACTATACCCTTTGATATCAACGTTACTCATTGCACCTAAAAAGTCATCTAATTTCATATTGAAAGGGAGATCGATATCGTTTTGAATAGATATAGGAGCATTTTTTGAATATTTGTGAAGTGTTTCAGTTAAAGTAGGAAAAGAAGCTAATTGATATTTTCCTACAGAATCCGTATCAAAAACAGAATTGATTTCTCCATCACTATCATATCTACTGATAGTGTCTTCTGCATCTGTGATGATATCAAAACTATCTTTGATTAAAGTCGCGATAGAATCAGCTGCTCCACCACCAGCGTTTAATCCAGCAATAGCACTAACGTCCTGTTGCCAATCTGCTTGAATACAATTTACTTTACTCATTAATAAATCGTCCCTCCTTTCACTTTAGCACTGTTCTGAGCATTTTCAGCAACTTTACTTGCGATATAATTATCTGTGTCTTTAAATTCGTTGGCTGTAAACTCTACTAGTGAAGCCATTCTTTCATAATGCTGAACTAAATCACTAATTTTTACAAATGCCATAGGATATATCGCAAATTTGTCTAATGCCATTCCTGATTCATAGAATCCAGTTTGTTGAAGTTCTGTGGCTGCTGTTACAGCTTCATTTAATATAGAACTTGTAGAACGGAGTAACGATACTAAGTCAGACATCTCGTCTGCACTAACCTGTGTTTTAGTCAAACCAACCTCCTCCTTTCTCATATTCGATACCTAATGTATCAACCACTCGTTTATTCAATAATTCTTGACTTGTATGATAAATTTTCTTAGTTGTTACATCTATTTCAATCAATTTTTCTTCTTTTATGAAAAACAACCATTCTTTTACGGTACTGATTTTAGCATCATGAACTTTTATTTCACCGATTGAAAGGAGCTGTGAATCCACTGCTTCCAAAAGTGTTTCTTTTTCTTTGTTGTTGATTATTTCGTTATGAACAACTGGATTTTTTCCTGATTCACCTCTTAAAAGTTCATTTGTCAGATAGACTTCTTCTAAAAATTGTTGTCTCGTAAATTGGGTGAAGAGATAGCCATCTTCTCCTTTAATAATTCCTATCCCTTTAGTATCATAAAATGTCATAAAGCAATTATTAACGAAAATGTACTTTTGATTTTTGCTGTATAATTCTAAAAAACGGATGACATCAGCGCCATGTTTCGTCAAATTATTTTGTGCATCAATAATTTCTTTCTTTTTAAGTGATTGTTCTGCTTTTTTACTGGATTCAGTAGGGGATAAAGAGCAGTCTTGAATTTCAGGACATCCAACTAAGAGTCTTTTGTCTATGGATTGGAGTAAAATGAATAGTTCTTCGGGTGTAAAGCTTTCTTTTATTGTCATAATTATCAAAGTCCTTTAACTGCTTGAACTTCTCCGGAAGCCTCAAATTTTTTGATATTTTTTTTCAAGTCTTTTAATACTTTTTCGTGTTTTTTAAGTCCTTTTTCAATATCTTTGTGATATTTAACAACAATATCCAAATAGGCGGCACAAGAATCTTTTGCTTCACCTGACCAAACAGCGCCACCGTGTAATTTGTTATTTACAAGTTGCGCTTTCTGCAAAGCATCACCTACTTTTTCTTGAATCAATGTTGCTTTTGTAATTGCATCTGCTAATTTTGTATCATCTATTTTTACGTCGCTCACGTTCTTCATCCTCTTTTCGTTTCTTTTCTGCTCTGACAGCGTCGTTGTGTTCTTTTTCCCTCTGTTTTTCAGCTTCGTATTTTTCTGCATACTCTTGTGCGACTTCGCTTGCTCTTTGTTGAGCCTGAGTTAGACTTTCTTGGTTTTGTTTGACCTTATTGATATAAGATTGTAAGTTTGCAGCGATCGACTTTGCTGAAGTCACGTAATGTTTAGACGGTAAATCACTTGCTGACATTTCAGGCGCTTGGGATTTGTAGGTTGTTAGTATAGTAGAAGTACTTTTAGATTTTTTTTGATGATCAGATAAAAGTGATTTTAATTCTGATGCTAATTTTTTATAATTATCTCGTTGTTCTTTATAGAATCCAGTTTGAAATGCCATAGTAAAACTCCTTATTTTTATTTTAAGCAGGAACCAAAATAAGTAATTTTGGTTCCTATTTTCTTATTTATATCATCGACAACATTTCATTTTGTAGTAAACATTATTGGTATAGAAATAAGCTTCATCTACTTCAAGCAAAGGTTCATTCGCTTGATATGGTTTTTCAAAGATTGTTTGATCGGCTTTTCTTAATCCTAAAATTGCTTGTTTGGTATTTGTTTTGATATATTTTGGAATTGCTTCGTAACCACTTAAGAAATTCAAGTAAGAGTACATCACTAAGTGAATACCAACTTTTGGTGCACGTTCGTAAATAGCAATAAATTCATCGTCTTTAATCCCTGACTCTTTCACGAAATTCGCCATATTATCAATTAAGACGACCCATGCATCCGTATTGCCACTTTCTTGTCTACGCTCGATTTCAGCAAGTAACATTTCTGAGAATTGTCCAACTTGTTCACCAGAAACATATGTTGAAATGCGTTCTTGATATTGATTTAATGCACCTTCTGTATCAATGGCTAATAATTTTACATTATCCATTTGACTAACAGTAGAGATCATTTGTTTTTGCAATAATGTTAGAACTTCTTCACGATCACTGAAAGCTACAAGATGTTTCATTTTAGCTAGGTCAATTGGGACAGCTTCAACTTCTTCATAATCAACGCCTAGAGGGATTAGCTGATTATTCATAGCATATTGAACTGATTTTTTCCGCTTGAAGCTTTCAAAATCAAGGATATCAGGAACCATCGGAATCGGTTCAGGTCTTTCACCAGTCCAATGTTCATCCATCTGCGCTACTTCTTCTTGAATCGCTTCAATGATTTGTAACGTATCTTCGCCATCAGCTGGTAATGCTGCTTGGAATAATTCAGGTTCTTCTAACTTAATCAAGCCACGACCAGGCAAGTCATCAATCGTCAATGTTGTACGTCCAACTATGGCTCTAGGTTCTGAATCGTCAATCATTTTCAACACAATTTGCGTCTTGATATTACTTGAAAGTGTTGCTCTGATAGAGTTTTGTCTACCTGCAGATAGAAGTAGATGAAGTCCAACACCAGCACCTTCACGCGCCACTTGTGTAATGACTTTTTCAAGGATATCGTTGAATTTTGTATCCTTCATTCCTTCAAAACCATCTAACAAGATAAGGATAATCGGTTCTTCTTTCCCACTAGCTCGTTCATACATATCCAAACTTGCCACAGAAAACTCACTCAATAACTTCTTACGTCGTTTCAATTCATCATTAATCCGTCTCGCAAACTTCTCAATTTTCTCTTCTTCATCAATACTCATCGTATCTGCGACATGCGGTAATTTCTTCAACGGCAGAAGTCCATTTGTCCCAAAGTCCAATAGATACACATTTAGTCTTTCTGGACTATGCACACGTGCTAAATCCATCACAACCGTCTGCATAAACGTACTTTTCCCATACCCAGGACTACTAAACACGGTCATATGACCTTCTTGCGTCATATTCAAACGCAAGGTATTCTGCGCCTGCATACTCGGCACATCCACCACACCCAAAACAGGCTCAAGCGGCTGTTTCTCTGTCAACCATTCTTCTCTAAAGTCCACAGGATGAAGGGTAGAAGAAGCAATCCGTTCTTCCAACGGCGGTAACCAAGGACGAGGAAGTGGGGTAATGTTTTCCCGTTCCGCCACTTCATGAATCCCATCAATAATGGCATCGAGTTCTGTCGGAATCTGCTTCACATCATCCGCATTTTCCAAGCCACTTAAATCTTCACTCAAAATCTCATACTGACCAAGGTCGTTAACCAAGTAAATCGTATGATCTTCAATCTGTTGGTCATCTTTCTCAGGCTGATAATCCGCACCACTCCAAGCACTTTGGAACAATTCATAAATCTCATTATTCCCAACTTGCAAGTAGGCACGCCCAGCTTGGGTGATTTCCGCCGCATCTGGTGTTTTCAACATTTCCATTGAATCGGCTTTATCCGCCACTTTCAATGCTAATTTAAATTTCGAGTTACTCCAGATTTGGTCATTGACCACACCACTTGGTTTTTGTGTCGCAAGAATCAAGTGAATCCCTAACGAACGCCCAATACGAGCAGTAGAAACAAGTTCTTTCATAAACTCAGGCTGTTCTGATTTTAACTCCGCAAACTCATCACTGATCAGGAAGAGGTGAGGCATCGGCTCGTCAACATCGCCACTTTTATATAATTTTTGATACTGATTGATATGATTCACGTTATTCTCCGAGAAAAGGCGCTGACGGCGTTTTAGCTCGGCGTTTATAGAGATTAAGGCGCGCATACTTTGAGCGCCATCTAGGTTGGTAATACTCCCTAATAAGTGAGGGAGGTTACGGAACAAGTTTGCCATTCCCCCACCTTTGTAGTCAATCAGTAGGAAAGCTACGTCGTAAGGATGGAAATTCACGGCTAAACTCAAGATATAACTCTGTACGATTTCGGATTTACCAGAACCTGTTGTCCCAGCGACTAACCCATGAGGTCCGTGGGCTTTTTCATGTAAGTTCAAGTAGACAATATCGTCTTTTCCACGTAAACCAAGCGGTACAGCTAAGGTTTTATGTGGCGAATGTTCCGCCCAACGTTGGGTCACATTAAACTCATCAAATTTCTCGATACCGTACATTTCTAAGAACGTCACGGCTTCTGGAATACTTGATTTCAAGTTTTGTAGGTGATTCAATGGCGCAAGCAGTCTTGGCAATTGTTCTTTATTAAATGCTGCAGGGAAGTGATCCAATTGGAACGATTTGTTCATCAATTTGCCTTCTTCTAATAAAAGAACCCCTGTGTTACGGTCACGGATATCGATAACAGTTTTGATATTATCCGATAAACTACTCATGACATCTTCCACGAAAATCACGCTACAACCAAGCTCACTCGGATCTTCATTGAAGAATTCCATAATGACATGATCCAAAATCAACTTTTCATCGGTGATCATTACCACATAATGAGGGGAGAAGATCGTACTATCCCGACTATTGCGGTTTTCTTCCATCGAATTTTTACGGTTTTTCAAAATTTGATTCAAGCTATTTAACACTTGATCTCGGCTCCGTTGGTTATAGACAAACCCACGCACGTTCACATCCTGCATCGTTGCATGAGGCAACCAACGCATCCATTCCCACAGGTCTTTTTCCGCTTCTGGGAAAATCGAGATAAATTGTAAATCATGGTAACTATGGAACACTGATAACTGATTAACCAGTAAATGAAGCTGTTCTAGCACTAAGTTTCTAGGTCCAATATACCCAACAGGTCCATTGACTAAATTCGCCACGATTGGCATATCCTCAAGCTCTAAGCTCTTCGTATAAAGCTCATAACCACTTTTTTCTAAATCATCCGTTTCTTTGCCACGTTCTTTGTTAGAATAGGTAATTTCACTTGATGATTGCAGTGTTCCCAATCCTAAACGATAGAACAGGAAGTCAAAGTGCAACGGCGTTTTTTCATAAATTCTTGGGCTGTATGTTTTCGTCATATCCAATAATTCTGAAACGTTTGGATAGTGGTAGAGTTGTCCTTGTTTTTGTTCTTGATTCAGTTGATGTAACTCTACCGATTTATCCACTAAGTATTTCTTATAGCTGACAGTGCGGTCGATCAAGCTTTGTTTGTGTTCTTTTTTCGTTTTAAAGTAATTCGTGATCGAGAAAATAATTGTGATCAAGGTCGTTGCAGCACTGGCTAAGACGAATAAGCCATTCGGTCTGAAAAAGGCCATTGCTACAGTTACCATCAACATCACGATCGGTGGTAAGATCGTTTTGATCAGTTGGTCTTGTTGTTTACTGTTTGGTTCACTTGGTGCATTGATCATCATTTTTTCTTCTGGTTCACGGTAAATGATTCGTGGTGAACGGTGGAAATCTGGGTAATCTTCATAGACATCATAACGAGACGTATAAATTTCACATAAGTCAGATTTGACGATCGTGCCTTCTGTAGCATGGATTTCATGCGTAAAGACTTTCAAGGTGTGGTGTAGGAAAGACAGTTCGTCTCCTTTACCAAGTAAATAGTCGGTGCCAGTAAAGAGCTGATTATTGATCATCAATTCACCAGAAAGCACCGTTAACAACCATTGCTCGTCTTGTTTTTTCAAAATAGCGGAAAGTGGCTCGGCTATTTTGTCATTTGACAATTCAAGTGTTGCGCCTTTGTCCGTACTTAAGATGATTTCTTTTTTGTCTAATAAATCGAATACATGTAATTTCGTCACAGGTGCTAAAATAACTGTTGCTTCTTGGTCATCTGATAATGAAAAGGTAAGGGGCGAGCCAAGGGATAAAACATGCTCTTGGCCTTGGTGTGTCACTACCCACTCGTCTTGCTTTTCGATGGTTAGTTCATCTGCTTCTGTTAATAATGGTAAGTGAAGAGCGGCTTGATTGTCTGAACCGATCTGTTGTGTTTTCTCTTCATCAAGGATCAATTGATAGCGATAGCCTTGAAGGTAGATGATGGCTTGTGTCTTGGTCATCTAATTTCCCTCCTGAACAGTCGATCCTTGTGTTTGTTCAGCTTCTTCAGCAGCGTTCACACTTTCGTCACGTTTTTCTTTGTATTTTTTGTAGTCGGCTTCTAATTTGCCAATGGTTTCTTCTTTTTCGGTACCAGTCATTTTCGTGTCTTTTCTCACTTGTTCGATTTTTTGGGTGATCCCATATAAAATCAAATCAGAATCTTCTAAGTTTTTCGCTACATCTAGCGCTTCGTCCAGATTTCCACGGCCATTTTCGATCCAGTAGTCTAGATAGTTTTCATCAGAACGTAAGGTTACGTTGTTTAAGATGACTTTTTTCTGTTGCTCTTGTAAGGCTTCACCTTGAATAAAGCTAAAGGCTAATTCATATTTTTGTGTAAATGGAATGCTCGTTGTTTTAACTGGTTCTAAGGTTGTGATCACAGCTTCATAGTCATTTTTCAAGAAAGCTGTATCTGTGTCTTGCATGCGATCCAAAAATGGTAAACGGAAAAATAGTAAGTAAACTAGAGGGATCACTAAGATAGCAGAAAGTACAGTCATCCAAATTGATAATTGTTTCATCACTTGGAATTTCGTTTTGCTGACTTTTTTGGTTGTTTTTGCAGCGTGCTCGACTGTTTGGTCGTACATTTGCACCAAGTATTGTCTGATGTCTTCAAAGCTTTCTTTTTTCAAGATTGTTTGGACAAATTCTGAGCCTTTTTTGATTTCTAATTGGCCTTCGTATAATTTGGTAAAATCGTCTTTCTTTTCAAATAAGGCGATGATCAAGCTTTTGTATTGTCTTAATAGTAGGTCATTGTTTGTCACTTTAGGCGGCATTTTTCCAGTAAGTCCGCGATAAGCGATTTTTGGCTGTAAGTTGTAATCAAACAATAAATTTTCGGGATGGATAAAGAAGGTAAGAGGTAAATCTAATAATTGCTCAACGGCAGCCATATTGGCCATCGCCCGTAATTTATCTTCTTTTGAGCCAGCTTTTAATTCACCAAACGTGATCCGTTCTTTCGGTAATTCATAAGTGAAGGTCACCGCATCTTCTTCCCAGTGGATGCTTGTATCCATCAATAGAGGATGTGCGACTTTCAATAAAGCTAAATCCTTTTCCTCGCTAACTTGGACTTCTGATTTTCTTAAGGCAAGCTGCCAGTTTTCTACCGTTTTCTTAAACTCATACGTATGTTTTTCAATTATGACTGCTACAGTGGTTTCTTTTATATTTTCCATCATTTACTCCCCCAACACTTCGATTATATCGCCATCAGCAATTGGAAAATCTTTTAGTTTTTGTTCTTCATCTAAAAGAATTCCTTTATTCAACACTTTGATTTGGTATTTTTTAACGTCTTTTTCTTTGCCGAAAATTTGGTTTAATTCCCGAATAAACCGAAAAACAGTAATGTTGTTTGGGATTCGTAAATCGACCATTTTTTCTTTGTTTTTTTGATATAGTAAGGTGACATTGATATGTTCTGTATTATCTGCCATGATTTTGTCCTCGTTTTCTGTTGTGATACAAAAATAAGGTAACAACTGTCACTAGTGCTAAACCTAAAATTAATGGGAATAACGCAGGAGGAGAAGAAACTGTGGAGCTAGTTTCTTCTCTTTTTACTGCTGCGTGATTATTTTCATTTGCTGCAAATAGCTGAGTAGCATCTAATTCTTTTACTTTTGCAGCTTTGGTTAGGAATAGGTTAGACATGTCTTCTTGTTTTTGTTTTTCTGCCAACGCTTTAGCATTGGCTGTTTTTTGGATCATTTCATCTTCGAATAAACGGTCTTCAGCGACAAAGCTTTTAGTTTTCCCATCATCGACTTGTTCTTTATTCAAACGATCTGTTTTTAATTCTAGGTTGTTATCAAGTAAGGTTTCATCAGCTTTGGCTGTGTCTGAAAAGGAAAAGAGACATATTCCTAGTAAAAGTAAGAACATCAGCTTTTTCATTTCGGAGTCACTTCCTTTGCTTTGCGTTTTGGTTTCCAAATGAAAATATTACATGCAATCAAGGCTGCGATGGCCAACAGATATAAAATGATCTGAACAATATTCAATGCATTTTTTGCCAGAATATCTGCTAAGTTATTTTCACCGATCGACAATGGATTGACCGAGCGAATCAGGTCGACCATTGGATTATTGCCTTTGGTTTTACCGATCGCATTGGTGACAAAGACGTAGCTGATAAATAGGAAGAGACTTAAGGCAAAACCAGCGATATGGAATTGCTTCAATGCATAGTGATTTAATAATGAGAAGATCAGCATAAACAGTACGATCATCATGACCCAAACGATTTGAGACTCTTTCACGATGCCTAATTCACTGATGCTTAGAATTCCTAAAATCAAACCAATGCCGATTGCGCTAAGACTGAGAAGTAGTGTTTCTAGCATGTTGTCTTTCAGCCATACTTTTTCTCGTTTGAACTTGTTTTTGACTTTTCTTGCGACAGGTTGCGTTGCAAACAGGTAAGCGATAAATAAGCTCAAGGTATACATGATCAAAATCCAAGTAAATGGTTCATTGATTTCAGTCGTTTTGATTGTTGCTTCTGATTTTCCGTTAACCGGGTTTGCGATAAATTGTAGTAAGGTGTTATTTGGTACGCCATCTTTATGCGCATTGTTCAACACTTTGATGAACGCTGAGACGAAATCATTGTTGTTTGCGAGTTCTGTATTTAGGTTATCCATGATGACATCCGCATTTGCAGATAGGTCCTCACCATTTTTTTGAGCAGTTTGTACGTCTTTATCAAATGAATCAAACACATTACGTACATCAGAAGCTTCTTTTACATTCGTTTCGGAAGCGTCTTTTACCATTTTAGTTTGTTCATTTAAAGCCTCTAAAGAAGCTTTAAGACTCTCTATTCGTGAATCAGTCTCTTTATTAGTAGAGTCAACGAGTTTTTCTCCGGCTGTCATTTCCTGAGACGTTTTACGCCAGTCCTCCATTTTCACTAATTGACCTGCGACGGTTTCATTTAATGTGAGACTGTTTTCTTGAATTTTTCCTAATCTAGTACTAGCATCTTCTGCTTGTCTTTCCATATCAGTTGCTTTTCGTTGTAAGTCTATCAGTTCTTCTGATTGTTTCCTGTAATGACCGCGATCAAAGGTTTCATTGATTAATCCTTGCAGCACATCTGTTAGCGGCATTGACAGTAAATCATGAAATTCTTCAAAAGGATAATCTTGAAATTCTTTTAATTCGGCATCAACTGATTTGTATAATTCTAAAACTTTACCGACTTCTTCAGAGTATTTTCGTTTTGCTCCTTGATAGTCTTGATTGAGGAAACCAGATACATCGACTTTATAAGGGAATGTTACGCTAACTGCTGTGCCTGTAGTAGGTGTCTCTGGTTCTATAGGAACTAGAGGGACGTCAGTATCGTCGGCTTCTCTCTTTTCAGGTGTACTCGATTCGGTCGTTTCTTGTTTTTCTTCATCGACTGTTTCTTCTTTAACGATTTTTGTAGTTGTAGTTGCTGGAAGCATCCGGTTGATGTCCATCACTTTACTAATCTGTAGATCAAACTGCGGACTTCCATTGGTTGTCTCGTCATAATCTTCTTTGATGTTGTAAGATATTGTGATATCTTTTTGATATTTTGTTAGATTAAAAGTGTACGTACCTGTTTGAAGAGGTGAATCAAATCTACCGCCATCTTTTACTCCATAGATTGACGTTACTTCAACATACTCTGGAATGGTAACTGCTAATTGACCTTCTTCCATTTCAGTAAAGGATATTGTGAACTCTCCTCTTCTTGGAAGTCTATCCCATTCGTTTTCCAGACGATCATAGGCATATTTTAAGTCTCTATAGTAACCGTTGGTAGGCTCATCTACGAAATTCAATGTTTTGATTTCTTGCCCTTCAGGGTATTGATTTCTTTGGTTGATTTCATTAATTGTTTCGTTAATAGCATCTACTTTTTCAGAAATCCCCGTCTGCATTGCGATGATTTGATCCAAAGGTTGTTGATCACCATAAGGGACTCTAGGGTAAGTATAGATTGGATCTAAATTTAGAGAAATCCCTGTATAAGGTAATGAACCTAGTCGTTTTTGCATTATTTTTAAATGATTTTTGTTGAATGTTTCAATATTTTTAACACTTGCTAAATGCTCATTTCCTTTTTTCTTTAAAGCATCACTTAAACTAATTTCAGGATAGTCATCTTCTTCAAGGTTTCGATAGCCAAAATAGGAATAAAAATATTCTTTATACGTTTTAAAATAATTTAAATTGATTTGTTTTAAATTCTCCAGCTGAGCATCAACTTCTTCTTGTGAAGCGGCTAACTGTTCTTGTAATTCTTTGGTTTTTTGAACATATTCTCCATCTGCTCCAACAGCACCGAAGTCGTTTTGCATAGCATCATTGACACTTTTGATCGTTCGATATAGTTCGTCTGTTTCTGAACTTAAGATACTGTCATCCATGGCCACTAAAATAGCCAAAAATTCTTCATAGGTAATTTTGCCATCCGCTCGTTGTTTTAATAATTCTTCGAGTGTTGTTGCCTGATCACCATGGCTAGATACTAGCGATTCAGTACTTTTCGTATAATTAGTCAATGTATCAGTTAAAAGATTGTTTGTTTCTAATGCATTTTTTGACTGTGATGTAATAGAAGGCAAATACTCCTTAAAGCTGATTGTTGGCTGGTAAAGAATATCTTGAAACTTGCCAACTGAATCGGTTTGATTTGTATAGACTTTTTCAATGTTTCTTTGAGCGGTATACAAATTGTCCACGATACTGACTACATATAAATCCACGAGTTGCTGGTTCAGATCATTGACGATTTTTCGGCCAACACTTCTAGATTCATTTTCCAAAGTAGCATTTCCATTTGCATTGATTTTATAATTGACCTGAACTTTTTCAGGTGCTTCACTATCTAGTTCTAAAAGCTTGCTTGAAAAATTGCTTGGAATCGTAACAAGTAAGTTATAAGTGCCGTTTTTTAACCCATTTTCTGCAATTCCTCGACTAACGGTGAACCAGTTATAGGCCGCATCTTTTTCTATTTTCTTTACATAATCTGCGCCGAGGTTATAGTCTATGTTATTTTTGTTAATCCCGTTATCTTCATTTACTAAAGCAATATTTAACCGCATATCTTGTTCTTCTTTTGCTTTATTTGCAGAGATATCGGTAAAATCTCGATTCATAAATATCAGCATAATAAGTAATATTACGACCATCCAAACAGACTTCAACAGATAATATAGTTTTTTACTGTTCATTTATCATTCTCCTAAAAAAAGAGGAACAGTGAGGAGCAAGTGCCCTCCCTATTCCTCAGTTATGTGGTTCTTATAGACCTCTTCCGATTGCTGAAGAGATATTTTGATCTGTTTCTTCTACAATGTTGGCAACTTCGTTCAATTGTTTATTGATTTGATCTAATAACTCAGCGAACTCAGTTACTTTTGGTTTTAAAGCAGTAAATTGATCGTTAAAGCTATCAAAACCGCTACCTTCCCAGTTACCTTGAATTGTATCTTGCTCTGCTTGTAATTTTTGTAAAATATCTTGAACTTGTTGCGAACCATCCGTATATTTTGTTGAAGATGTTCTTAGTTCTTGTGGGGATAATTTAATTCTATCGCCTGCCATTTGTCATTCCTCCAAATCGTTATTGTTAGAGGGCATTGATAATGCCCGCTAGTTACCTAAACGTTACCATAAAATAAGAGTTGGCAAAGACTTAATGTAAAAACTTGCATGTTTTAAGTAAAAAATAACGAAAATAATAGAATTATAAATTATCTTTAGGATTGTTTTTTATCTTCATCTGGATTTTATAGTGTTCTATTAGTCTGAAAAACAAAAAAATAAGAATGATAAGTCCCTCAATAGAGAAAAGTATTTATCATTCTTATTTTGAAAATATGGTCAAAACTGTAGATTTACAATGATTGTCCTGATTTTAGAAAAATAGTATACGTTTGCTTTAGTTCATCTTTAAAGGTTCTACTCATTGGTAAAGAAACAGTGTTCTCTTGCTGGATATTATTTTTAAACTGTTTGACGAATACTTCATTTTTCATGACTTCAACGATATAATTTAAATTCACAACATAGCTGCCGTGTATTCGGGCAAATAAATCTTTATTTAATTTATCTATAATTTCAGCCATTGTTAAATATGTTTTATACACTTTTTCTGTTGTATGAATGTACGCGATTCGTCCGCTTTTGACGATATAGATGATGTCGTCCATCGCTAAGACAACAAGTTTTCGGTTAAAAGAAAATTCAAAGTAGGCATGAATGGCGTTAAAATAGCGATTAGATCGATCGATTATTTCTAGCAGATATTCTTGAGAAATTGGCTTCAATAGATAATCAAAAGCCTGTACTTTAAAAACCTCAGGCATGCGCTGAATATCGTCAGAAACAAAAATAATCAGTGCTTCTAAATCAAGTGTGCGTATTTGCTGCGCTAATGCGATACCGTCCATTTCGTTGATTTCCATAGAAATAAAGTAGATGCTATAGTTTCTTTTGCCTTTTTCTTTAAGATGTCTTAGTAATTTTTCCCCATTACTGAAGAAATCAAACTCATATTTGTGAGAATAGCGTAGTGCTAT
Organism: Enterococcus silesiacus; assembly: GCF_001886225.1. Lineage (NCBI taxonomy): Bacteria > Bacillati > Bacillota > Bacilli > Lactobacillales > Enterococcaceae > Enterococcus > Enterococcus silesiacus. The sequence goes on along the minus strand of NZ_JXLC01000026.1, from coordinate 31,640 downwards.
CGTTTTTTCGATTTTTCCCATTTCTCTCTGGTTATTATCACACAATGCAATCTTCAATGGCTCATCTCCCTTGAGTGTAAGATCAATAATGTATGGTATGTGGTAATTATTTTTTTTAACAATATATTTTTATAGATTTTAATTATAGCATATTTTTAGTACAGAAATTCTCAAAAATTGTACTAAAAACATAGTTTTTAGATAATTATTATAATGATTAAAAAAATATTTATTTTAATGGAAAATACCAGGAACCTCTCTCTATAATTGGCTTCCTTTTTTTGTTAAACTAAAGGAAGTGACAGGAGGAAATGAAATGAAGGTACAACTGAACTACAATTCATACAATCAGCCAATCGGTTCTCCAGTGTCAGACTGGTCAACAAGAGAGTATCCGTCAAAAAACATGTTAGAAGGAATGTATTGTCGCTTAGAAAAGGTAGAGTCAAGCAAACATGTTGAAGCGTTATATCAAGTATATGGACCGGAAAGTAAGGCTAAAAATTGGACCTATTTACCATTGAATCCGTTTGAAAGCAAAGTAGCTTTTTTGTCCTATTTAGAAACAATCAGTCGCTCTCAAGATCCTTTTCATTATGCAATTATTGATAAGGCTAGCGGGAAAGCACTGGGTACGCTAGCACTGATGCGGATAAATGCAGAACAAGGGTCAATCGAAGTTGGTTTTGTGATTTATTCTGATGCATTAAAAAAAACACGAATAGCGACAGAAGCGCAGTATCTTTTAGCCTGTTATGCGTTGGACGATTTAGGCTATCGACGGTACGAGTGGAAATGTGATGCGTTGAATGAACCTTCTAGAAAAGCTGCACTACGTTTAGGTTTTACATTTGAAGGGATTTTCCGCAATGCTTTAGTGTACAAGGGGCGAAATAGGGATACCGCTTGGTTTTCTATCATTGATAGTGAATGGCCGCAAGTAAAAATGCGGGTGGAATCGTGGTTGGAACCAACCAATTTTACAGCTGAAGGAGAGCAAAAAAGACGTTTACATGAGTTTTTAGTACAAAAATAGTTTATTTGAAAGGAAGTCATTAACATGAAAGAATCAAACATTCAATTAGCAAAGCTTTCTAAACCTACGATTTTTCCAGGTGTAGCGCCAGTCTTTTTATCGGATGCAACGATGAATGAGCGGAAACAAAAGGTTTTGGACAATATGAAATCAGAAGGTTACGATGCTCTAGTGATTTATGCGGATAAAGAGCATGGGGGCAACTTTGAATATTTGACTGGCTTTATTCCTCGTTTTGAAGAAGGCTTATTGGTTTTGGAGGATACAGGTAAATGTACACTGATTCTTGGAAATGAAAACTTAAAAATGGCCCAGGTTGCTCGGGTCGAAAATCAGTTGATCCATTGTCCATTGTTTTCTTTACCAAATCAGCCAGTGGATAATGAAGCGAGACTGGAAACTATTTTTGAAACGATTGGCTTGTCTGAAAAACGCCAAATCGGTGTTGTCGGCTGGAAAATGTTTACTACAGCTGAGTCGGACAATAAAGCCTACTTTGATCTTCCTTATTTTATTATTCAGGCACTTTTAACAAGTAAACATGAACAGGCTGTTGTCAAAAATGCGGCTCATTTATTTATTGGAGGAGATAAAGGCGCTCGCACGACTCATAATGTGAATGAAATCGCCCATTATGAGTACGGTGCTAACTTAGCTTCTAGTTGTATTTTAAATGCAATGGATGCAGTGGCTATAGGCCAAACGGAGGCTGTCTTAGGGAACGAGTTGACAGCTGAAGGGCAAACAAATACGGTTGTTACGATTGCAGCAACCGGGAAGCGATTTGAATACGGAAATGTTTATCCCACACACAAAAAAGTAGCGCTAGGAGATCCGCTGTCTTTAACAACGGCATACAAAGGTGGTTTGTCTAGTCGAACTGGTTTTGTCATAGAAAATGCAGAGCAGCTTCCTGAAAACCAGCAAGATTACTTAGAGCGAGTTGCCAAACCTTACTATCAGGCAGTGACTACTTGGTTGGAAACGATAAAAATCGGAATGCAAGGAAAAGAGCTTTATCAAGCGATCGAAACCGTTTTTCCTAAAGCTGACTATCATTGGCATTTAAATCCTGGACATTTAGTATCAGATGAAGAATGGATGTCTTCGCCGATTTATGCTGAATCTGAAGAACGATTGAAGAGTGGCATGATTTTACAAATCGACATTATTCCATCTGTGGCAGGCTATGCAGGAGTGAGTGCGGAAGAGTGTGTTGCGTTGGCTGATGACAAATTACAAAAGCAAATTAGAGAAGAGTATCCTGCGTTATGGGAGCGAATCATCACGCGGAGAAAGTATATCAAGGAAATATTAAAGATCGATTTAAGTGAAGATATTATTCCGTTGTCTAATACTGTGGGATATTTACGACCGTTTTATTTAGCAAAAGATCAAGCTTTCAGCTGGGATAGGTAGTTTAATCATATAGATAGAATAAGGAGCTCTTCTTTAAAATGATGAAGAGCTCCTTATTTTATTTTGTGCGCTCATTGTTACACGTGAAACATTTGTTCTATTTCATGTATAACAATGTTATGTTTCAATGTGTCAACAATTTCAACTGAAACATAACCAACCGCTTGTTCAAGAGCATTACTCATACCGCAAGCCATCCCGTAGCGCAAAGTTTCTTCTATAGAAAGACCTTGGTCTATAGCAAATGCAACACCGCCCACGGTAGCATCGCCTGATCCTGTAGGATTAATGATATCGATAGCAGGTATGCCAACATCAAAGATTCGTTCATGATATTTTGCTACGGCACCCTCTCCGCCACAAGAAACTAGAATAAACGGAATTCCTACTAATAGCGGATGATTTAGCTGTTCGATAACGTCTTGTTTGCTTGTCAGCGGCCTATTCACTAGTTCTGCAAATTCATGAATATTAGGTTTGATAAAATAAGGTTTAATTGTGCCGTTTACGACATTTTGAAGCTGTTTTCCTGAAATATCCGTTAGAATTTTTACCGTTGGACCAAGCTGATCCTGTAGTTGTTGTAAATAATCTTGGTACAAATGCTCGTTTTTAGTATTAGCAGAACCACATAAGGCAATGACGGGCGCCTCTTTTTGTTTAAAGGAAAAGTCGATCACAGTATCGATTATTTTTTTTGCAGTTGTATCGGTAATCTCAGGGCCGAGCTCTACGATTTCCGTTTGGTTTTTCTCTTGGTCCATCACAGTCACCGCGTTTCTTGATTCGCCAGAGATGGGGAAGAAGGCTGATTTAAATGGCTCCTGCTCAAGTTCAGCTTGAATAAATTTTCCGTTGATTCCAGCTAAAACTCCAGTGGTAGTTACGTCTCCGCCTAAAATCGCCGCAGTTCTTCCGGCATTGATGCCTTTTCCACCAATCGCTTTGATGGGATTGTTACAGCGGTTCATTTCTCCTAAAACAAATGTGTCGGTAAAATAAATAGAATCTATCGATGGGTTAAGTGTCACGGTTAAAATCATTGTAGTTTCCTCTCCTTCAAAAGCCTGCTAATCTGGGCTTTTGAAAGTTCAGACAAACCCAGTTAGCTTTTCTTGTTTAATAATTTTCCATAAGATTGATAAAAATTAAATGTTTGCTCATCCATTCTGTCGTCAGTAATCACATAGTCTAAATCGGATAATTTGTAAAACGTATACACATCACTAACATTGAATTTTGTGCTGTCCGCCACAACAACTTTTTTCTTGGCATTTTTAAACGCGGCCCGCTGCACACCGCCTTCTAAATAGTTAGAAGTGGTCACATTATTGTTATAGATGCCGTTTGTTGCAGCAAACGCAATATCAATGTTGATCGTTTCAAATGTCTGCTCTGCGTGCTCTCCGATAAATTCTTCTGTAATCGGTGTAAAATCCCCTCCAGTCAACAAGATCCGGTAGTCTGTGTGTTCAATGATATAGTTGAACGCTAACAAACTATTGGTAACGATCATTAAATTTTGCTTCTTGATAAAAGGTAACGCATATAAAATAGTTGTTCCTGCTCCTACAAAAACAACCTGATGATCCTGGATCAAAGAATTCATGATTTTTCCGATATATTCTTTTTGCTCGATATGTAGATTGATTTTTTCGTGGGTAGCTAGTTCTTTATCTTTTCGATCGATTTTTTGCGCGCCACCATATAGACGAACTAATTGATTAGAATCGCTCAGTTCATTGATATCTCTACGAATCGTCATTTCAGAAACGTGTAATTCTGTTGCTATATCGGACACAGTCATAAATGTATTTTTTTCCAGTAATTCTAAAATATGTGCATGTCGCTCTCTTTTTAACATAAAAAGTTCTCCTTTTTTGTTCGGGAATGTTTATCTATTACATTTTAAACGTAAAACGAACAAAAAACAATCAAAAGAAAGCGTTGACAAACCTTTATACAAGTTGTATTCTTTTTGTATAAACAAAGTTTAACATATGTTTACAAAGTTGAACACAAAAAGTTTGATTAAGGATTAAAATGGAGGGGAAATCATGAATACACAGCAAATGTTTCAACCAGAATTGATCGATTTAAAAGTTACGGTGCAAGATGAAGAAGAGCTATTCGAGCTTATTGCAAAGCGTTTAAAGCAGGTAGGATATGTAAATGATGGATATTTGGAGGGAATCAAGTCTAGGGAAAAAGTATTTCCAACAGGATTGATTACTGAATATCTTAATATTGCGCTGCCGCATTCTGACACGAAATATATTGAAAGGCCTTTCATATATATTATAAGAACAACAAAGCCGATCAAGGTCAAACAAATGGGAGATAATCAAGAGATGGAGGTGAGAGATTTATTTTTTTTAGGAATCAAGGAACCCTCGAAACAGGTTGGCTTACTACAAGAGTTAATGGTCTTATTTCAAAATGAAGCATTTGTTTCTGAATTACAAATGACAACAGAAATTGAGGACATGTTCAAATTATTCATGAACCAATGGGAGGAAGTAAAAAATGGCTAGAAAATTAATTGTGGCATGCGGTAGTGGCGTAGCAACGAGTACGACAGTTGCGGAAAAAATCAAAAGTAAGTTTGATACGGATCATATTGATTATCCTGTAGAAGCGGTGGATTATAAGTCTATTTTACAGGAGTTACCGAATGCGGATATTTATGTTTATATCGCAAAACCAGATGAAGAAGTACTGCAAGAAGCAGAAAAACTAGGAATTTCTGTTTATGCGGGTGTTCCATTTTTAACAGGCATGGGCGTTGACGAAATCTATGAAGGAATCGTTAAGGATACAAGGAAATGAAAAAGGAGCTCGGATTATGACGAATCCGAACTCCACGTAAATAATAATACAAACTAATCATACCAAAAAATCAAAAAGATAGGTAGGTAGAAGAGATGGAAATTTTTCAATCTGTGATTGATTATATATTAAATCTAGGTTCAGCAATTTTTGTTCCTTTGATTATCCTGATTATTGGGCTAATCGCTCGCATGCCGTTGAAAAAAGCGTTTATGTCGGCAATTACTTTAGGTGTAGCTTTTACTGGAATGAGCATGGTTATCGGATTTATGTCAGATGCCGTAAGTCCAGCGTCCGTTGCAATGGCTAAAAATACTGGAATCAGTTTGCCAGCTCTTGATCTGGGCTGGACAGGAGCTGCAAGTATTACCTGGTCTTGGTCCTATGCATTTGTCTTTTTCGCTGTTGTTTTAGGTGTGAATTTCATTATGCTTTTATTGAATTTAACCAAAACATTAAATGTCGATATGTGGAATGTCTGGGGGAAAGCTTTGACCGCCTACCTCGTGTACTTCATTAGCGGCTCACTAGTTGCAGGATTTATTGCCGCTGTTGTACAAGTAGTTTTGGAGCTGAAAATGGGGGATATGTTCCAGCGTCATATTCAAGATCTGACGGGAATTCCTTTAGTAACCGTAACTCATTTGATGAATATTTCAGCAGTACTGATGCTGCCGGTCAATATTGTGATGGATAAAATTCCGTTCTTTAATAAAAAAGCCGACACTTCAGCTTTAAAAGCGAAGATCGGGATCTTTTCTGAGAATAGTGTGATGGGCTTTATCATTGGAGTACTACTTGGTTTTGGCGCAGCATATGGCATTTCTGGTTCGTTAAATTTAGGAATCCAAGTGGCGACAGCGATGGCGTTGTTTCCGATGATCAGTAAGATGTTTATGCAATCACTTTCTCCTTTGGCTGATGCCATGTCAGAAATGATGAAAAAACGGTTTAAAGATCGCGAGGTTTACATTGGTTTAGACTGGCCGATTTTGGCAGGACGCTCTGAAATTTGGGTAACAGCGATTATTTTAGTGCCAGTTTTTATTGGCTATGCAATGATTTTACCTGGTAATCAAGTATTGCCGCTCGCTGGGATCATCAACTACTCGATTGCAGTCGGCGGTTTATTATTGACCGGTGGCAATTTGTACCGAATGATCACGCTAGGTGTTATTTACACGCCGCTTTACTTGTACGGCGCAACATACCTGGCTCCTGTATTGACTGGTTTAGCGAAAAAAACTGGAGCAGTAGACTTAAAAGGTGGCAGTATTACCTGGTCATCGATCGAAGGGCCAGAATTTAGAATCTTATTTGCAGAAGCAGCTAATTTAAATGTTATGGCGATCATCGGCTTTATCATTTTTATTTCAATGTTCGTTTGGTTATATAAGTATATGGCAAAAGAACCAGTACCAAGCGCACGTTATGAAGAAAGCGTTAAGTAGAGCTAAGAAAGGCTGGGCCGACATGGAACAAAAAGGCAAATGGTTGTTGCTGTTATTCATAGATATCCTGCTTTTTATATGTGCGCTATCACTCAATATCATAGCGCTGTATTTTTTAGTCATACTCCTCTCTTTTTTCATCTATAGAAATGGTAATGCAGTTCTTTTTAAAGAATATGATGACAGAAAAAGACAAAAATATGAAGACTATAAAGTAGTTCAAGAAGCAGCGAAGGAATCGATTCGTACTGGAAAAATATTAAAAAAGAAGAAGGAGCTGTAGTAAATCATGGCAGACGGAAGAATCTTATTTGAACGTGAAAGAGAAGATATGGCAAAGATCGTACAGTTGATTTTTGAACGTAAAAACACCAATGTTGCGGGCGGTAATTTTTCATTTAAAACAACAGATAACAAGGGCAAAGAATTTATCATTATGACACCAACGATGATGTCACAAGCGTATTTAGGACATGTTTCTCCTTCACAGATTTTAGTGGTGGAGCCCCATACGAGAAAAGTGATTGCAGGTGAGGGTGGATTGACAAGAGAGATCAATATGCACGAAGCAGTTTATGACGCAAATCCTGAAATCAAGGCAGTATTACATGCTCATGCACCCAATAGTATGTTTTGGGCTACCAGTGGCTTGGATATGCCTAATTTGACAGAAGCAACTCAGAAGGTGGAATATATTGAAGTGTTGGAATTTGAGCCGAATTGCTCAGAAGAGTTAGCGGAAATCGTTAGCAATCATATCAAAACGATGGCCCGCCAAGCTTTACCGCATGAATTTTTATTGGACAGTCATGGTGTATTAATTACCACAGGCGGCGAAACTGGGCTGGAAGCGATCCATTCTGCTTTAGCGATTCTGGATACAGTGGAGTGGAATGCGGAAATTGCCTATAAACAAACGATTTTTCAAAAATTAGGTCTTTTAGATGGTTATTATTCTAAAGGGGTTAAAATTGGTACGATCGAAGATTTAATAAACCATGAACCGATTTACAATCAAATGATCAAAGCAACAGCTGGCGGAGACTAAGAAAATAAACGATCAAAAGGTTGAAATGAAAGTGTTTCGCTTACTTGAAGTAAGTGACATTTTTATCATCGTTTATTCGGGTTTGAAAGGACTGAGTGCTAACTCTTTGAGTTAGCGTTCAGTCCTTTTATTTTTCAAAAAATGTTTCCGTGAAAAAAGGATTTTTTTTCTGCTATATAATAGAAAGAAACATTTTATTATAACTGCTAAAAAACTTACTAAAAACATTGCAAGAAATTGCTATTTGCGTTAAAGTAAGAAAAGACAACTGTGAAACATTTTCTGTTTCACGCAAGGAAGGAAACGTATGACTCCAGAAGAATTTAAACAACTATTAAGCCAAAAAGAGGTCCAACTATCGGATCATCAGATGGAACAATTTGCCCGTTATTTTGAATTACTCGTTGAATGGAACGAAAAAATGAACCTAACTGCGATCACCGAAAAAAAAGAAGTCTATTTAAAGCATTTTTATGATTCTATTTCTCTGGCATTTTTTGAAGACTTTTCAACAAATAAATCGATTTGTGATGTTGGCGCTGGTGCTGGATTTCCTAGTATTCCGCTAAAAATCGTTTTTCCCACATTACAAGTGACGATTGTGGATTCATTGAATAAGCGAATCACATTTTTAACTGAATTAGTCAATGAGTTGAAGTTGGAAGACGTTTCTTTGTATCACGATCGTGCGGAAACCTTTGGACAAAAAGAAGACTTTCGTGCGGCTTTTGACTATGTAACTGCTCGTGCAGTTGCCCGTTTGAATGTATTGAGTGAGCTCTGTCTGCCATTAGTGAAAAAGGATGGTTTTTTCTTAGCATTGAAAGCAGCCAAAAGTGAGGAAGAAATCACAGAAGCCAAACCTGCGATTGCTACTTTAGGCGGTAAATTTCAAAAAGAAGTGTCATTTGAATTACCAATCACAGAAGATGAACGACATATCGTTGTGATCCAAAAGAAAAAGGAAACACCCAAAAAATACCCAAGAAAACCAGGGTTACCAAATAAACAACCAATCAAATAAGATGGAGGGACACAAATGGCACGAATAATTTCTGTAGCGAATCAAAAAGGCGGTGTTGGTAAGACAACGACCACTGTGAATCTAGGTGCTTGCCTTGCCTATTACGGCAAGAAAGTGTTGCTGATCGATATTGATGCTCAAGGAAATGCAACGAGTGGTATCGGCGTCCGTAAGCCAGATGTTGCAACGGATGTTTATGATGTATTAGTGAATGAAGAACCAATCAAAAACGTGATTCAGCAAACTTCTAGAGAAAATTTAGATATCGTACCAGCAACGATTCAGCTTGCCGGAGCAGAAATTGAACTGACGTCAATGATGGCAAGAGAATCCCGTTTAAAAGCGGCTATAGAAGAAATAAATGATATCTATGATTTTGTTTTGATTGACTGTCCACCTTCATTAGGACATTTAACGATCAATGCTTTTACAGCAAGTGATTCGATTTTGATTCCTGTGCAATGTGAATATTACGCACTAGAAGGATTAAGTCAGCTATTAAACACTATTCGTTTAGTTCAAAAGCATTTTAACCCTGAGCTACGTATTGAAGGTGTATTGTTGACAATGTATGATGCTCGGACAAACTTAGGTGCTGAAGTGGTTGAAGAAGTTCGTAAGTACTTCCGTGAAAAAGTTTATGACACGATCATTCCTAGAAATGTCCGTCTGTCAGAAGCACCAAGTCACGGTTTGTCGATTATTGATTATGATCCCCGTTCACGTGGTGCCGAAGTGTACCAAGCACTAGCAAAGGAAGTGTTGGATAATGAGTAAAGGAAAAGGTTTAGGTAGAGGTATTGATGCATTGTTTCAAGATTTTGCTAGTTTGGAAGATGTAGATGTTCAAAAAGAAGAAGTAATTGAAATTCCTTTAAATGAACTTCGTCCAAATCCTTACCAGCCAAGAAAAACATTTGACGAAGCATCCCTTCAGGAATTGGCAAACTCGATTCAGCAATCTGGTGTTTTTCAACCAATCATTGTTAGAAAGTCTGCCGTTAAAGGATACGAAATCATTGCAGGTGAACGACGTTTCCGTGCGTCAAAATTAGCGGATAAAGAAACGATTCCGGCAATTGTTCGTGAGTTCGATGAAGAAGCGATGATGCAAGTCGCCGTATTAGAAAACTTGCAGCGTGAGGATTTAAACCCGTTAGAAGAAGCAGAAGCCTACGATATGCTGATGAAAAACTTGAAGCTAACACAAGTTGAAGTAGCAGAACGTCTAGGAAAAAGCCGTCCGTATATTGCAAACTATTTACGTTTGTTGACGTTGCCGACCCAAGTTAAAGAAATGGTTCAAGGTGAAACATTATCAATGGGACAAGCTAGAACACTGTTGGGTTTAAAAGATAAAGACTTGATTTTGATCTTGGCAAAACGTGTGGTAGAAGAAAATTTGACTGTTCGTCAGTTAGAGCAAATCGTCAATGACTTAAATGAAAATCAAGGCAAGAAAGCGCCTAGGAAAGAAAAGAAAAATATCAAAGATAAACCTTACTACATTCGTGAAAGCGAAGACCGTCTAATGGATAAATTTGGTACGACTGTCGCTATTCAAGAAAAAGAAGGTAAAGGAAAAATCGAGATTGAATACCTATCACAGTCAGATTTGGCCAGAATTTTAGATATTTTAGAAATTCATTTTGATGAAGCGTAGTTAGAGAAGAAAAAGAGTACAGGGTAAAACTAATTTTTTAGTTTTACCCTGTACTCTTTTTTTGTGTTAAGAATTTTAAATGGTATAGGTCTTACTAGTTATTAAAATAGCTATTTTTGTAATGGTTTTTTTATAAAAAACATTATATATAAAATAACTACTATTTTTCTTGTTTTTATATAAAATAAGAAAAATCTATAATTGTTTAAATTAGCCCTTATAGATATTGCTAAATAGATACCTAATAGTTAAATACTTATACATCGAGTATACAATAAATAATTTGGACATGTCAATGAGGAATGAAAAATAACAATATATTTAATTTATCTATATTATGGCTGGCTGAGGGGATCAAATCATATATTTAACAATAAGACCTTGCTAAGCAGCTATGTGACCAGCTAAAACATATCGTGAATTCTGACAGTATTTCTATAGTTTAACATGTAATACAACTTATAGTAAATTTACTTATTTTCATACGCCGTCAAATGAACCGTCAAATAAATCAGCAAAAATCTTGATCGTAGTAAAAGAAATTAATGGTTTTAGCTATTACTATACGTAATATAAACAATAGTTTATTAATTGATTATGAGGAAAAAAGAAGATAATTAACGTAAGAAATATATATTGTGGTTGTACATTCTCGGTTTTTTAAATATAAAAAAGAATACTAAATCTAACGGTGTTTTTAGTCAATCCGTTCAGAATATCAATATTCGTGCATGAATAAACACGCTCTATTTATTTTATTAAAATATTATTTTTTAGAATAAATATTTATTTAAAATAGTTGGGTTAACCGTCATACAGCCGTCAGCATTCAACATAAAGAATTATTAAATCAGCTCACGTGTCAAATTTTTCTTATTTTATATAAGAATAGGAAATTCCTATTATACTAATATTTGCAGTTTTATGCGGTGCACGAGTTAAAACGTGTGTCACAGTCATCAGCCTGAGGAATCGCATCAAACATAAATGGTTGGAACTTACTATATAAAAATTAAGAGGAGGATTTTCTATTTATGAGGAAAAAAATTATTATATTGACCGACACATTAAGTGCAAATGGACTGTTGCAAAATAGTTTGTTAAATATGGACTATGAAATAATGGTTTCAAAAGATATATTGACTCAACCTAAAGATAAAGAGTTCTATTTTCTGCAAAATTTTGATCTTATTATTTATCAACAGTCCATGTATAGCGGATTAAAAGAGTCATTTCTGGATAATTTAGTATTACTGAACAAGCCAATTGTTGTTTTAACATTTGAATCAGAGCAGGTCAATAGCTCTAAGTATTTGACTGATGCTAATGTGAGCTTTGTCCGCTATCCGATATCCGTCACTGATCTAGCAAGCAAACTAGCAGCGATCTTTGAAGAAACAGCTAGTCGTGTAGGGAAAAATAGTCAGGAAAGAACAGTTGATTCTTCTGGGGATAATGAAGCCTCTTCTAAAAATGCTTCATCTTTTTCAAATGTGGTTAAAGCTAAAAGACAGTACTCATTCCAATTAAAGGACAGAACGTTGATTATTGATAATTGGTTGATTCCATTGACGAAAAAAGAACATCAAGTATTAGAGCATTTTATTGAGTCAGATCAAAGAGTTTTTTCTAGTCAGGCACTCTGTGAGGCAATCTGGGCCAATGCCCAACAAAAAAACAAACAGGCATTGTTGAGTAATCTGATTAATCGTATCAAACAAAAAATTATGGAAAAAACCTCGATTTTTGAACCATTTATTTTAAATAAAAAAGGGATCGGTTATTACTTAAATCAAGAGTTCATAGCAATAGATGAACAAAATGATGGGAAAACAAGAGAACTGCTGGTAGGCAGCGTGTAATTATGAGGAAAATGATCAGTAAGAAGGGGAGCGGGAGTATTGGCGATATTTAACAAAAAAGGTAAAAAGAAAAGAGATCGCGATGATGATTATGAGGAATACTACGATGAGTATGACGAGTATGATGATTACGACGAATACGATGACGATGAATTTGAAGAGGAAGTATATGAGCCTCCTAAAAAAAGTCGTCCAGAAACTTCAACTAAAAGAGAGCGCGCAGAAAATAATATGAGAAAACAAGAGCAAGAGATACAACAAGAGCAAGCCGCTGTAATTGACCATTTAAATAATGAGAATCAACAATTTCAAAAAGAAATGCAGCGTCAAAAAACCATGGCGGAACGCCTGAAAGCAGAAGTCGAGAACAAGCAACAAGAAATCGATCAATTAACGATGCGTTTAACAAGTTCATCTAAGTCTAAAGAAAGAATTCTTGCTCTAGAAGATCAAGTGAACCGATTAGAAGAGTTGAGAATACAACTAGATGAACAATTATTAGAGGAACGAAACAAAAGCATAGAGACTGAAAAGCAACTACGTCAGCAAGATTTAATGAAAAATCAAATTGCAGAAGTCTTGATGGAAGCCAAAGAAAAAGCACAACAAATCATTGAACGGGCAACTATCGAAGCTGATCGAGCAGTAGAAACTGCCAGACACGAAACTAAAAAAGCTGTTTCAGAAGCTTCAACCGAGTTAAAAATGATTAACCAGGAAGCTGCAAATTACCATACACGAATACTTCGACTACAAAGTGAAACGAGTGTATTGATGGAAGACCTATTAAGCAAATCCAGCCGATTAGCAGACCAGTCACTGGACTAAGGGAAGGGGATTAAGGAGTGGTTTATCAAAATATTATGGTCGACATTTACCAAGCCGCTTCTCCAGCAGTAGGCGAGCGTCTTTTTGATGATGATATGCTGCGGGATATCTATTATATTTGCGAAGAGATTTTCCAAAAAAGAAATAAAAGAATCCCCTATCCACAAAAAGAAGTGGAAGAATATTTTGAAGAATTTCATACCATAATTTCTTTTTTCAAGCATGTCGAGATTACTTTAGATTTTGTAGATCTTGATTGGTCAGCTGTGTTGGATGAGCTGATCCATACATTTCCTCAGATTGCCTGGATAGGTGGCTCCAAAGAAAAAGAAGATACTCGTGTCGTTTACTATATTGATTTTGTTCCCATCGCATATAGAGAAACTGGCTTTCCTTTCATGGTTAATCTTTTACAGTCGTTGGATCAGCAACTATTTGAAGGTGGAGACGATGTACTAGAATCCTTTGTTTATGAAATCGAGCAGCTTGTCGCTAAATTTATCAAACCTCTTAAGGTAGACAGCAAATCAACTGTAGAACAAGCCGAAGTGGTGGAGTATGAGGACAACAATGATGCTAGCTATTTGTTGAAGGTGGAAGAAGCAGTCAGCAGAGAACGGTATGCAAAAGAGCGGATGCGACTTGCCAATAAAAAATTAGAAGTCGTAATCGATCAAATGGAACGGCAAAATTTATCTAGAGCTATGAAAGCATTAAGTAAATCAGATAGTGATGAAAATGAGAATTGGGACCATATAGTAAAGGTCGATCTGAGAGAGTATTCCCAATTGTTACAAAAAGCCAAGTTCTTAGAGCAGTCTTGGATGATGAACAAAGAACTAATGACAAAATCTGAAAAAATGACGATTTCTGATAACCAACTGACATATGAAAGAGAACAGGTAAGAAGTTTCAAAGATTCAGTTTCTACAAATGAGATTTACTTGATTTTAGATGAATGTAAGCTGATTGAGTCAAGAGTGAAAATCAAAAAAAAATCTTGGTTTCGTCAACCTCATGTTCGAATCATGAAAATGGATTATGACAGTATCTTGAATAAAGCAGCATACTTCGATCTTATACAGGGAGAAAATTATTTACTTGAACAAATCGTGTTAAATGATGAGTCAATTATTGATGATTGACATATGCCTTTCTTAATTGACTAAAAGAACAAAGTGGATTGGGAATAGTCGGCTTTTCCCATCCATCACTACATACAAAAAGACACTATCAAGAAGATTAAAAAGAAAATCAATCGGAGTAATGGTTTGAAAGTAATCGGTTGACCAGAATTTTCATTTCGTTTTCGTAGTTGTTAAGTCTGATTTTTTTCAAATACATACATATGATTTCATTATGCAGGGAGCTTAAAATTCAATGATTAATAAACGGAAAATACTTCGCCTGATTATTGCAATAATAGGATCTTTTCTTTTACTGTTGACATTTATGATAGTCAACATGAAAGTCGGATTGGCTGTTTCAGTGAAGCCTATTTTACCAAACAATCAGCATAATCCAGAGGCAACGTATTATGATCTTAGAATGGAACCAAATCAAGAACAAGATTTGGCGCTGGAATTAATCAACACCTCTGATAAAAAACAACAGGTTACTTTGCAAATCAATGACGCTACAACCAATGAGATAGGGGATATCGATTATTCAGATCGCTCAAAAATCGTTGTGAGAGATAAAAGCCTCAAGTTTGGGTTGAAAGACATTGCAAGCTCTGAGTCAGAAATTACAATACCAGCTCATGAAACAATGACAACAATAGTACATCTAAAAATGCCTCCTAATCAATTCAATGGCATGATTTTAGGGGGAATCAAAGTTGTTTCATCAGAAAAAAGTAATGGGGAGCAGACGTCTACTAATCAGCAAGATCACGCGCCAAAGACATATATCGTCGCTGTAAAATTAACAGAAACAGATACACCTATTACGGCAAATTTGAATTTACTAGGTGTTTTTTCTGTGAAAGAGTCAAAAAAAAATAGTATAAAAGCAACGATCCAAAATGATCAAGCTATCAATTTGGAAGATATCGAACTTACAGCGAAAGTCTATGAAGAAAACTCAGATAAGCTATCTTTTCAAACCAAATTAACAGGGTATCGTATGGCACCTAATTCAAGTCTGACTTTTATTATCAATAAGGAGAATCAGGTGCTTCAACCTGGAAACTATCAGATTGCGATAGCTGCGAAATCTAAAGCGACTAATCAGGAATGGCAATGGGATGAGGAACTGAGAATTACGCAAGCTGAAGATAAAGAAAAGGACAATCTTGCAATGAGTAAAGAGAGCATCATGTTTTACACGATTATTTTTGTAAGTACATTTGTGGCATTATTGTTACTCTTGTTAATTTTACTGATCTTAAGAAAGCGTAAAGAAAAGCGTTATGCCGAAGCGTTGTATCACAAAAACAAAGAGCGGGAGCCTAATAATAAAAATCCTAAAAGAAAAAGAAAATCTGAAGGAAATAAGAGTGACAGTGTGAGGAGAAGACGCTCTGCGGAGTCTAAAAGACAAAGAAAGTCAACTCCTAACAAGTAGTGACTAAGCTTGGGTGATAGAATTGAGGACCAGAAATTGATCAAACAATGTCTTTAGAGCATAAACAACAGGTTTATCAGTATAGAGACTTTAGGAGTTGGAGGATATGAATGAATCAGAGCAACACACCCAAAAACAGGAAAAAAGAATAATCAAAAAATATATTCTCCATCAAAAAGTCAATCCTAGACTTTTAGGAGTAGAACTTTACAATAAGCATTTAGATACTCCAAACGAGGCGTATCTATCATGTAAATTGATTTTTAAAAAAGATGTTCGATCATTAATGGAACTTGAGCGGATGGCTAACAAGATATATGAAACATGGACCGAAAAAAACGATGAATTAATTATAAAAAAAATCAATGTTTTTACATCTACAGCGTACATTGTTTTGACCTTTACCATAGGTTTTTATGAAGAGACTCAGGTAAAACGTTTACGGGAACTAAAAGAATGTGCTAAAGAAATTATTGAAACCTATGACAATATACTCAAGCAAGAAAAAGAAGCTGAGTATAAAAGAAAAGAAGCTGAAATTTCTGGAGTATTAGAAAAATTCAGTCAGTTGACTGAGAAAATGGACGGGTTAGAAGATCGACTTACAAAAAATGAATCAATTGTTTTAGACTCTGGGGAGCAGTTGAAAACAGAACTTACAAAAGTCAGCCAAACAATCAAAGAACAGTTGGGTCAAGGAGAATACAAGTTAAAAAGTATTCCAAATTATTCTGAAAAAAAAGAACAAGCAGGAACAAAAATAAAATTAAGTAGTATAAATAAAAATCATTCAAATAAAAAAATCATAAGTTCAGAAAAAATTATAGTAAGTAAGTACAAACTTGATCGAGCCAAACAAGGTTCTGTGGCTTTACAAGTGAAAGTCTGGCCATCAAATTGGCTCCAGCAAAAAAAAAGAATTAACAGAAAACCAACGAAAAAAAACGAATTAAAAAGGTATGTGTCTAAGGTTGAGTTGGAAGTTTTAGCTTGTTTTACACGAAGCGAAGAAGTAAATAAAAAACGAATGGTACCCAAAAAACAATTTTTGGATTTAAAAGCTAAAGTAGAATTTATCGATTATTTATGGATGTTGTTGGAGTTAGAAGGAAAAGAAGAAATCATCATTGCTGGTAAACTAAGTTGTAGAGAGTTGATT
The DNA here is from genome assembly GCF_001886225.1 of Enterococcus silesiacus. Taxonomy (NCBI): domain Bacteria; kingdom Bacillati; phylum Bacillota; class Bacilli; order Lactobacillales; family Enterococcaceae; genus Enterococcus; species Enterococcus silesiacus. The sequence goes on along the minus strand of NZ_JXLC01000026.1, from coordinate 14,753 downwards.
GAAGAGTTAGGTCAATTTATGGATAGTGTAGAAAAAGTTGCAACAGGTCCAACAATTTTTAGTTACTGGGTATATTGTTCGCAAGAGCTCTTGGTCAAATTAGAAGGATATGCAGCACTAAAAGATTTTTTAAGCAGTTCCTTAAGGCTAAGCAACAATCTACTAGTTAGTGAAGCAAGATGATTTGAAAAAGGGGTAGTGTGCAAGAAACTAGAACAGTTTCAGATGTATCATGCCTTTTTCTTTTGCTTTTAATATTATACAAATAGTATTTGTATAACAAAAAAAATGGATATCAGACTTCCAAATATTTTCTTTATTTCTAAAATTTTTGAAACGAATTAAAAAAGATAATCATTCATACTTGGTTAAGAAAACTAAACGTATTGTAAGATTGTCGCTTAGTTTAGTTGGGAGTAAATAAAAAGTGGATTTAAATACATTAATTTTTAATAAAATGATTTTCCAAAATCTAAAAATAACATAAATGTATTTAAACGTTTGGAGACATTTCTTTTTTATTGAATGAATAAAAATAATATTTTAGAAAGGATCTTAGTTATGGCAAGAAGAGGAGAAAATATCTATAAAAGAAAAGATGGGCGTTGGGAAGGCCGATACATAAAAGGTAGACAAAAGAATGGAAAAATCCATTATGGTTATATTTATGGATACAAGTACACAGAAGTAAAGCATCAACTTATCTTGGTGAAATACGAAAAACAGACAAGCAATAGCAAAGATCTTCTTCCTTACGAGGGTCACTTAACGGATTGGACGAATTATTGGTTGGATACATTTGTCCGTCCTAAAGTGAAAAGCAGTACGTATGCTAGCTATAAAAATAAAATGGAAGTACACGTTTTATCAACAATAGGTTCGATCAAGCTGCAAAAGCTAAAACAATCAGATGTTGATACTTTACTTAAAAAAATGGATGAGACGCTTAAAGCCAGTTCGATTAGATCAATCTTTTCAGTCTTAAAAAATTGCTTGAGTAAGGCCATCTCTTTAAATTTATTGTCAGAAAATCCCTGTATAGGAGTGGAACTTCCAAAAACAAGAAGAAAAACAGTGCAAGCATTATCGGTCAAAGACCAAGCAAGATTGGTGAAAGAAGTAAACAGTAGTCAGAAATTTTTTTCTATCATGCTCGCTTTGCAGACGGGACTACGAATTGGAGAGATTTGCGGTTTAAAATGGGAAGACATTGATTTTGACAACAACACATTAGGTGTCAATCGAACTGTGCTGAGAATTCAGACGGAAGATAATGCTGGAAGAAAGACAGAAATCGTGGAGGTTACTCCAAAGAGCAACAACTCACAACGAAAAATCCCGATTACTAACGCGTTAAAGGAAAATTTGTTAGAGCTTCAAAAAACGTCAACTAGCGAGTATGTTATTTCCAATAAACATAAAGCGTTGGAACCTCGTACAATCGCCTATCGTTTTCAAATAATTCGAAAAAAGATTGGCTTAGAAAAATTTTCTTTCCATTCTTTGAGACATACCTTTGCTACGCGATGCTTGGAAGCGGGAGGAAATATTGCAACAATAAGTTCTCTATTAGGTCATTCTTCAACAAAAATGACGCTGGATTGTTATACAAACTCATTTTTTACAGAAGAGCGTCAATTGATGGAAAAGCTCGAATTTGTTTGATTCAAAAAATTACGACTAACCTTGTTGTGGTAGACGATTGACATATGTTGTAAGGTCTGAGAAGTAGCTCGAAAAGCCGCTTCTCAGATTAAACATGGTTTTGTTAGCAGCATGTTTTAGTAGTATTCAACGATTAGAAGAATAAATATCATATAACAATTGGTCAAGATCAGAGATATCTTTTTTTTCTTTGTAATTGGTCATAACGAAAAAGTGTTTTCCCCTCTTTTTCAAATGAGCGCAGTCTACATTACTAATGATTAAATCATAGAGTTGGTTATCGGCTAAAGGTTCTGCTTGTGCAAATGTAGACGACTCAATATATTTGATCCACCAGTCCGTAAATTTTTTTTTGCGTAAGAGGTCACTTTCAATAAATATACCGACAGATACTTTTGTTTTGATGCATTCCTCGTAAAAACTTATCGCATGAGCATATTTTGTAATAAGCATGATGTCGTGCGTATCATCTACAAAAATTCCTGGAAAACACCCTTTTAAATAGTTAGCAAAAGCGTTAACAATTTCAGCGTGTTCGCTTTTTTTCCACTCAGGATAATGGAGTTCCCAATAGTAATCAATTGTTCCTTTGAATATTAAATGGCGATATCCGATAGAATTTAAATAATAATGGAGCGTTGCACGTTGTGCTTCGTTTAGGTAAGAAGCTGGATAACAGTTATTCATAAAATTTAAAAACTCTGTATTCAATCTCCTAATAAAAAACTTACTGTATCGTTCAACTAAATCAATTTCTTTTAAGCAGTGAGAATGACTAGGGATGATTTCTTCGCCAAACATGAAGAGGAGCAAAAGGATGGTTTCATTAGGAGGCATTTTAAAGGAGTAATAAACTAGAAATGCCCCAAGTATTTTATTGACTTTTTTGAAAAGGCGAGTGTTTTTAAGCGCATTTATAAATTTCTTTTGGCCGCTAATGTCTGATTGGTTGTTGAAGAAGGGCTCCTGATCACTATAATCTTGGACATTTTTTTGAGCATTTCTCCTTTTTAATAGGCTTAAGTAGATGATAAGTTTTTTTCGAGCAAAAATAGAAATTGAGCTGCCTAAGCTTTGCTGAATGCGATTGACTGTTTCATAAATTCTGGGGTCGATATGAGGGCTTTTTAATTGGTGCTTAGGATCTGTGACTAAGTAAAGAGAGACATAAAAAAAACGAACTTGCAATTCGGAACCTAGCAAATGGCCGTTTTGGATGGATAAGTCGAATTCATTTAATAAGGCATTCAATTCGTTGATTTTTCTAAAATAAGTTGAGTGACTAATTCCAATTTTTTCACATAAACGGGTGACATCAATCGTGCCGCAAAGCAGCAATTCTTCTAGAATTTTGTATTTTGGGGCGTGGCAAATCAACTCATTATATAAAGTGTGAAGGGAGTAATCAGGCTTTGTGTGAAAAGTAATGGTATGTTTGTTTACTTCGATAGCAAATCGGTTATTCGAATGTTTGGCTGATGTTATCAACCCTTCAATCAGCTTTGACAAAAAATAATTTCCAATATCTAAGTGGTGCAAAAGGTCTTTTTTTGTTGCAGTACCACCAACATTGCTTAAATGTATTAATAAGTCAATTTGATAAACTTCTAATTTTTCTAATAAGTCAAATTTTCTCATAGCAAAACTCCTTTAAATGTCAGTATTGAAGTAAGGTATAGCGAAACTAGAGAGGTTATAGTCAATATTTTTCTTCTAAAAGCTCAACTGTATTCTTACGTTGACATTGTGATTATTATCTAACATCTATAAAGTAAATACAATCTTATTTAAGCTGATTTATTTTTCATTTTTTGAGAAATACCTTTATTTACTACTTGTATTTTATTAGTAAATATATAAAAAAGTAGAATCAATAAAATAGTTTTGCTTGATCGTCTAAAAAATGGTATTGTATCTTTGTATGTTTATGTCTGATTTTATGAAGATTGATGACTATTTTTAGAAGGGATATGTCTGTTATGTATGATCTTGGTGATATTGTAGAAATGAAGAAGCCCCATGCTTGTCAGGCAAATCGTTGGGAAATTATTCGAATGGGCGCCGATATTAAAATAAAATGTACGAACTGCGGTCATATCGTGATGATGACACGCCGTGATTTTGAAAAAAAAATGAAGAAAATTTTGGAAAAAAAACTGATAAAGGATAGTGAATAATCGATGGCATTAACAGCTGGAATCGTAGGTTTACCTAACGTAGGAAAATCTACCCTTTTTAACGCAATTACAAAAGCAGGTGCAGAGGCGGCGAATTATCCGTTTGCAACAATTGACCCAAATGTGGGAATGGTTGAAGTACCAGATGAGCGCTTGCAGCGTTTAACAGAGTTAGTGAAACCTAAAAAAACCGTACCAACTACGTTTGAGTTTACAGATATCGCCGGAATCGTAAAAGGCGCAAGCAAAGGTGAAGGTTTAGGGAATCAATTTTTAAGCCATATTCGCCAAGTGGACGCTATTTGTCATGTGGTACGTTGTTTTGATGATGATAATATTACCCACGTTGAAGGACGTGTAGATCCGTTAGCAGATATTGATACGATCAACTTAGAATTAGTGTTAGCTGACTTAGACTCTATTACAAAACGTTATACACGAGTGGCTAAGATCGCTAAGACGAAAGATAAAGATGCAGTAGCGGAATTAGCTGTTTTAGACAAACTTAAACCAGTTTTAGAAGAGGGATTATCTGCAAGAACGATCGAATTTACGGAAGACGAGCAAAAAATCGTTAAGAGTTTATTCTTATTAACAGCAAAACCTATTTTATATGTAGCAAATGTGTCAGAAGATGAAGTAGCTGATTCAGATAATAATCCATATGTTCAACAAGTTCGGACTTTTGCGGCAAATGAGCAGGCAGAAGTAATCGTTGTTTGTGCACGTGCAGAAGAAGAAATAGCTGAATTGGATGATGAAGATAAAGCTGAGTTTTTAGAAGCACTAGGTATCGAAGAATCAGGCTTAGATCAATTGATTCGTGCTGCCTATGATTTATTAGGACTAGCAACTTACTTTACTGCTGGAGAGCAAGAAGTACGTGCGTGGACGTTTCGTAAAGGAATCAAAGCACCTCAAGCAGCTGGGATCATCCATACAGATTTTGAACGCGGTTTTATTCGTGCAGAGACGGTTTCATTTGAAGATTTGAATACGTATGGCAACATGCAAGCAGCAAAAGAGGCGGGCAAAGTTCGCTTAGAAGGAAAAGAATATATTGTACAAGATGGCGATGTTATGCTTTTCCGTTTTAATGTATAAGAAAAAAATTGCTAAAAACTGTTTTTCTCCCTAAAAAATGTGTTAGAATACTTTTTAGGTAAAGACTGCCCCGTTGGCCACGGGCGAGGAGGACGCAAAACATGGAATCAGAAGCACTGCGAGATATTGTTTCAGAAAATCGTGAACTTGAACAAAAATTGACAAAGAGAAATGAACAATACATCTTTGACTTAAAAAAATCACTAGTTGCTGCTAATCTTTCAGAAGAAGCACAGACGCTTGCTTTACATGAAATTCTACCTCATTTAGTAGAAGGTCAAAAAAGTGGGAAGACTGCGCGTCAGCTTTTCGGAACAGTGGCTGAACGTACGGAGTCTATTTTAAATAAACCAGAAGAACTGCCTGAGTCAACTCCTTTTTTGATGTGGTTGGATAATACATTGCTGTTATTCGGTGTGATGACAATCATGTTTTCAGTGATGATGCTGTGGTCTAAAGGAAAGACACAGCCTTTGGGGTTATTAACCTTAGTACTAGCATCAATGGCTGGTGGTTATGTGTTCTATCTAATGTATAAATATGTCTATCAGTATGATCGCCCAGGTGTAGATAAATCAAAACGCCCAGGCTGGTTTAAAACTGGTTTGATCTTAGTTGGTTCGATGCTGTTATGGCTAATCGTCTTTGCAGGTTCTGCAATGTTGCCAGTGGTTATCAACCCTGTGTTTGATCCAGTGGTCGTTATCATTATTGGTGGGATTGGCTTGGGTACTCGTTACTTATTGAAGAAAAAGTACAATATGCGCAGTAGTTTGGCGCGTTAAGAAATAAAAGCAAAAGAGACTTAAACAAAGCTAACAATAGTTTTGTTTAAGTCTCTTTTTTTACCAATGAACGAAGTCAAAAATTCAGCTAATATAGGATCGTTAAATATTGATAAATAAATTCAAACTAAAAGGGTTCATGTTTGAAAGAAAAGCCTCAGCGCGCTACGATAGAAACTAAGAATGAAATTTACAATTAATTTTCATTATGAGGAGGTGGATCAATGAAAACATGGATCAAACAACAGAGTCATTTCCTGATTTTTTTGAGTTTTTTTATATTAAGTATACTGTCTTTATATATCGTTTATCTTCAAAACGGTCATATCATGATTGGTGACGATTATCATTTCCATCAAAATCGGATCGAAGGCCTAGCTGAATCTTTAAGGCATGGTATATTGTTGCCAAAAGTGAGTTACTTTTTTATTGGAGGATATGGGTATGCATCTAGTTTGTTTTATCCAGATTTTTACCTGTATTTTCCGGCAATTCTACGTGTTTTCGGTTTTTCATTAGCGTCTAGTTTTGTTATTTTTTCTATTGGGATCAACTTTGCTACATTTATTTTATCATATGTATCTGGAAGGTACATGGCGTTAACGAAAGTAAAAAGTTACTTATTTTCATTATTGTATACGTTATCGATTTATCGTTTACAGGACTTTTTTAACCGCCAAGCTATTGGAGAACTTTTAGCAATGGGCTTTTTTCCATTAGTTCTAGCAAGTTTATATTTATTGAAAAATGGGAAAGAGAAGAAATGGCTATTGTTGACAGTCGCTATGACAGGGATTGGATTAGCTCATTTTATTTCATTGGAAATCGTCAGCATTTTTATAGGGCTGTATATTCTTTTAAATATGAAGCACTTTTTAAAGAAAAAAGTTCTTGTTGCGATATTAAAGGCCGCAGGAGTTACTATTTTGCTGCTGGCTTTCTATTTAGTCCCCGTTTTTGAGCAGATGAGGCATGTTACGTTTCAGGTGACGTCCAATCCATTGACGTTGATTTCAGATCGGAGCTACTTTTTGAGTGAACTAGTAGCCAACAGCTTTAAAAATAGCGTATTTCATGCATCCTCAGCGAATATAGGTGTCATCCTGTTATTTGGTTTGGTGATTTACACAGTAATGTTTTTTAAGCGAAATTCGTCCAATCGTGAGTGGGTCATTCTTGCTTTGCTATTTATGTTTATGACGACAGACCTATTTCCTTGGAAGCTTTTTGACAATACGCCGCTTAATACAATTCAGTTTCCTTGGCGCTTTTTATCGATTGTGACTTTGTTGCTAGCGTTTCTTATCGCAAATGATGATCTGGGATTATTTAAAAAATTTCCAAGTAGTCAGATAATCTTAGCTATGGTTGTTTTACTTGGTGTAGGGCTGTATGAAAAGGAAAGTATCGATACTGAAGGAAAACGGATTTTATCCCACCAGTCTTATGATCGAACGAATAGTTATTACATTGGCGCTGGGCATGAATATTTGCCGGATAAAGTGGACTATTCCACTATTAAGAAAAATAAAAAACGCACAGTAGTTTATAGCCATGATGAAATAGTAATAAAGGCTGTTAAAATGACGTTTGACTCAGTGTCATTTGACTATCATACTAAAAATACGCAAAAAGCGACGGTGACAATTCCATTTATTTATTATTATGGCTATAAAGCTAAGATCGTAAGCAACGGAAAAGAAACAGTTGTTCCAGCTTCATTAAATGAGCATAACGGATTAGTAGATATTCAGTTATCAGAAAAAGGAAGTGTATCTATTTCTTATCAGGCCACATGGGCTCAAAAAATTTCAGCGTGTGTCTCAGTTTTTACCTTTTTGATCTGTGTCGTATGGCAAGTAGTACCGATGATCTCAACTAGGTTGAAATCAAAGAAGAACCCTTAGTTACCCTTTCAAAATGATAAGAAGCGGATGAGAAAATACTCATGTTTTGGAAAAATAAGAGAAAATCTCTGCAAACAAGGAAATGCGGTTGACTTACCTTTTATTATCTGTTATTTTCTTATATAAAATTAAATAGAGGAGTGGTCTGAAAAATGTCTAACTGGGAAACAAAATTCGTGAAAAAAGGTCTTACATTTGATGATGTTTTATTGATTCCAGCAGAAAGTCACGTGTTGCCTAATGAAGTGGATATGAGTATCCAACTAGCAAAAAATATTAAGTTGAATATCCCTCTGATCAGTGCAAGTATGGACACAGTAACGGATAGTAAAATGGCCATTTCAATGGCTCGTCAAGGTGGTTTAGGTGTTATTCATAAAAATATGAGCATCGCGCAACAAGCAGATGAAGTTCGTAAAGTAAAACGTTCTGAAAGTGGCGTAATCATTGACCCATTTTTCTTAACACCAACGAATTTAGTAGCAGATGCAGAAAATCTGATGAGTAAATACCGTATCAGTGGAGTGCCAATCGTAGAAACGATGGATAATCGTAAATTGGTTGGTATCATTACGAACCGCGACATGCGTTTTGTAACAGATTATCAAATGAAGATTGACGAAGTCATGACAAAAGATAATTTAGTCACTGCCCCAGTTGGTACTTCTCTAAAAGACGCTGAAAAGATTTTACAAAAACATAAAATTGAAAAATTACCAATCGTTGATGAAAACAACCGTTTGAGTGGGTTGATTACAATCAAAGATATTGAAAAAGTAATTGAATTTCCGAATGCAGCAAAAGATGAACATGGTCGTTTACTAGCAGCTGCGGCTGTGGGTGTTACCAGTGATACCTTTGAACGTGCCGAAGCTTTATTAGAAGCAGGAGTAGATGCGATCATTATCGATACGGCACATGGTCATAGTGCTGGTGTGATTCGTAAAATCAAAGAAATTCGTGATACCTTCCCGGAAGCAACGCTTATTGCTGGAAATATCGCAACAGCAGAAGGAGCTAAAGCTCTTTACGATGTAGGTGTGGATGTGGTTAAAGTTGGGATCGGACCTGGTTCTATTTGTACAACTCGTGTTGTAGCTGGAGTTGGTGTGCCTCAATTAACAGCAATTTATGATGCAGCTTCCGTGGCCCGTAAATACGGTAAGGCTATTATTGCTGATGGTGGAATCAAGTATTCAGGAGATATCGTCAAGGCTTTAGCAGCTGGTGGACATGCCGTTATGTTAGGCAGTATGCTAGCTGGTACAGATGAATCACCAGGCGAATTTGAAATCTATCAAGGCCGTCGCTTTAAAACATATCGTGGTATGGGTTCACTAGGTGCCATGGAAAAAGGGTCAAGTGATCGTTATTTCCAAGGCGGAGTCAACGAAGCAAATAAATTAGTTCCAGAAGGTATTGAAGGTCGTGTTGCTTATAAAGGCAGTGTATCAGACATCGTATTCCAAATGATCGGTGGTTTAAAATCAGGTATGGGCTATGTCGGTGCGGCAAACTTAAAACAATTACGTGACGAAGCGCAATTTATTCAAATGAGCGGGAATGGTTTAAAAGAATCTCACCCTCATGATGTTCAAATTACGAAAGAAGCACCTAATTATTCTGTAGAACAATAAAGATAAAGAAACTCCGAAGTCGATTATGACCTCGGAGTTTCTTTATCTTTATTGTACAGGACGCTCATCTTTAGAACCGTAATACATATGCAAAGGTTTAGCCTTGTTACCTAATAATTCTTTAGAAGGTAGAATTTCATAACCTTCCCCACGTAACCGATCGATTACGGTAGCTACAGCATCAACAGTTTCCGGATGGATATCATGCATTAAAACGATCGTGTCATTATAGGCAGTTTCGTCAATCCGCTTGATGATCGCTTGTGCATTATGACTTTGCCAGTCTTGAGAATCTACAGACCATTGTATGATCGGTTTACCAATAATTGTCGCTACGTCCTTGTTTACAGCGCCATAAGGCGGTCTGAAATCAGTTGGTAGCTTCCCGATTGCATGATATATGGCTTTATCTGTTTTTTGAACCTCGTCTTTTACTCGTTGTAGATCAACTCCGGTTAATTGAGGATGTGAATAAGAATGACTCGCTACCTCGTGTCCTTCATCAGCTACCCGTTTTACCAAAGCTTCATTTTTGACAACATTTTGACCCAACATAAAGAATGTGGCCTTGACGTTTTTTTCCTTTAAGATGTTCAAAAGTCTTGGCGTTGTTTCAGGATTCGGTCCATCATCAAAAGTCAGTGAGATGTATTTTTTGTTTGGATCCAGTGGAGCAGGTAACGCATCTTTGATAGAATCAGGGTCAATATATTCAGGATTCACGTAGCCGGCAATCTCTTTATAAGATAACGTGATTTCTTTTTTCCCAGTTGCGTTGTCTGGTAGACCTAAACTGATTTTATCTGAATAATAGGTGAAGGCTGTTTGGTCCAAAGAAATACTAGGCATGTTTAGGACATTGTCAATGATAGTGTTAGCATCAGGACTCTCAGCAAGTAATTTTTGCTGAATAACTTGTTGAATGGCTAGAATATTTGCTTCACTCGTGAAAAGATCTTGAAGAGTCAAGGGCTGGTTTGTTTTTTGATTGACGAATGCTGTATCTTTACTCACTTCGGTTTGTTCAGTCCACTCTTCGTTTGTTTGATTCCAAGTATAGCTTTCAACAACAGGTTGGTACCCAATCACCTGTTCATTGGCTTTAATTATTTTTATATAACCAACGAGTTTGAGGGGTGTCTCTTTCGGGCTATTTTTTTGAGCAGTATCTATTAAAGCTGTTAAGGCCACTTTTAATGCTTGAAATTGAGGGATAGAGTTAGTTACGGTTGGTTCATAAAGTAGGGTCTGAACATTGCCGTCCGTTTTTTCTTGCTCAGTATTCTCAAGTTTCGCTTGCTTTTGTGATTCTCGAATCTGCTCCAACAAAGCTATTTCTTTTTGCTGGTAATCATCATCTTCCAAGTTGCTTGCTTCTTTTGGTGGGTGCTGCATAGCGTAGGTTGCGTAGACACTTCCACAGATCAAGATAAAAGAAATAGCAAAGAGTGCTGCAAAAGTTAATTTTCTGGAAAAGCGATGCTGTTTTTTTTCTCGCCGGCTGTTTCGGGTTCCCCGTGGGTGATTCTTTCTGTTCATAACATTATCCCTCTAATTTATAAATTTGATTGTGTACGGTAACCCAAATGTATCATGGTTAAATAGCACTTTCAACAAACATCCTGCTAAATTAGTGATTCTTTCTATTTATTTAATTAATTTCAAATTACCCATGTAAGGAACTAAAACTTCTGGAATGGTCACAGTTCCGTCTTCATTTTGATAGTTTTCCAAAACTGCAGCAACAGTCCGCCCAACAGCAAGGCCAGATCCGTTTAATGTATGAGCATATTGGACTTTGTCATTGTCATCACGGTAACGAATCATTGCACGGCGGGCCTGGAAATCTTCACAGTTTGAACAAGAACTGATTTCACGATAAGCATTTTGTGCTGGGATCCAGACTTCCAAGTCATATGTTTTAGCAGCTGAGAAGCCCATATCGCCTGTAGCTAGTGACATGACACGATAAGGAAGATTTAGTTTTTGCAAAATATCTTCCGCATTGGCTGTCATTTTTTCTAATTCTTCATAAGAATGCTCCGCATCACTAAATTTCACCATTTCTACTTTGTTGAATTGATGTAGGCGAATCAATCCACGGGTATCACGACCAGCACTGCCAGCTTCAGAACGGAAAGAAGGGCTAAGTGCTGTAAAATAGATCGGTAAATCTTTGCTATCCAAGATTTCATTGTTGTAATAATTTGTTAAAGGCACCTCTGCAGTTGGGATCAGCGTCATATCTGTTCCTTCCAATTGAAAAACATCTTCTTTGAATTTAGGGAATTGACCCGTTCCGAACATAGAATTACTGTTGACGATATAAGGTGTCATCATCTCAGTATAACCATGATCATAAACATGCATATCAAGCATAAAGTTGTATAATGCTCGTTCTAATCGAGCACCTAACCCTTTGTAATAAACAAAACGACTACCAGAAACTTTTGCTCCGCGTTCAAAATCAAGAATATCAAGATTTTCAGCTACATCCCAATGTGGTTTTGGCTCAAAAGCAAAATTTCTAGGTTCACTCCAACGGCGGACCTCAACATTATCATCTTCATCTGCTCCTACTGGCACTGAGTCATGAGGGAGATTTGGTAAGGTTGTAGAAATTTCTTGAAGTTTAGCGTCGATGGCTTCAATTTCAGTGTCCATTGCTTTGATATTGCCGCCAACTTCTTTCATTTCAGCGATCTTGTCAGCAGCATCTTCTTTAGCCCGTTTTAGTTGTGCAATTTCTGCTGAAACATCATTACGATATTTTTTCAGTTCTTCTGACTTCACTAATAAGTTCCGGCGACTTTCATCTAAGCGTAAAAACTCTACTAATACTTCTTCTTTTACACCACGTGTTTTCAATTTTGCTTGAACTTCATCGAAATTTTGACGGATCATTTTTACATCTAACATAATTATTCCTCCTTATTTTAAAAGCTGAAAGAGCTCTTGAAGCTAAATAACATTGGGGCAAAATAAAAAGCCACTCCATCCCCAGAAAAAAATCTTGGGACGAAATGACTTGGATTTCGCGGTACCACCCAAGTTCAGCGTAACGCTGCACTTGTAATGCAGATAACGGCTGCCACCGGTTTGACTTATTTCGTCAAACGCATGTACTAGAGATGGATTTCTTTATAGTAGAATATTTGCTCTCACCAACGCAAACTCTCTTAGATTCGGCACTATAAATACTTTTTCTCTTTGCTTGTCATTAGGATACAAAACTTTTGTCTGGATGTCAACCTTGCCCAATCAATTTCTCTTTAAAGGCAGATGAATAATAAAAGATGTCCAATGATTATCAGAAGTTGCATAGATATAACCACCATGCAAAGCAATGATACTCTGTGCGATAGCTAAACCAAGACCTGTTCCACCTGTTTCCTGTGAACGAGATTCTTCCACACGATAGAATCGATCAAATAGTTGATCTAAAGATTTTTTAGGGATCGACGGGCCATCATTTCTAACAGCGATTACAACTTCAGTTCCAACTTTTTCCACGTCGATGACGATATTTTTACCGCCTTTGCCGTATTTTAGTGCATTTGATAATAGATTATTGAAAACACGCACTAGTTTTTCAGTATCTCCATCCATCTTGATTGATGCTGGATTAGCATTGACTTGGATCGTCATATCATTTTTAGTTGCTTCTAGTTCAAAATCAGCAGCAAGTTGCTCAATCAACTGGGTCATATCGAAACTGATAGTATTGACAGGGACAGCTGGTTGGCGAACCTTTGTATATTCAAAAAGGTCATCAACAAGTAGTTTCATTTGTTTAGCTTTTACATAAGCCGTATGCGTGTATTTCAACAAATCTTCCTGATTATGAAATTGCCGATCTTCAATCAAACCTAAATAACCTATAATAGAAGTTAAAGGAGTTCTAATATCGTGACTGACATTTGTAATCAGCTCATCTTTCGATTTTTCTATTTTGCGTTCGTCTTCAATCGCTGCAACTGTACTATCAACCAAACCATTGATACTGGTAACAACTCTTGCTAAATCACCACTTAATTCGAAGGGAATACGATGGTCGTAGTTTCCATTAGCGATATAATGAAGTTCACTAATGATATGACGTAGCTGCATTTGACGATAACGACGAATCAAGCGCCAGTACAACACACCAACATCAACTATAAAAAATATTGGAATGACAAACTTACTCAAGCTCCAAAATAAATCCGTATTCAATTCTTTGGCGAAAGCACCCTTAGTTGCCCAAATGATTCCTTGGAGTGTCTGGCTGCCGCTAAGTAAAACCGTAATTGAGACATTTAATAGAAGTAACAGGATAATTGTCACAATTCCCTCAGCAAGTAATTCACTGATTTCTTTAGATGTTAAGGTAATTCGTTTTTGCTTTTCGATTTTCTTTTGTCTAACGAGCATCGATTTTATATCCAACTCCCCAAACTGTTTGAATGACTTTTTCTCCACCAGTTGCTTCTTCTATCTTATCTCTTAAGTGACTGACGTGAACCATGACAGTTTTTGCTGAAACAATACTTTCTTGTTGCCAGACCCGTTCAAAAATTTCGTCAGCACTAAACACACGATTAGGATGGCTAGCCAGCAGGTATAAGATACCAAATTCCAAGGCAGTTAGTTGAATTTCTTTTCCGTCAACAGTTTTAACTTCATGTGAATCTTTGTTAATAATCAATGAGCCAATTTCAAGTACATCAGGTTCATCTGCTTTAAGCTGCATTTGGCTACGTCTTAAAATTGATTTTACACGAGCCATGACTTCTAATGGATTAAATGGTTTTGTAACATAATCATCAGCTCCAGCAACTAAACCTTTGATTTTATCCATATCAGTTGTTTTAGCAGTCAGCATAATAATGGGAATTTGAGACTCTTTCCTTAATTCTTTAACGACTTGCATCCCATCCATAATTGGCATCATAATATCTAAGATAAGTAAATCAATATCTGATATTGTCCGAATCTTTGATAACGCCTCTTTTCCATCATAAGCTTTAATCACTTCATAGCCTTCATTATGAATATAAATACTCAGTAGTTCTACGATTTCTTTATCATCATCAGCAACTAAAATTTTCATATCATTCATTTCCTCCATATATATAGTAGAATTCTTCTTCTTTATTCTAACAAAAAAATGGAAAAATTGACAAAAACAAAGAGAAGTTACGGGAAATTTAGAATATGTTACTAAAAATTAAGAAATAGGATGAAAAAGTTCTGATTTTCGCTTAAAAACGAACAATAAAGAACAAAAGTAACGAAACAATCGGTAACGAAAAAAACTTCAAAAAAAGTGCAAATTTTAGTTGACCTAAGCCCAGAATCTTGGTATATTATATCTTGTCGCAAGGCACTGATGGAACACGCTGAACGACAAGCATAAGATAACAATCCAATGGTTGAAAAAAACTTTGGAAATCAGAAAAAAGTTATTGACAAACAATGACTATCCTGATAAACTAG
>NZ_JXLC01000025.1:0-65327 GCF_001886225.1 Enterococcus silesiacus | reverse complement strand
TGTTTTTTTAAGGGTTTAGTTTTCGTATAAAGTGCTTATTTCTGAAGGGGTTGCTTCTGCTTCCACCGTTTATCCGGATTTCAAGTGATTGGGTCGTAACTCGTAGAGTTATGTCCCAATCACCTCATTGTTATTTTTTCTACTTATTATTTTGAAATTATACATTCACAATAGCAACAAATCAATCTTTTAGTAAAGAAAAATCTGTCCATAAATAGGAGTATCTTTGCTCATCTTCCACCTGTATTACTTCTGCAATAGTTTTGTCAGAGCCATCTAAATAATCTTGTAAATGCTTGGAAGAAAAACCCTGGGCTGTTGCTACATCGTGTGAACTAGCATAATAAATTTTTTTTAATCCCGACCATAGCAGTGCACCCATACACATTGGACAGGGTGCACAAGTCGTGTACATAATGCAATCAGACAGATCCAATGTGTTTAATTTTTTGCATGCTTCACGAACCGCTAATAACTCAGCGTGCGCTGTTGGATCTGTGTCTTTCACAACTTTATTCCCCATTGATGCAACAACCTCGTTTCTTCTAACGATCACTGCCCCAAATGGTCCACCATTGTCTTCCTTCATTTCTTTTAATGCTGTATCTACAGCTAATTTCATATAATCCACTTTAACACTCCTATCATACAATTTTGTAGTCTGTTTCATTTTTACATACTTTACTCTATATGTTAAAGTATGGTTTAAGTCAACCCGCAAAGGAGAAAAATAAAATGAAATCTTATACTATTGGAGAAACTGCTAAAATCAGTGGTCTCCAGACCCATACATTAAGGTATTACGAATCTAAAGGTGTCGTTTTATCAGATCGTGACAACCAGAATAACAGGGTTTATTACAATAAAGATATTAAATGGTTAGAATTATTAGTTTTATTAAAGGGAATGGGGCTTTCTTTAAAACAACTAAAAGAATATTCCAGGGTGTATTACAAAGATACTTCTAAAAATAATGCTATAGAAATTCTTTTTCAACAACAAAAAGTACTCTCACAGCAACAAACAAGAATTACAACTCAGCTTGAACAAATAGAAAATAAACTTACTTTTTTAAAACAATCAAGCAAAAATTTTAATGACTGTCAAAACAAAGAATTAACGATTATAACTGAATAAAAAACCTCTACAAGTTTCAGTTTTGTACTGAAACTTGTAGAGGTTTGCTTATTTTGGATATAATCAACTTATTATTTCAACTTAAAAGTCATTTCAACTGGATTATGATCCGAATTGTTAAATTCAGCATCAATGACTTTTCCGCTAATATTTTCTACATTATCTGAAATGATAAAGCCATCGATCAACGCTACAAATGACTCTCCTTTTTTATAAGGTTTATCTAAATTACGAACAGATGGCACCGGTGTTTTTAATTCACTTAATACAGCGACTTGTAAATTCTCTGGTAGTTCCTTTTTAGGAAAAGGCTGTAGCCAAGTGTATTCTTCCGTTGTATCATTTTTAAATGTTTCAGTCGAAGAATCTAGCAGGTCATGATTAAAATCACCACCACAAACGACATAATTTCCTTTTTTATATTCATTTTCCATATGATCGAATAATTTATGGACCTGTTCTTTTTGGATTTTTTGGTCCTTGATATAGGCAGATAAATGCACATTATACAGCATTAGATATTTGTCATTCTCAACTGGGATTTTCGATACTGTAAAAGCACGATCTAAATCAAAAAATTTATTGAAATTCGTTTCGATTGGTAAACTATAACGTGTACTTGCTTCAATCTCATTATTGCTTAAGGTCAGGATACCTGACTTTGATTTTCCGATTGGATCTAGGATCGGATACAGTAGAAATGCCGAATCATAATTCGTAACAAATACACTTGAAAAGTCAGTAAATTGTTGCTTGATTTGTGCGACTTCATCAACACCGCGACTGCGCGTAGCTTTTTCATCGACCTCTTGAAATAAAGCAAAATCTGGATCGATTTTTTTTGTCGTATCGATCACTCCAGAAATATTTTTAACAACACTTTCCTTACTGACAGCTTTCGATTGTTTGCCGCCATCCATAAAGAATGTATAATCTGGCGTGTAAGAGCCATAGCCAATATTAAAGGTTGTGATTTTATATTCTTGATCAGTCGATACTTGTTTTGCTTTGGCCTTTTGCGTAATTTCAATAGGGAAATCGTCAGCAATTCTAGCGTAACTGAAAAAAACATAGCCAACATAAGCTAAAACAACTACACTAAGAATAGCTAAAATAGTTAGTACAATGGTGAGCACTTTTTTTAATTTCATTTATTTCCTCCACTTTCCTCAAAGAGCAAACTTATAATTTACTAAAGTACAAACTCTATTTTATACTAAATAAACGTTTCTCTTCCATCCGCTATTTTCACATAACCTTCATTATAATAATCATAGAAAACTAATTCAATAACAACTAACTATATTTTGTTTTTATTACTACAATTCTCATAGCTTACTTATGCTACAATTAATAAAAAGGACGTGTTGAGCTTGGATAAATTTATAGGAAAAAAGATTGTTATTACTGGTGGCACAAGTGGTATTGGACGAGCTGGTGCACTCAAAATCGCAGCAGAAGGCGGGCGTGTATTTGTAACAGGTCGTAATCCTAAACGCATAACGAAATTACGAGCTGAGCTGCCTTCTGACAGTCTTGTTTTTTCAAATGACATGTCAAATACAGACAGTATTCCAGAATTAATACATGCAATAAGGACTTGGTCAGAAACGATTGATGGTCTTTGGTTAAATGCTGGAATCGCTCACTTAGATAACTTGTTGCCCTCAGATCAATCAAACGTTGAAGCAATGATCCAAACGAATTTATTAGTCCCTCGAATGCAGTTAGCGAGCTTAGCCCCACTCATAAAAGAAAACGGGTCGGTCGTAATAACCTCCTCTAGTTCTGTATATGAAGGTGCGGCTGCTACAGGCGATTACGCAGCCGTGAAAAGTGGACTAACAGCAGCTGTTAGAAGTTGGGCCACTAATTTAGCTTCTAAACAAATTAGAGTAAACACAATTGTACCTGGAGCAATTGAAACTAACTTCCGTCATTTTTTGTCAAAAGAAGAACAAGATGTGTTTGAAAAATCTCTGATTAAACAAGTTCCCTTAAAAAGAATCGGGAAACCAGAAGAAGCCGCAGCTCCAGCCTTATTTTTACTTTCAGATGAGTCTTCTTATATTACAGGTAGTCAAATTTTCGTTGACGGTGGCTTGATTAGACATTAAATTAGTGAGTATAATTATGGACTAGAGTAGCTCAAAAAATGTTGATATTTTTTTTACCCATTATTTCCTCAACTTTCTACTCTGTAATTTCCATTCTACAATAAGAACAAACCGTTTCATTCGAAAGGATTGGTGCTCCACAAAAATAGCAGATTTTATTACCTACTTTGATATTTCATTTTTGTCCCACGTTCACATTTTTCTTTTCCCCCAACACATTTCCATCTTTTTAACATAATATCCATTATAAGCATAGAATTTGTTAGATTCAATATGATAAAAAAGTAGCTGGAAAATCATTTGCAAACACAAGGATTTTCCAGCTATTTTTTTATTTCTATTGACTTAGATTTCAGTATCATTCTCTACTTCGTGGTTCATCTTTTTAATCATTGCCGTCGTTTTGGGTAGTAATTCATCATAGTACTCATCGATTTTATAATTTATTGTTGTCAGCCTTCCCTGAAGTTCTTCGATTTTTGCTGTGATTCGTTCCTGTTCTTCTTCCAGCAAAATTTTTCTTGCTTCGATCGTACTATCACCTTGATTTGCCAAACGGACATACTCAATGATCATCTCCAAGGTCATACCGGAAGCTTTTAATCTTAAAATCGATTGAATCCATTCCAGATCAACTTCGTTATAGTCTCGTACACCGTGAATCGTTCTTGTAACTGCCGGAATCACACCTATTCTTTCATAATACCTTAGTGTATCAGCAGAAACGCCCGTCAATGCTGCCATTTCTTTAATCGTCATCTAGTTTTCCTCTTTTTATATAAAGTCTACTGACTCTGATAATTTTTTATATTTTTCAGTCGTCTGGATTTTTTTATTTGCCATATTCAAAGCTAATGCATATGCATCACTACCAACCATCAATTCTAAAGGTGGTTCCTCCATTTCAACAATTTCCATATACAGTGTCGCAACTTTTTCTGGGTCACCTGGTTGGGCACCATTCATTGTGGCAGCAAATCCCAAACGTTCTTCTATTGATTTTTTGTATGGAGCACTGATTGTGTGCGACATCCTATAGGAATCTTCTGACAGAAATTCAGTTCGTAAGAAACCAGGAGCTGAATTGATGACATGGATGCCAAATGGTTTGACCTCTTCTGCAAAAGCTTGGGTAATTCCGTTAATAGCAAATTTTGTTCCTGCATAGGCTGATTCAAACGCACCGGCATAAAGTCCTGCAATCGACGATGTATTGATGATATAGCCAGATGATTGTTTTCGCATGATTGGTGTAACAGCTCTCATCATATTTAACGTGCCAAAGACATTGATATCAAAACATGCTCTAACTTCCTTATCGGTTAAATCCTCTACAGCACCAGCCACCATATAACCTGCATTATTGACTAATACATCAATTCTGCCAAATTTTTCGACGGCTCTTTTCACTACCTTTTTGATATCAGTTTCATTCGTTAAAGATAAACTTATCGGTAAAAATGAAGCACTTTCTGGTCCCACTTTTTGAATCAGTGATTTTGAATCACGACTTGTTGTAATGACTTGCTGTCCATTATTGAGTAAGGCTTTTGTTAAATCCAAGCCTAATCCCTTGGAACCTCCTGTTACTATCCAGACCTTTTTACTCATCTTTATACTTCCTCTCTATTTGCTGTTTGTTTGATCGATCAACAAGGAAAGTATAAACCTTGGAGGTACCTCCAAGACAAGACGTTTTTTCAATTATTTTTTTGAACAAGTTCTGCCAGCTTCGTGACTGTGTTAGCATTTCTGATTGTCACTCGATTATACATCTTATTTCCTACGATTTTTGACCAACGAGTTCTGGAAAATGTTTTGATTGGTGCTGACCAGAAAATTACCTGTCCATGATATGCTACCGTTTCATATTCGGCTTTCGCTTCACCAACAGATACGATTACTTCCTCAGTTGTGGTCGGCGGGATCACAAAAATCACGTTGTGCTTTGATTCTTTATCTGCATTCCACCACTCTGGCATCTGCTCTAACGCTTCTAGCAAAGTAGCTTTTGAGATGATCGTAACTGTGATCTGCAGCCCGAATTCTGCTTCAATTAGCTGTTCGCAAATGTTAGCCAGCTGCAAAACATCTGTTTCTTCACTAGAAAAAAGGATATTACCGCTATTTAAGTATGTAATGACATTTGTAAATCCATGTTGCTCAAAACGTTTTTTCAGTGTTGCCATAACCACTCGATTTTTTCCACCGACATTTACGCCGCGTAATAACGCAATATATGTTTGCATTTTCCACCACTCCTTGTTATCTATTATTTAGAAGTATAACGTATTCAAAGAACTGAAGTAAAAAAGCTAGCTCTTAAAATGAAAGCAACTATTTTCTCTTAAGACAATATCTATATTATAATAAAGAACCAACGATCATAACTCAAAAGAAAAGAGGGCGTCGCAATGAAAGATGTAACTGATTTTTTTTCAAAGATAAGTGAACCCGAACACCGGACACGTTTAGAAGAAATTTTTAATTGGACCAAAGAAAATTATCCTCAATTAAGTGTTGTCATCAAATGGAATCAACCTATGTTTACCGACCATGAGACCTTTATTATTGCATACAGCGCTGCTAAAAAACATATTTCAGTTGCACCAGAAACAGTAGCAATCACTACTTTTAAAGAGGCCATCGAGCAAGCGCACTATCAACATACCGATAATCTATTCAAAATCACTTGGGACCAGCCTGTTGATTTTTCTTTACTAAAAAAAATAATCGATTATAATATCCAAGAAAAAATCCATTACACAAAATTTTGGCGAGAATAGTGTGTAAGTAACGTACTTTATTCAAAAAAGTTTTATCGATGAGAATTTATTGAAGTAGCAAAATCTGTTTAAATCTATTATTATTTAGACATAGAGAGTTACTTAATTATCTTCCCCAAAGATAAAATAAGAATTGATCCCATCTTGATTGAGATGGGATTTTTTTGCCAAAAACAATTGATAAAAAAAAGAACTCATCTCATTTATCCGAAAGAAATTCATGCATCACTTTGCACAGTTTAATAATTCCCTGATCAAGCATTTGATCATCTATTTGCGAATAGCTAATTCTAATATGATTACAAGGAGCTTCATTTGGGTAGCAAGCTGAGCTAGTTAGGAATGAAATTTCTTCTGCATATCGTGCTTTAGACAATAATTCTTCCGTATTTTTATCAGTAGGAAACGTTATCCATATATTTAAACCACCTTTTGGAATTAACCATGTAACCTTTTCTGGTGCATGGTTTTCAAGTAAAGATATTGTTCGATTTCTTCTGATTTCAAGTGCTATTCGTAATTTTTCTAAATGTGTCCTCATTCTATTAGAATTCAAAAATGGCACCAACGCTTTTTGTGTAAGCAAAGGACTACCTAAATCTGCACAAGATTTTGACGTTAATAACCTTTTCTTTATTGTTCCATTTGAGACAATTGCGCCAACCTTACATCCTGGTGCTAGTGTTTTACTAAAACCTTTCAAATAAATAACATGACCATCTGTATCTAAAGATTTAATTGTAGGGGGTGGCAAAGTACCATCAAAATAGATTTCATTCCATGAATCGTCTTCTACAATAATAAACCCATTGCTTTTTGCTAATTCTAATAAATCTTCTCTTCTTCTTTTACTCAAAACAGTTCCAGTCGGATTTTGAAAAGTTGGAATAGTATAAACTAGCTTTGGCTTTTTAGTAAGACACAACGAAGCTAGTTTATCTGTTTTCATTCCATTTTCATCTACCGGGATCGAAATAATAGTAGCCCCTCGGTTTCTGAAAACATCAAGTGCCGCTGTGTATGTTGGTGCTTCCGTAATCACAATATCTCCCGGTCCAATAAAAGTCCGCGCAACTATATCTATTCCTTGCTGAACACCGTTAGTAATGATAATTTCTGAACTTTTTGGCTTTAATTGACAATAGTGCTTCAAATAATCTGCTACAACTTGTCGAACCTCTTCATCTCCTTGAACAGAGCTATATCTACTAACAATTTGTGGATCATTTTGCAAAATCTGATTAATTTCCTTTGTAATATAGAGAGTCGGTAATAGTTTGGGATTGATAACTGCGCTAGTAAAATTAAAAGAGTTTACAGGTTTCAAATTCAAGATATATTGTGAACGCTGAATATAATCTGGGATATTTAATTGCCAATCATAATTTCCAGTCCCACTATTCATATTTTTATTTGTCTCTTTTCTCTTAACAAAAGCTCCTTTTCCATGTTTTAAATTAATGTATCCATTTTTTTCTAAAAGTTGATACGCCTTATTGACAGTCATAAAACTTACCTGATTTTCTAATGAAAATTTTCGTAGAGAAGGCAGTTTAGACCCACCTATCAAATCACCTGAACGAATTTTTTCTGCGATAATACTTGAAATTTGATTGATTAATGACTGATCTGATTGACGATTAAGTTCTATTTTCATAAATCCTCCTACTGTTATACTCAAAAGTTGACTGTTATACCCCTCACTATATATCATAACGAGTGTCCCATCAATAAAACTATAAAAGGAGCATTTCAATTTATGAACATCATGAAAGAAGATCAAAAAAAAATAGAGCAATTACTGACAAATGTCGTAACCCATTCAACAAATTTTTTTAATGAGCTTGATAGTCGTCCTGTTGCTATCCAATATTATCAACCCAGTAAGGATCAATTACCTGAACTAGGAATTGGTGCAAACCAAACACTTGATTATTTTGTACAACATTATTCTAATGGCTTGAGTGCAAGTGCGGGGGCTAGATACTTAGGTTTTATTACAGGAGGTGCTACACCTGCTTCTATTATGGGTGACTGGTTAGCTAGCGTCTACGATCAAAATGTATCTAGTTCACAAGACTCAGTTGCTGGAACTCTTGAAACTGAAACACTTGACATGTTAAAAGAGTTACTCAAACTAGACACCAATTATAGTGGTACCTTCGTTAGTGGTGCTACTATGTCAAATTTCGTCGGACTCGCTCAAGCCAGACAATGGGCTGCCCACCATTATGGAAAAGATTTAACGCTAGAAGGATTATTCGCTATTCCATCTATAAAACTTATAAGCGGTGCTCCTCACTCAAGCATTTTTAAAGCTGCATCTATGTTAGGGATGGGAAGAAACTCAATTCATTTGATTCCATGTCAGGAAAATCAAGAAGCGATAAACATCAATTTGCTTAAAGAATTCCTTGAGCAAAACAAATATGAGCCTTGCATTGTAATAGCGAATGCTGGTACTGTAAATACCGTCGATTATGATGATTTGATTGCTATAGGAAAACTAAAAAAACAGTATAACTTTTGGTTGCACATTGATGCTGCTTTTGGTGGATTTGCTGCTTGTTCCCCACTATATGATCATCTAGTTGCTGGAATCAATAAAGCTGATTCGATTACTATTGATGCTCATAAATGGCTTAATGTTCCCTATGATTCTGCTATGCAGTTTACTCGTCACAAATCGCTTCAAGTTGAAGTCTTTCAAAACAATGCAGCCTATCTTGGCAGCTCCATTGATCATCCAGATTTTTTTGATTTGACCCCTGAAAATTCTCGAAGATTCCGAGCATTGCCAGCATGGTTCACTTTAAAAGCTTATGGAAAAGAAGGCTACCAAACACTCATAGAAGAAAATGTTACTTGCGCAAAAAATTTAGAAAAAAAGATAATAAATAGTGAATACTTCGAACTTTTAGCTCCAGTCAATTTAAATGTCGTTTGTTTTACATTAAAACAAGAGTCGGTAACTGCTGAAATGATCAAACAGTTCCTTGCTACTTTAAATCAACAAGGTGATGTATTCATGACGCCCACTATCTACAATGGTGTATCAGCCATTCGAGCTGCTTTTAGTAACTGGCGTACTGAAAGCAAAGATGTAGAAATTATTTGGAAATCTTTACTTCATGCTGTTCTTCTCAAAAAAAGCTAAACTCAGTGGACTGAAGTCTATACTATTTTAAAAGATTCTTTTAAATAACTTAACTATTCCTTTAATCACCCAATTGATAAACTGATAATCAAGCTTTATACTAATTTGAAAAAAAGGACTGAATATGCGGAACGTCAAAGAACCTGAAATTATGGATACTGCTAGTCAGTTATTTATGGATGTCTAAAAGCATGCGTAACATATTGATTTCACTAAAAAACTTACTTATTCATAATTTTTCTTTAGATAAACTATTTCAAACTAACAAGGACAAATCCACTAAACTGATTGACCTTCTGGGAATTTTTTTCTTGATTTTATAGTCTATAAGCTGCTAAAACATTGGTGTTGATGGGATAGGGAACCTTAATTCCTGCTTATATGGTTACTATGTCGAGCTTTATCTTGATAATCATGACTATATACCGCTCAAATGGGCTTTTATTTACAATTAAAGATCTTGAGATATGATCTGCTTTACCAGTAACAGAACGTGCTATTAAAGGAGTTACCCTAAAGAAAACTAAATAAGCTTCATTAAAAACAAGCAAGCAGCTTGAACTAGCGGCTGCCTGCTTGTTTTCGGATTAATTATTTAAATTTAGTGGATTATGATTATTTAGTCGAAAGCTGTTAAATCTTTTCAACCTTCTCAACCGTAAACTCATTTACAACATTTCCTGTATTAAGTAAATCTGCTGGTTCAAATAATGCGACTAAAACCTCTTCAACGGGGTTGGGTCTGTGCTTAACACCTTTTGGAATAACAATAAATTCATTTTCATTTATATCGACAGATTCTTGATTTTCGATTTCAATCGTCAACTTACCTTTAACAACCATAAACATTTCATCTGAATCCTCATGTAAATGCCACGTGAAAGGTCCTTTTAATTTCACCATTTTAACCGCCATATCATTGACTCGCGCCGCTTCTTTTGGTTCATAATAGTTTTCTATCACAGCAAACTTCTCAATCATATTTATTTTATCAATCATTTAAAAACACCATCCTTTTTTATATGAGCTATTTGGTAATCCTCCACTTGATTATAGCAGATAATAAGCGAGTTCTTTAAACAATAATTAATAACCCCATGATCATCAAAGTCAATAGAAAGAGCTTTTCCCTACTTTTTACGTTCTTTTTAAAGTCAAATAACCAAAATTGATCAATCAAACTAGACAGAATGATTTGCCCAAATAAAAATAAGCTACTTGTTCAGACTGGACTTAATTCCCCGATGACCAAAATTATTTCTCTTTGATACCTCCATTTTTCTAGCTTCGGCAAACTTTCTTGCTGTTGCACTTGGTTTGACCATTCGAGCGGTTATACAGAACGCTTGATCCTATAGTTTACAGTGACAGAAATAATAAACTCTATATCAGAAAACTATATTGACATTTAGTCATTTTTAAATTATGATACATTAAACAAATGAATGAATGATCATATGTTCATTTGTGAAGTGTATCATATTAAATTTAATAGGAGGAAACAATTATGAACAACTATCTAACAGAAACAAAATTTTTGGATTTTAACAATAAAGCCATCCAGAACCTAATTGAATCTAAAAATTGGCGTTCTATGGATGTTAGAGATAAAATTCAGAATATTTATAATTTTATCCGAGATGATATTCCTTTTGGCTTTAATATAGCTGATGAGCTACCAGCATCTCAAATTTTAGCTGATGGTTTTGGACAATGTAATACAAAAGGGACTTTATTTATGGCACTTTTGCGTGCTAATGATATTCCTTGTAGAATTCACGCCTTTCTTCTTGATAAAAAAGTTCAGAAGGGCATTTTAGAAGAGGATCATTATGAAGTATTTCCAAATCAAATTTTGCACACATGGATCGAGATACTTTACAATGGTGTGTGGTTAGATATGGAAGGCTTTATCCTAGATTCTAAATATTTTAATAATTTACAAAAAAAGTTTTCGGATTCAAAAGGAACTTTTTTCGGCTATGGAGTTGGTACAAGTAATTTAAAAAAACCGGAAATAGACTGGGACGAAGGCAATACCTATATACAAAAAGAAGGGATCGTAAAAGATCTTGGTGTTTATGATTCACCAGACGAATTGTTAGCTGCCCATTCACAAAACATGAGTAGCGAAGAAAGAAAATTTTATGAAGATGTAATTATGGATTCAATGAATAAAAATATTAAAAAGATGCGATTACTTTGATTTATTAGTGAAGTACTTTCCCAAAAAGCAGGAGAATAGTCAGACAAAATCTGATACTTCTCCTGTTTTTGGTTTAAGGGTTCAGATACTTTATAGGATTATCGCCATGACTGTACTTTCAAAATAATCAAATTGTCGTGTTGTGTCTTTGAATAGTCTGGGTTCTTTTATCTATGATTTCTTAACTGGATTCATAAAGCTCTTTAGAGACTATACACCCATTAGCTTTTCGGGTGTCAGAAGTTATTGTTCAATTTGAGTGAGGTGTAGTCAAAGTCTGTTTTGATAATGCGAAGAGCAGCATTTTTTATTTATTACAGATCAGATTTATCTACTACAATGATCGAGCAATTCTAAACCCTAAATCATCTATCTTAAAATCAGGAAAACTCTTTCGTCTCGAAGTAGTTCCACAACCTCGAGCTTCTGTGGCCCAACTTCCTCCTCTAAAGATGCGATACGTTCCATATCTTTCTTCATCGTACAAATCCCAGCACCATTCCCACGCATTGCCTATCATATCGTATAATCCCCAAGAATTAGGCAATCTCTTACCAACGGCATGCACATGGCCTAACGAATTAGCTTGGTACCAAGCTATGGCATCAAGTTCTCCATGATATCCTTTTGTTCCTGATCGACACGCGTATTGCCACTCAGCATCTGTAGGCACAGGGATAGACATTTTTGAATTTGAATTTACCCATTGATTCAAGTCTTGAAAGTCTCTTACTATTTCTGTTCCTCCTGGTATCGGTATCATGCTATCCTTAAAATATTCTTCTATTCTACTTAGCACTAGCTATTCCTTTCTTTAACAAACTTTTCTAACCTATTTATTTTATCAATCATATACGAACACCATACTATTTTTGCATAAGCTATTTTACAGTACTCCACTTGATTATAGCAGATAATAAGCGTTTTTCTTAAGCAATAATTAATAACCCCATGATAATCAAGCCAATAGAAAGAACTTTTTCCCCACTTATTGCGTTCTTTTTAAGGCCAAATAAACCAAATTGATCAATCAAACTAGACATAATGATCTGCCCAAATAAAAATAAGCTGCTTGTTAAGACTGAACCTAATTCACCAATGACCAAAATCGTTCCTCCTACAATAATTACGCCAAAAACACCGCCAAGATAAATCCATACAGGCAATTTCTCACCTAACGAATCTTTTGTTGGAAAATCAATTTTCTTTTGCACAAGTAGAACAACAACAAATAAGATAATCAAACCGACCAAAAATGAGATCAGGGTTGCTACTATCGGCGAATGTGTTGCATTTCTTAATTGACCATTAAAAATTGCTTGCAATGGCGGAAACATCCCAGCGATTAAAGCGATGAGTAACCAAAGAGGCGTCACATTCTCAATTTTTTCATTTTTTAAGAGGTTCTTTTTATTGCTTTTTTGCAAGATAAAAACTGCCAGTAACATAATACTGATTCCTACGATTCTCTTCAAACTGATTTGAACCACTGGTAACTCCAAAAATCCAAGACTGTCAAAGATTGCCCCTGAAATGATCTGACTGGTTACAGTTAAAAATGTCGTATTCGTTGCACCTATTTTTCTGAATAAAATGATATTTGCCACATTATAAATCACTCCTGAAACTGCTCCGCCCACATACGTATAAGCAGGATACGACCAATCAATACTCTTCAATTGAGCAAAATCAAAAATTATTGTTACAAATAACAGAATAATTGATCCTACAAAAAAAGCAATTAAAGACGCATTAAGCGGCGTTTTAGTATGCCTACTTAACGTTGAATTGATCGATGCTTGAATAGAAAAAAAACAACCTGTTAAAATACCAAGACTGATAAATAAAATGAACTCCATAAAAACACTCCTTATAATACATATTAAAGACATTCTATATCCTTAATTAATAAATTTAAAAGAGAGTAAATTTAATTACTCTCTTCAAGTACAGTTGCTAAAGTTTGGCTTCTTAGATAATCTTCCATAATTTTTTCTGCATGAAACATCACTTTTTTTATATCACAATTAGAATCATCATGAACATAACACTCAAATAATGATTGTTTTCCCTCAACTGCTTGGATCACATCAAAGAATGTGATTGCCTGCCAATTAGAGCGGATCGAATAACCTCCATTAGCGCCTGAACTCGCTTTTATCAACTGTTCTTTTGATAATTTCGTTAAAATTTTTGATAAATAAGTTGGCGAAATCCGTTGTTCTTTCGCTAATTCATGAACATTGATCGGCGTTTTATCCTGATTTTTTGCTAGAAAAAATAGGGTGTGTAGCGCATAATCTGTTGCTTTAGAATATTTCATACTATCCTCTCCTATCAAAGACTATGTATATCTATAATATCTTTAATGATAAATTTGTCAAGCATTTTCTATTCATAGATAAATGAAGGTTGCTAATAAATTTTAGAGCTTCCAAAGTGAATGACATCCAACTGACTAGTTTTAGTAAATCGAACAAAAGATTAAGAATTTCTTTAGAGAAAAATATGCTTATGCTTACAACACTAAGCCGATTTTTTACTCAATGCGTTTAATTTTTACTATTTTGAAAAACTAATTGACTAAACTCCTGTCTTTAAGTTAAGATAACATTACAAAACTAAATTAAAAAAGGCGCTCTGCAGGAGGACCGCAAATCATCCCGCAGAGCCCTGTATTATCAGCACGAACTAATAATACAAGTTGCCACGTCAATATATTATTGACTATTTTCATTGTACTAAAAGTAAGAAAAGATTACTAGTCTTTTTTGCTTATTCAGCGAATTTAGTTAACGCTTATTTATTGAACGCTTCATGGTATTAGTTGCTGACTAATATCATTTTTTTTGTTTTGTATCACTCGTTAGATAATTAGAGCGAAAAACAAAATAAACAGGCACTCTGCAAGAAGACTGCAAATCCTCTCACAGAGACCTGTATCGTCAGCACGAACTGACAATACAAGTTGCCTGAGGTCAATACGTATCGACTCATTCATTTTACCTAATTTTTGTAAGAAATACTAGTGTTTTTTTGCAAATTTTAGGAATTTAGATGAGCAACGGTTATTTATTGAACTCTTGCGCGGTATTGGTTGGTGACCAATACCGCTTTTTTTCGCTCTTTTTATAAATAGTAAACATCAAGTTCTCCTTTTTTCTTAACACATTTTTTTCATCTCTTGGTGTTTACGAACTGATGTTACAGGAATTTGCCGCTCACCATGCTTTTCTATTTAGTCTAAAAAAGGTTGTCACGTCAATGCGTACAAAAATAAGTAGGTTAAAAAAATAAACATGCAAACAATAATTTTCCTAGATCTACCAGACTGAGTAGCGAAAGTAGCGAATGATTCTGTGTCCATCAGTGAACGTTAAGATATAACTGGCGGAAGATACTTTTAACGTTCAAATCAAAAAATAGCAGGTATGCAGAGCCTGTTATTTCAAACAACTGTTTATCTTGAATGCTATTCCTTTTTAGTAAACAGCCAAACCCAACCATTTTACCAACATAGGGATAAACAGTTGTTTGTTTTTTTATATGTTTTTCATCCTAGCAATAGCAAAATGCCTTTTATCTTACAGATTTAATAAAAGATAGGTTTAGGAATTTTGAAAACCCATTTTTGATATCGACCATGAAACTTCCACAGAATATCGAGAAACAGGCCTTCTTTTAAAGTAATCGCTGAAATTTCCTCTCTCTGAAATTCTAATTTATGCACAAGCTGAAATGAATAAACAACACAATTACTTTTTCAGTGTTCAATAATAAAATAACTTGTTGCATTATTGCAAACATTCCTTCAACTTTAGTAAAACAGCAAATGATATCCTCTTCACCGTATGTTTGGTTCAACTCTTCTAATACATTAGAGACCTATGATTAACATTTTTTCCCTTTCGCGTACTCCTTTCTAAAATTATTTGATTATCTATAGGTTTTCTATAAAATGTTCTGGGTAATTATCCCAATAGCCTTGGAAAATTCTTGCTTGATTATGATCTAAATTCAATTGATACATCCTAAAGGTAACTTTTAAATCCTTTGGTTGCCATTGTTCTTTGTATGAATATTTATAGCTCATTCCGAGTTTTTCCATCACTTTGCCACTGCCTACATTATGAATATCATGAGTGGCTGTGATATATGACCATTCCTGGGCTTTTAAAAACTGAATAATTGCGACGCAAGCTTCTGTGATCAGTCCTTGACCCCAATATTCTTCTAACAGCCCATAACCAAAATCATGGCTTTCACTACCACTCACAGTAACGTAACCAACTGGATTGTTGCTTTCTTTAAAGCAAACTAGAAAGTAATAACCATTCTCTTTTTGATAATAGGGTTCGATCCTTGTTTTGTAGAAATCCCTAGCCTCTCCTCTATCTCTCACAGGGTACCACGGTAAATATTTATTAACATTTTTATCCGATAAAATCGTATACAAAGCTTCCATATCTAATTTAGCTTCTTCGATTTTTCGAATAATCAGCCGAGCTGTTTCTATCATTTTCCTACTCCTTTAGTTCTCTTAAGCTATCTACCAGAATTTTCTCAGCATTTAACAAGCCATAATCCCTTTGGCTAATCGTTTTAACTGGTTTTACAGGAAATATTTGCTGTATTTCTTCTTGAGCATAAGCAAATTCTGGCGTCAGTAAAATCACATCGGCCTGAATTCCTTTTTCAGCAACTTTGTTAGAACTATACAGTTCAATAGCAATCGCTTCATTTTTCTCTTTAGCTATCTTCTCCATTTTAATCGCAAGCCGTTGTGTCTGAAAACCTGCATCAGAGATAAAACTCGCAGTAATGCTGAAGATCATAATGACTTTTTCAGCTTGATTCTCATTTGTTAAATCAGACATTTCTTTTTCCATGTTCTTTCTTCCTTTCTGCTTTGAAAAGAGTGAATCCAAAAAAGAACGCTTAGCATTTCCTAAAATACTATCTGTAGAAACTTGGAAATATATACTAAGTTTTACTAATGTATCTAAGTCAGGGTAACTTTTATTTCGTTCCCATTTCGAAATAGCTTGAGGCGTGACATTTAAAATTCTAGCTAAATCCTTTTGCGTCATTTTTTTTGATTCTCTCAGCTCTTTTAATCGATTACCAATCTCTATCAAAATCATACCCTCCCGCCGCTTTATTATGCAATTAACGATTAGTTGAACTGCTGTAAATTCAACTCAACGAACAGTTGAATGAGAAAACACGCTCAATTTGTGATCACTTGATCAATATATTTTTGAATCAATATTGACAACTTCTCCAATAAATGCTATTTTAAAAGTGAATACAGTTCACTTTTAAAATATATTGTGAATTAAATCACTATATAATTAATTGTTCTACAATCCTGACCAATTGTTCTTTTTCAAGTATTGCTAGACTGTTTTCACCAAAATTATTTGCATTCAGCACATGTCCATTTAGCAAGTCTGCAACAGCGATCGCACTTTCCCAGAGCTGTTGACTTTCAGTTTTGTGATGTAGAAATAATAGCTGTTGATAAATATTTTTCACATATAGATCAAACGCAGCGGACATACCACTTGCATCATGAACTTCTAAAGAATAGCGAGCGGCGAAATATTTTTTGATAAACGGGTCATTGCCATACATCAAGACTCTTTCTACCATATGCACACTGAACTCATGAAACGTTTTAGTCTGAATCAATGACTCTGCTGTTGCTAACATGAAATGGGTCGTTGCATCATACCACAATTCTAACAACAGGTCTTCTTTACGTTTCCAATGTTTATAAAATGAGCCGACTGCGTAACCTGCTTGTTTAGTAATATCTGCAATACTTGTATCGTCAAAGCTTTTAGATACAAATAGTTGACTGGCAGCTTCTTTAAGTTTTAATTTTGTTATTTCTGATTTTTTTAGCTGTTTGTTCATCTTATCCCTCATTTTTATCAATTATTTGTTGCTTGACTTGCCTAAATTATAGCTCAAAGCAAGTTAAAATTCTACAGTCCTATAGTGATCAAGTATGACTTAAGCGTGACTTTTTTTCAATTAAAGACTGTGTTTTAGCAACAATTAATCATAATTATTGCGTTATCAAGTTTTTGCTTTGAAACATGCCAAGAAATACAACGAGGTTATGAGTTGATATTGATTGCTCCTGCGATTACTCGTCGTGCGAAAAGACTTGGTACAAGGTGACTGAAAGGAATGTTGTTACCATGTATTATCTAGCTTCAAAAGCTAGCCTTTCAGCTTTTAATGTTATCTAGCTACGCGATCCGCGTAGCTCTTAAAATTTAGGAGGAATGTTAAAATGAAGTATCCAAAATTGTTTTCAGAAGGAAAAATTGGTCCAGTCACAGTAAAAAATCGAATCGTCTTACCGGCGATGGGCATCAATATGTCCGACAAAGGCTATGTCAACGAAGCGATCATCAACCACTACACAGAACGAGCAGAAGGTGGTGCTGGTCTTGTGATCATTGAAGTCTCTTGTGTAGATGCACCTCAAGGTCTGAACACCTCTAATATGCTCGTGATCGATGATGATAAATATATTGACGGTATGAGCAAACTAGCAGCCTCAATCCATGAACATGATGCCAAATGTCTACTGCAAATCAGTCATACAGGCCGCGGTGCTCGTCGTAAAATAACTGGACAACAACCCGTTGGTCCCTCAGCTGTTGCAATGCCTTACACCTTTATGATGGGTCTTTCAAATGAAACACCAAAAATGCTGACAATTACCGAAATTCAAGCAATCGAAGACAAGTATGCCCAAGCAGCACTACGAGCAAAAAAAGCTGGTTTCGACGGAATTCAATTGCATAGTATCGGTTATTACATGGGCGAGCAATTTTTAAATTCAAAATCAAATACCCGCACAGATGAATATGGCGGCAGTAAAGAAAAACGAATCACCTTCCACTTAAATATTGTTCGTAAAATCAGAGCATTATGCGGTGATGACTTTGCCATTACAGTTAAGCTAACCGTATTAGAGCTTGGGGAAGATGCTGGAATCACCTTCGAAGAAGGAACTTATTATGCTTATCAGCTTCAAGAAGCTGGTGTTGATGCTCTTGAGGTAATGGTAGGTGCTTGGAAACAAGAAGCAACATTAGAAGACGTCGCAGACACCGGATCAGCCAAAGGACAACTCTTCGATATCTCAGCTGGTATCAAAGGTGGAATTTCACAAATCACTGGAAATGAACCTAAAATCCCGATTATTAGCGGCGGTCGTTCAGGATATGCTCAGATTGCTGAAGATGCATTACAAAACGAAAAATGTGAATTTGTCTTTATGGGCAAAGGCCTTTTAGCTGAGCCAAATCTGCCTAACTTAGTACTTCAAGACAAAGAAGCTTTGATTCGTCCTTGCATCGGCTGCAACACCTGTATTGACCAGCAACTGCAATATAACAAACCTTCTAGATGCTCTAGTAATGCAGTTTTGGGCAATCTAAATAATCGCTACAAGCTCCAAAAAGCAGAGCAAAAGAAAACTGTCGCTATTATTGGCGGCGGTATTGCTTCAATTGAGGCCGCTCGTATTATGGCCTTAAGAGGACATGATGTTACGATTTACGAAAAAAATGACTATCTCGGAGGACAAGTAAAATTAGCAGCAGCTCCACCTCACAAAGAAAATATACACCCAATGTTGGATTACTTTAATGCGATCATAGAGGAACTTAATATTCAGGTCAAACTAAACTCACCGATGAATATCGACACGATTTTAGCTCTAAACGCAGATGTTGTGATCTGTGCGACTGGCCCAACTCCAGTAAAATTAACCCTTCCAGGCATTGATCTACCTAACGTTTTTGATGCCAAAGAAGCCTTATCTGGAAGAGAAACTGGTCAATCAGTCGTGATCATCGGCGGTGGTGTCGTTGGCTGTGAAACAGCTGAATATCTTGTAGAGCAAGGTAAAAATGTAACAATCATAGAAGCAGCTGATAGCTTTGCTGCAAAAATGGTCATGACAAATCGTACCATTTTATTAGATCATTTAACTCTTTTAGGTGCGACCTTTATGAGCAGTACTAAATGTGTAAACATCAATGAAAACTCCGTTGATGTTATTGATGAATCTGGTGCTATGAAGCAAATTCCAACCGATACTATCTTATTATCTGTCGGCGAAAAACCAAATACTACCTTATATGATAACCTATTTGGCAAAGTTCCTGAAGTGTATAATATCGGTGATAGTCATACTCCAGATTGTTTTGCAACTAGTATTAAACAAGGCCATGAAGTGGCAATAAGTATTTAGAAAAAGAATGATGAGATGGCCATGTTTGCTGCCGTCTCATCATTTTTTCTATGCCACAACCTTACCAAACTGTACGTTTTCTCCTGCAACCGTAAGTAGGCTCTCCTCTTGCCGCATGATATAGTTAATTTATCAAATCAAAGCAAATAATAAAGAGGTGAAATTTTATGATTGAATTTATTTTAGATATTGCTTATCAAATCACTATCTGTAAGTGGTTGGAAAAAGCTTCAAAGAAGAAAGCCTAATCGCTCCCAACTTTTCCCTGATCCTCTCTCCATCGAACTAAATTTCTAATCAAGCTGGTTTTATTCTGTTTGACCTAGAGTTCACTCTAAATGGTACAATAAAGTCAAAAACAGCATGGAGGTAACTTTGATGGCTTACAAAATTCATGAATTTTCAAAAATAACTGGTCTGACTCCTTATACACTCCGTTTTTACGAAAAAGAAGGATTAATCACAGTCAAAAGAGATCAGAATAATATCCGAATTTATGACGACCGCAATAAGGAATGGATCGACTTTTTTATGCATTTGAAAAAAACAGGAATGACGATTGAAGATTTAAAACAGTATCTCGTTTGGTGGTATGAAGGAGATTCTACTAATCAAAATCGGTTGGATTTATTGAAGAAGCAAAAAGAAATAGCTTTAAGCGAAATGAAGCAGCTTCAAGAGGGCATTAGCGTCCTTGATCATAAAATTGACATTTACACCAAAAAAGTGAACGATGGTCAAGAAAATAGTAAAAAAGATGACGCTTAAAAATGTCATCTTTTTTTACTTTGCTACAATTCTATCGGTTAAGGATTTTCTTTCAACTCGCTTAATAACTATATCTTAAAAAATATTTTCACTTCTCATTGTAATTTATTTTTTTTAGCCTATAATAATGTCTAGACATGCATGTCGAGACATTATTATAGAATTGGAGAGATAAAAATTGAAAAATTATGTATTAATCACTGGAGCTTCTTCAGGAATTGGCGAAGCTTTTTCAAATTATTATGCTGAAAAAGGAAAAAATTTAATTCTTGTAGCAAGATCTAAAGATAAATTACACACTATGAAAAAGAACTTTGAAAAGCGCTATAATATCCATGTTGAATGCTTAGTTTACGATCTATCCATTGAAAATATCAGCAAAGATATCTATAGCAAAGTTTCAGAAAAAAATATATTTGTGGATACATTAATTAATTGTGCTGGTTTTGCAACAAGTGGGCCAGTAGCTGATGTTTCATTTGATCAACAGCATAGTGAAATTATGGTAAATATGGTATCATTATTTGACTTAACTAAATTATTTCTAAATAAAATGAAAGAAAAAAACCAAGGGCAAATTATCAATGTTGCATCCAGTTCAGCTTATCATCCCATTCCAACTATGGCAGTTTATGCCGCAACAAAGGCATTTGTACTTTCTTTTTCCGAATCATTGAGTATGGAATGTAAAAAAACTAATATTCAGGTATTCGCCATTTCACCTGGCGCAACAGATACAAATTTCTTTTCAAATGGCGGTGGTGTTTCTTATGGCTCTCTAAGAACACCTGAAAATGTTGTACAGGCTACAATAAAAGCAATGAACAAAGGTAAAATTTCTAAAATAGATGGTTTGAACAACTATTTTACAAGCACTGTTTTGCCTAGGATCTTACCAAGAAAGAATATGGCAAAAATGGTCTATGGCATTATGCAAAAACAATTAAAAAAGTAATGGAGTAATATAATTATGGATAAAATTGAAGAATTAAGATACCTTATTAAAGCAGTTGATCAAGAAGGCGAAAATAATTACCGTAGAATGTTGGCTCCCTTGGACATTACGCCTAATCAAAATGAAGTATTAAAAATTTTATCAAAAAAAGATGGTTTATCAATTTCTGAAATTGGTGATTTATTGATCTGCGGTTCAGATAGTCCCAGTAGAGTAATTCAGAGGTTACTATTAAAAGGTGCTGTGTCTAAAGAAAATGATAGCTCTGATGCGCGAAAATCTATTATATTTATTACTGATAAAGGCCTGAATCTACTTAAAGAAGCTAAAAAGATCGAAAATCAATTCAATCTTCAGATAAAAAAATCTGTTGAAAGTAAAATGAACATTGATCAATTAATTGATATGCTTGAAGCTCAAGTTCAGGGCACGAAATCTTTAAACCAAATCATCAGCAAGAAAAAAATTGATTCCAACCTCTAGGAACAGAAGTGTCTTTGACACATAAAGATTGATGAGATTGAAGCAACGTTTAGTGTAGTAGTTGTTTCTGCTCCATCGTTTATCCAGATTAAGGGTGTGAAACAAAAGTAAAATCCACTTTTGTTTCACACCCTTATTTGTTAGAATTTATGCCTTAAGCTCATTTCTACTTGTTATTTTATAAAACTTCCTAATCATAAAAAGGTTCTCAATTATTTAGCAGTCTTTCTTTTAATGATTATTCCCACTATCCCTAAGGTAGCCATACATAAACCAAGAACAGAGCTCCATAAGCTTAGGCTAACCACTTCTCCTGTTTGTGGAAGAGATTTCTCCGCTTGACTATTTTTTAGTATAGGGGAATAGCTTAGCTTACTATTGCTTGGAATTGTTGGAGTATTACTACTGATGTTCCTTTTTGGAGAAATTCCATTAGGGGTTCCTGAATTTCTCCCTGAGATGTTATTTCCAGTCACACTAGGTTTATTAGGTTTATTTCGTACATAAATAATTAATGTATCTCCATCAGGTGTTGTTGGTGTAATCGGTGTACCCGGCTGGATTGGTTGCCCTGGTTTGTTTGGATCATTTGGATCTGGTAAATAAGGGGTATAGCCTGGTACAACAGGCACGACTGGTATTCCTGTTGTAGTCGGATCATTTGGATCTCCTGGATATGGTACTTTTGGTGTTTCTGGAAAATTCGGATCATTTGGATCTTCTGGGGTAGGAACCAGATTCCCTAACTTCTTATATACATAAGTGACACTGATGTCTTCTGTAGTAAAGGTACCTGTGGCATTAGCTGGTGTTTCCGTTAAGTAATAACCCTTCACTACTTTGGCACTTGTTTCGTATGTGTCGCCTTTTTTATAGTCTTCTTTCGGTGTTTCACTAGGCAGTAATTCTTTTCCATTAGTATCTGTATAACCAATAACCAATTTATATTTATTTTCTTGATAAACATAAATAACTTCTCCATTTAAACCGAGGCGCTCTAACTTACCGGAGGCAGGCATATCTCCTTCCATTCTACTAAACGTATAATCTTTGATGTCTAACTTTTGAGTGGAATATGTTTCACCGATTACGGCACCCAATGCCCCGTAATGTACTTGTGCATGAGCTATTTCATTTTTATTTTCATCAATATATTTTACATTTATAGATGCTGCAGCAGTATAATCCAGACTTTCAATTAAAAACTGTTGTCTATTCATCTGACTACCAGTTCCAGCAGATATAATTAAGTTTACTGCATTCTGATTCGTGGCTGCTAAATCAGGCCCCATGTCTTTACTAAATTTTTTATTATTATATATAACAGTTAACATCTTTGTTTCACCATTAAACTCCAAAGTGAAAGGTTTAAATTTACCATCAGGAGCATCAACAATTTGTCCATTATCAGTCTCGAGATCACTTACTGTGTTGGTATTTCCATTTATAGGACGTGAATATACAAATCCTGCAAAGGTATAACCTCTTCCTTGCCCATTTTTTCCATATTTGTCCTCATCTGCTTTATTAACATATTGAAATTCTTTAGGATCAGCTTTTAAATCTTGATTTGGATGATTTGTATCCCAAAACGTGTCTACTTTCCAACCACTACTGCCTAGTAAACCCGCAATTCCGACACCACCACCAATATGTCCGACTGATCCAGTATTATCCGTTGAAAATCCAATCCCGATACCATCTGCACCTCCCTTAATTTGGTCTTTATCCCCAATATTTAATTGTCCTTTTAAAATAAAATCTGCATCTGTACTAATTTTCGTCTTTAATGTAGCCGTTCCTGCTTGGTCTCTAACGTCATCTGTCAGTGTTAAAATCCCTGTTGCTTTGTCGTAGCTCAACTCACGATTTTTATATTGTTCTGGGGTCCCCTGAGTTCCTGATATTTTAAAACTATCTATAAAATTATCCTTATCAACATGGATAACACCATCTGTAACTGCTCTTTTGTTTCTACTATTATTTATTGCCTCTGTGCTTTGTATGTCCTTTTGTTCTGCGGTATCAATAGTAGTAGACTTCTTATCATCAGAAGTCTTTGTCTGCTGGTTAATATCATATTCTGGGTTTTCTTTGGTCGCTGTTTCTTCTGAAGTTTCTTGATTATCTTTAGAAACATCTGGTAGATTTAAATTATTTTGCGCTTGTTGATCCATAGATGCACTTTCTTGTTGCCCTTTTCCAGACATTACAGGCTGACTTTCAACAATCGCTTTCTGATTATTTGTTGTAGGTTCGGTGCTAACTATATTTTTTGGGGAACTGTTTTCATCAGCATTTTCTAATTGTGAATTTCCCTGCACGGTTGGAGCAGCTGATTGAGGCTTCGTGATAGGTTGGCGCCCAGTTGAATCTAGGCCAACTTCAGCCGCTGACGCAGTATCTGTAGTTATTCCTGCAAGCCCAATTAACCCTATGAAAACAATTGGCGCAACAACCCAACTCTTTTTCACTTTATACATTTTATAGCGCTTCTTATACTCCAGATTCATAAATTTCCGATTATTCTTCAACATAAATATTCCCCCATTAGGTATTATTTTGGGTATCTACTGAATGACTCACCCATAAGCAATTTTTTAATCCTTAAATCTATTAACTAGTTCCGGTGTAACGATTTAAAAAATACGACTATTCTCTGTGATACAAAAATTTCTTGATTTTTACATATTCTCTTTTTGATTTGAATTTAAACCTTAATTCTCCTTATTTTCAATTAAGCTAGTTAAATCTATTACTTTTTAACTATCGTTCAAAACATATCCAACCGAACGGACTGTTTTAATAAATTGAGGTTGATCGGGGCTTTTTTCAATTTTATTTCTTAAGTGAAAGATAAGATTGGCAATTCGGTTATTCTGATCTCTTTTCTCTAATTTAGTGCTCCACATTTTTTCACTGAGTTCTTCATACGAAATAGCCCTGCAAGAATTATCATATAAGATTTTCATTATTTGAAATTCCTTTTTCGTTAAATCAATTACTTTTTCTCCTTCGATTATGACACTCAAATTACTAGGAATCAGCTGTATCACGCCAGTTTGTACTGGATCTTTTTTCTTTAACAAAGCGCTATTTTGGATCAATTTATTTGTCTGATAACTTGTGAGTAAATTACCTAATGTTAAGAAAAATTCCTCATTATCTATGTCCGCTGGAAAACATGCTTCTACTCCTAAATGCAGGTATGTGACTTTTGAATAAGAATCGTTCTCCATTGATAGTAGATAGATTGGGCCATTAAAATGTTTTCTCAGTTCAATCAACCAACTACAGGTTAAAGCCATTGTTGCTTCTAATATGACTAGAGCGTCTACTTGGATTTCTAGTATGTCCGGCTCATTCACAGTTATTTCAAAAACCTTCCAGCCATTTTCTTCTAGGTAATTTATCGTCGTGTTCTCTTTTATCTCTGATAAAGCAAGGTACCCGATAGTATGCATACTTTTACTCCTCCATTTTTTCGTATTTTGAGGTAACGATAAACAACACAATTTAAATATCAGAGTTGATTGACTTATTTTTCTTCATCCATTTTCACGTCTAGTCTTTCTCTTTTTTTAAGCGGACAATGATCAGACATAAAAAAATAATTATCGTAATGAATATTCCTGTTCCCAGATAAATCATCCAATTGTTATTTTTAGGGATGCTTACATCTTTTTTATTGTACGATGCAGCAACATTTTTAGTGATTGTAAAATCTTTGTCCCATGTCCAATATTCTTCTTGATAATTTAGTGTCACTGTTGCAGTATAATCTCCCGCCAATAAAGGGTTTCCATCTAATTGAACTAAAAAATCCATATATGAATTTGGTGCCAATTCAATGCCCGATTTTTTTTCCTCATAAATCGGTTTTTTCGTATTCTTTTTAAAAATTTTACTTGTGATGGTAACGTTCCCTACTAATAAGGCTTGACTATTTTGAATTCTGGCTTTGATAACATTTCGTGCATTAACTTGATCTGGTATTACAGAAATAAGATTAAAAGCCGGTAAAGGTTCTTGCATCTCTTCCCTTAATTGTATGCCTATAATATAAGAATATTCATTTTTAATTGCTGTCTGCTGTTTTTCCATACTATTCGTTTCAGAACTGTTTTGCTTCAAATAAAGTCCACCAAGAATTACACCTGAAAAACTCTTTGCTGGCATTTTCAACTTCACAGTTAATTTAGCAGTTCCTCTTGCTGGAATTTTTATTTCCTTTTGAGTACTTGCAATATTAGTCAACCCCACCACCAGAGTAGGATCCCGCTTCTTATCATTAGGTCCATACTCTACAACACCATTAGAATTACTAACAGCATCGTAAATTGCTGGTGATAATGTGACTTCCTTTTCGGTATCATTGGTAAGTTCCACTAACAAATCCTGCTCTGTATCAGGTTTAACTAAAAGATCGAAATAGGACTGTTTTTTATCAATTTGGTTTTCTAGTAGTTCAGCTTTAGCATTAAAATTCAGTTCTGCTGCACTGACAGTTATGTGAAAATTCAGAAGTGTTAAACTAATAACAATCAATGATCCTCCCATTAAAAATAATTTTTTTTTATAATTTCTCCATTTCATTATATAAACCCTCCCGATTAGCCGCCTGTTAATTATGATGTCTTTATGAATAAAATAAAATGGAAAAATTTGAAACCTATAATCATAAATAATACGATCATAGGCTTCACTCACGAACAACTCTAAAAAGCTGCTAAAGGAACAGATTTTAAAGACCAATTTAACGTGGTTTGATACAATCCTTTATGTTTGACTGATTGACCTGGAATAAACAGTTGTATAGAATCAGCTGCAGTTGCTTCATCACTTCCAAATCTATAAACAAATGTGCCAGCCCCTTCGCCATCTTTAGCTATTAGTACATTTTGTGATCCTGTTTCCCCGTTCAAAATAAAATCTTTTTTTATACTTGAAGGTTTTTGCGCTGCAGAATTCGTTACGATATCAGCATTAGTGAAACGAATTTGGGCACCTTCTAAGATATTGTCTCCATTTTTTAGCGGTGTCACTTGTTTTACATCTAAAGTCCAGCCAGAGAGCGTTCCTCTTTTATCCGTTATTTGAACATAGTTTGGGCCTACCATCTCTTTTTTATCCTCCGTCATGTACTTTTGCGGTTTTACTTTGTAAACAGCATCTGCTGTAGAAATTTTATTTTCACCAAAATCTAGTGAAGAAGCAAAGTCAATACTCAGAGGCCCTTTCGTTCCAGCGTTTGGCTTATTATCTGGCGTTGTAGGATCAAACGGTGTAACTGGTTTGTTTGGATCTGGATTTACAGGATCGACAGGTTTAGACGGTGAGTCGTCTTCTAGAAACTTTACGATTGCATTGGATTGTAATTCGTTAGGTATTTCGTCGGCAAAGGCTACCGTACTACATAAAACTCCTCCAATTCCTATACTAACTGTTAAAATAGTGAATAGTTGCTTTTTCATGTGAATCATCCTTCCTTTTCTTTTAAAATTTGAGATTAGTGTCATAGTTTACGCTTTATTTATTGGCTATTAATTAGTCAATCTATTTCCCCTCAGGTGTGTCAGATAGTGACCAATTTAGTGTGGTTTGATATCGAGCTGATGATTTTTCAGTAGCGCCTGGTACTGTTAATTGAACATCTATATTTTTCACGTTTTCCTGGTCATTTTCTTTTAGAGTCTGCAATGCACCAAAGCGTCCAACCCAAGTACCCATCCCTTGACCTTTTGAAGCAGTCATAATCAGACTGGCTTCTGTTGGGATCAAAGTGATAACTGTCTCTGTTTTTGGTGTGTTTATTTTAGTTTTTGCGATACTATCCGCTACTGTATTATTGATTGTTAATTTTGCTCCAGTTAATTCTTTTTTAGCATTGTCTGTTGTTTGAAATTGTGTATTTTGTTTAACAGCTAGTTTCCACCCCGTTGCACTGCCTCGATTATCGGTGACTTGGATGTAATTTGCTGTTTTGTCTTTGGAATCGCCATATGTTTGGGGATTAGCATAATATGTCATCTCCTTGCTAGTAATCTCTTGTTTTCCAAAGTCTAAACTCGAAGCAAAATCAATACTTAAAGGACCCGAAGTGCCCTTTTTTGTAGGTAATTTCGTGATTGGATCTGTCGGTTTTACTGGTTTAT
Source organism: Enterococcus silesiacus (assembly GCF_001886225.1). Lineage (NCBI taxonomy): Bacteria > Bacillati > Bacillota > Bacilli > Lactobacillales > Enterococcaceae > Enterococcus > Enterococcus silesiacus. The sequence continues at coordinate 37,279 of NZ_JXLC01000025.1, read as the reverse complement.
TCGGATCTGGATTATTTGGGTTTACAGGATCTGTCGGATTATTATTTGGGGTAAATTCTACTAAACCATTTGAGCTATAATCTACTTCTTGGGCCGATATAGTTTTTGAGTCAAGTAACAGAACGGTGGTAATTCCTCCAATGACTAGTCCTGCTCTTAAAAATTTAATTTTTTTCATTATAGTGATATTCTCCTCTTAGTTTATTTTTTATTATCAAAATGCCAAGTAATAGCATTATGCCCAGTATTTTTATTTTATTTTCATAGTCAACTGCCTCATTTGTTTTTGGTAATATTCGATCCCTGTCACTACTTTGGGCAGTTGGAACATTTACATGCTTACGCTGCTGAACTGCATCTTTATCATTTTTCTGGTTTTCGTAAAATTCAATTTCAGCTGGTGACTCAACTACTATTCTTTCCTCAGCGTTTGCCTTGGCACACATTCCGAAAAGACAGACAATCAGTATGATTGCATTGAAGACAATGTACAGTGAATGAACACTTTTTTTCTCTAGCATGTCGTAATCCCTCCTTTTAAGGATGTTGATTGATTCTTTATTTAGGAGTCGGTGTATTTTGTACTGTCCAGGTAATTGATGATTCATATGTTCCTTTTTTAGCCATTCCAGCATCTACTTTTAGAAAAAAACCTATTTTCTTCTCTGCACTCCATGGTAGAGATAAATTTTTTTCTCTTTCTATATCACTGATCGTCGCATTATAAATCAATTGATCCTCATCTGTGATTTCTCGCTCAGCTTCTGAATTTTTATAAACTAATTTACCTGGAAGTTGACTTTCGTACTTTGTATATCTTGCCGTTAGCTTCCATGGCGTTTGTCTGCCTTTAACACGAAAGTCTTTAACAGAAAGAATCCCTAATGGGACACCAAAATAAGTTTCATTTTTAGTAGAAATTTTTTGCGTACCAAAATATAAGATGGGGGCATTTAATTGCAAAACTGCTAGCTTGGAGTCAGCCTTATCAATGATTGCTGAGGCTGGTTTAGATTCTTTTTTTCCTTCTTGAATTGCAGTTATTAACACAGGGATGTCTGTTGTATCTCGATCGACAACCAAACTGAAATGACCATTTTCATCTGTTACTACCGTTCCAATTTTTTGATTCTGTTCATTCATTACTGTAACATTTACACCTGATGATTCTTCAGGAACAGTTCCCACTATTGTTCCTTGAGTAGGTTCTTGATCATTGGGAATAAACTTAACTTCAATCGGTGTTGGCGTAAAATCCAGTAGCGGATCATGGCCAATCCTTTCAGGAATAGAAGTAGCACTTTGATCAGATTCTGGTTGAACAGCGATTGCCACAATTGACTCATCTGCCTTTAATTGCCCTTTTTTAATCTCCAAAGCCCATTTTCCAGATGAATCTACAACAGTTGATTGACCAATTTCGTCACCATTCAACTTTTTAACCGTGATATAGTCTCCGACTTGTCCTGTTCCTGTTATTATTTGTGAACTGTCCATCACTGGATCAATCACTGGAGTCCCAGCTGAAGTTACATCAATAAAAGTCAAATTACTGATTTTCACCTGTGCTACCCCACGGCTCTGAGAACTTGCTATATCAAATGATAGTGAAAAACGCATTCTATTTTCTGTTGCTGTAAACTTAATATTTCTATCTTGTGGGGCAGTATCCACAATTATCCAATCATTATCACCAACATTGAAAAAGTTTCCATATTGATCGTGCATATTAATCGAATATTTTGCTATCGGTTCTCCTATTCCCAATACCGTATTCGCAGTCAAAGCCACCTCATATTGATGTCCAGGAATCAAATTATTTACATTGGTATACAAATTAAATCCCGGTCGAGCATATTCAATTCGATTTTCTGCTGCACTCGGTGATAGATACACGAAGAACGAGTTATTGCCTAAAGCTTTCAGTTCCACTTGATTATTTCCGAAAATAGGACTTAACACATGCTGAAACCCATTTTCTTTTTTGGGTCCTAATTTGTCACTACTACGATTGATATAATAATTATTTCCTGTATAAACAATGTAATTCCAACTAGAAAAATCCTTAAATTGTGAGTTCTCTAACAGTGAGTTTCTAGCTGGAATCAAAGATCTTTTGGAAATATCAAGACCTTTACTGTCATCTTCTGCTTGTTCTGGATAATCAAAAAATTCTAATCCATCATTGGTCTCCAAAACATCTGCCAGTGCCAAGGATTCTGAACTACCGATAAAAAAAACAGAGACTATTCCTAATACTTTTAATAAAACGACAAGAAAAAAATAATCTTTCCTCTCCTGATTAGGCTTTTGATCATAGATGATTTTGATTTTTCTCATGTTCTTTGACAACTCCTTCATGCTTATCACGCATACAAAGATAATTGATCTTACTTAACTTCTCTGAATTTTCTCTTCTCTCTTCTTGTTGAAGAAAGTAGTATGAGGTTGGTTCCTTTTACAATCAAGAACTATTTTAGTTATAAAGATTATTTTTTAATTATTATTGATTAAGTTAGTTTAATAACAACATTAATTTTACAGCTTTTTTAGAATTAAAATTTTCTTTTTCAGTTATTACAATTTGCACAAAGTGATTTTTTTGTACTAAAATGGAAGGTAGAATGAAAGATAATTAGCAAAATTTTGAAAGATTTGATGGAGGATTAACTAATGAATGTTGACTTACGAATGAGAGCGTTAGAAATTTATGATAAAGACACGCAAGCACAGGTTATTTTGTTTGCCTTATTATCTTCAAAAGATTCATGGTTCTCAATCGCAGAACTTGAAAAATCTAGCTCTTTTGAACGCAGAAAAATTAATGACTGTATTGATTCGCTAAACCAAACTATTTCAGAAGCTAATCTAAAAAATTTTTATATTGAGTATGAGAAAAAAAGAGGTTATCATTTAATTGCAAAAAATATTATTTTAGAAGATTTCATTTCATTTTTATTAAAAAAAACACTTGAATTCAAATTATTAAGTGCGATTTACTGGGAAACATTTGTGAGCGTCAGAAAGTTTTCGTTGACTCATCATGTGAGTGAATCCTCCGTTATAAGAAAACTCAATAAACTAAAGATGCTATTAAAAAAATTCGATCTTTCCTTGAGTAGAAAAAATTTCCGTTTAATTGGAAAAGAAACACAGATCAGAGTACTTTATTGCTTTATCAGTTGGAAATATCATGAGCCTAATGAATGGCCGTATTCTCATATCATATCCGAACAAGCTACTTGCTTACTCATAAAAAAAATTGAAACTTTTTTTAATATCGGTTTAAATCAAATAAAGAAGAAAAAATTAGCTTATGTTCTTGCCAATTGTTGTTTTAGAGTCAAAAAAGCTCATAAACTCAAGTTAAACAATACATTTCGTCTATATATTACAAATAATCCTGTCTTTGAAAAGTTCAAGACTCAATTACCTGAACTTTATGAGCATTTCAACTATTCTGAGGAAGAAATTGCCTTTCTCTTTATTCTATTTATGACCAAAGATACTTATTATTTAGATCCAATACTGCAAAATGATTTAGTTACTTTTCATAGTGAACGATCAACACCAGCATATCTGTGCTATCAAAAGATTGTTAGCCAATCAAAAAAAGCTCAGTCACTTTCAAATGATGAAAAAAGAATACTGACTAGTTATTTGTTGAGCATACATATAACTTATAATCTATTCTATAGTTTTAGAAGTAAAACCATCCTTTATAACTTAGCTGAAATCTATGACTCTAAAGTGCTAGCGCTAATCCAGCCTTTAATTGATAGCTTAAAACAAGCCAATCTCATTCCTCCGAACCGAGACATAACTTATTTACTTGAACAATACATTCATATCGCATCTTATCTGTTTGATTTAGCTACATTGAAAAAAACAGTTAACGTCCTGCTAGTTTCTGATTTATCAGTAGTTGAAAATCATCTCATTTCATTATCTTTAACTACATACTATTCAACTCTTTGTAATTTAAATATTCATTACTATGAACAAGAAGATACGTGCTACGACTTTATCATCACTAATAATACAGTCGTTAGTTCACGATTGGCGAATGTTAAAAAAATATTTTTCTATAAAAATATTAATAAAGAAAACTATATAAAAATCGTTGACATTATTAATTCAATTACCAAAACTAAACCAAACGATTTGGAGTAAGACGCTTAAGGTGCTAAAACTAACCGTACTGAATCAGTATAATTTTAAAATCTATTTTCTAAATTGCCTTTTTAGGCTATTCCTACTTACTTATAATGATTTTTGCATTCAAATTAAGTGATATAGAGAAAATCACACGTAGCCATTTAATGCTTATGTGACAGTATTTCAGGTGATTTTAAAACCTACTTAATTTCCTTAAAAAACTACTAAGTAACTTTTTCACATCTATAATAACAGCATGTAAAATATTTTTTTTTAGAATTGTTTTGATGTATAGTCAAATTATATTAGCTAAGGAGGAATTCAAATGAAAAAAATTATTCAAACCATTAATGGAGAGTATCTTACTTTTGAGGTCTTAGAACCAGATAAAATAATGAACTCATCAGCTGTACTTATCCATAAAAATGGTAAAGCATTATTAGTGAATACCCAATTTTCAAATGAGGATGGTCGTGAAATAGTGGCATTGCTACAAGAAAAACAACTTGATTTAAAACAAGTGATCATTTCTTATTCTGATCCAGATTTTTATTTTGGATTAGATGTTATTCAGCAGGCATTTCCCGATATAGAAATCTCTGCCACTGAAACAACCATTGAACGGATTAAAAAATCTTATTCGGATAAGCTTACAACCTGGGAAGAAACCTTAAAAGACAATACTCCAGCAAAAATTGTTTTGCCAAATACAATCCTTACAAATGAATTTTCTTTTGAAGGCGAAGTGTTTCAACTAGTAGGATCGAATAAAACCAGAGGCGCTTTTTATGAAAAAAACGAACAAATTTTATTTGGTAGTATCGACTTTTTTGATCATCTCCATATTTTTCTTGCAGATACTCCTGATAAAAAAGAGCAGCAGGAATGGTTAGCGAATTTATTAGATTTTCAAAAGATGAACCCAAAAAAAGTAATTCCTGCACATTTTTCTGGTGATTCTAAGATGGATAGCTCCGTATTAGACTTTACGAAAAACTATATCGAGTACTTTATGCAAGCGACTGATAAAAGTTCAACTGCAGCCGAACTGATCAAACAAATGACTGATAAATATCCTACTCTTCAAGGTCAAGTTAATTTAGAGTTAAGTGCTAAAGTGGTAAAAAATGAACTATCTTGGAATGCCTTTTAATGATTTCTAAGCATAAAATATAAGATTCATTTTTTGCTTGAATTTTTTTAGCGGGTTTAAACAAGACACTGGTTAGACTTGAGTAATTAAACGTAAAAAAACACACAATGCTTTTTATGCATTGTGTGTTTTTTTATGAAATTGCCTTTTCACATCGTTTATTCGGACTTTCAGTGATGTTAATAACACTTCTCTTATACATTATTTTTAGCTAGCCTTTTTACTCAGTCCCCTTTAATTTACTTGTTGTAAATTTTCGGACCTTTGCGCATATTTTTACGGTCATTTTTAGGCGTCTCCATTTGTTTCGAGCGGCCTCCGCTTTGTTTCTTTTTGATTAATTCAAGCATTTTCTTTTTTGTATCCATTTTACACCGTCCTTGTCAAAAGGATAACTGACTTTTTATAGCTTGTCAACCGTTGAATAGTACGGTTCATAGACAATTTTTCGAATTTTACTCCTTCTCTTTGGCTTAAATCCTATCCCATTTTCATGACTACTTGCTCTATTTTATCATTAAAAATAATTCTCTCTAGCTTCTATAAAACTAAGAATAACTTTCTACTTTAGCTCTATTCTTTAATAAATTTAAACGGTATAAATATGGAGACCACTCGGATTTCCCAGTTCGAAGCTGATGTATAAAAGTGAAGAATGACAAGAACTACGAGGTTCAAAAGAATATAAACTGAGAATACTTTAAAGCAACAATTCAACAGCTAGTTTCAGAAAAAGAAACAGGTAAATTTTATTGTCAACGAAAAGTTAACATCGAGCAGGCTTTCAGCTATTTGAAGGCTTATTTAGACTTCAATCGGTTCTCTATTCAAGGAAAACGACAAGTACGCAAACAAAGATGATTCTCTCAATAATCTAAAAACTGAAGACCGAAAATACTTTTCACTCATTTATTAATTTAAATGGCAAACGTTCATCCGAAAAGTAAGAATGATTCAAATAAAGTACTTGTTCCTTTTTACGGCTGAGGACAGGTTCCAATGAAAAATGAAAAAAATTATCAACAGATGTTTTATGGTACACTTGCTTTAAGCCCTTTTCTGTATATTCTAATTGTAATACTTTCGCACTATTTTTAATCGTTGTATACAAAGGGCTCTTTTTTTCTAATTTTTTGATTTCATTTTCAGAAATTTTTGACTTATCTAAAATAATTTGGACTTTTACATTTGTACTGTCATATATGTTAATCCCGTTTGCTTGCCACTTGCCTTTATAAAGAAGTGTATACCCATCCACCTCTTGATAATTTGTTAATTCTGCTGTCCAAGAGGTACTTTTGCTAGTCAAAACCATATTAAGCTCTGGATTTTCCCACGTTCCCTTGACTTTAGTTGAGAATGGATAGGTTAGATAAATTCCTACACCTATACTTACTAAAAGCAATCCTAATAAGGTGAACAATATGTAAAATATAGGAGATCTAACCAATACCTCACTCTGAGCATTCTCTAACTCATCATCTACTTCTTGATCAATTTCCGTTTGGTCTTCGTTTGCCTGAATTGGTTTTTCGTTTTGGTTTAGAGGCTCCATTATTTGTTCCCTTTCTTCGTTTATTTTTACTTTGAGATTCTGCTTTTCTTTTCTTCTTACGTTTCTTTTTTTTCTTCTTTGAATAAATAACTAATAATGTAATAATAAGTACCAATAAGAAAGCTGCAGCTATAGCACCATAGATAATATATTTCAAGTAATCTTGTTCTAAATCAATGGCTTTGTCATTCAGCTCTTTCGCTTCTTTTGCACTAATGGTAAATTCTTGCTTGAAATCCCATTTTTGACCTGATTCTTCTGATTTTGCAGTCATCATTAAGTCATATGTACCTGCTTCAAACGGTTTATTCTCCCAACTAATTGGAAAGTTGAAGTTTGTATTAGGGGCGATTCTATAATCATTGGCTTTGCGTTCAAACAATACTTGGCTTTGTCCTTTTTTCATGATCTTAGCTTCGTAACTGACTTTGTCAATAATGGTCGGTGTTGGATTTTGCAATAAGACTTTCACTGCATTTCTACCCACAACCTGTGAAGCAGAGATCGTTTTTAATTGAAGATTAGAGTCAGGTATTTGATTATTCTCTCTTAAGCGCATGGCTACAGTATAAGCATATTTATTTGAAATACTAAACCCGCTACTATCTTTTTCTTCTGACTCTTTGGTTCCTTCTTTTTCCTTTTGTGTATCTGTTACACGAATGCCGCCAAAAATAATTCCTTCAAACGGCTCATCTGGAATAGCTAACTTTACTATAACATCTGCAGCACTTTTTGCAGGAATGCTAATATTTTCATCTGTTGATGCAATATCAGATAAAGGTAATTTCAAACTATCATCTTTTTTTGACGCATCAATCGAGTATACAAAAGTTCCACCATCACCAGTGTATGCCGGGTTGATCTCTATTTTTGCTGTTGTCTCCTTGTCACCAGCATTGTAAACTTTTAAAACTAGTTCTTGTATTTGACCAGGTGTTACTTTTAAATCATAGTATCCTGCATCTTTTGTAATTTGATTTTCTGGCAATTCTGCTTCAACAGATAATTGCATCTCTTCGCCCAGTGCCTTTACTGGTAGCAAAAGTAGAAAACCTATCATTAAATATAACATTGGCACTAGTTTCCAGTGCTTTTTTGTTTGTAATACATCCATTTGTTTATTTCCTTTCAAATAAAATCATGAAGAAGTTAGGACAAAACGGTCAGCTTTGAGAACAAAATTCTTCAATACTTAGTATCCTTGATATTTAAAGAGTAGAGATGTAATAAGTTACTCTCCTCAATCTACAATACATCACAGCAACTCTTAGAGCTTTCACTCTTAAGTGTTGCTGTGATGATTATCTTTTTTTATATCACCATTTTTTCGCTTTTTACAGATCAAGAAAAACTAATTTTTATGGTTCTACTGTCAATGTCCAAGTCAATTTAGTTGCATAATTTAATGTTTGTGCTTTGTCGATTGCAGGAACATTCAATTTAACATCTGAATATTTTGAGCCTACAGCAGGTGCTCCAGCTGCGGCTGAACCATAGTCAGCTTCATTATAGTTTTCTTTTAGTACCACAGAAGAAATTGTTCCGTTTGTTGAGTCGGTAACTGTAGCTGCAGCTTTAGATTTCATCACTTCTAGTGGACCATCACTATCGGCAACATTTACAGGAACTTTTGCATAAGAACTTGCTGGAATATTAATACCTGTAATCATATTTGCAACATTTGCATCATTTAAATTATTGTGTAGTTTTTGATTGAATACTTGGATACGAGCCTTATCCAAAGTATGTGTTCCGCCTACAGCAGAATCTTTGAATACAGTATCTTGTTCCACTTTAACGTTCCATTCTGTTCCAACTTTCCCAGAGAAGTCTCCGACTTCAATAAATAATGGAATTGCATATTCTGTTGCTTGACCTTTTTCTTTGTATGTTTCATGTTTTACATCAAATTCTCCGCCTTGCGGTTTTAATGGGTTAGAACCAAAGTCAAAGTTTGGTACATGTAGTAATTGAACACCACCGATTTGTGTTTGCGGTCCTTCAATATCGATTGGATCATTGGTTCCAGGTTTGATCACATCTTCAAAATCTGTTGGTGTTGTAAACGTGGCTTTCCCGTCAGTTTTAACACTTTTTTCTTCTGCATTTGCTAAAGGGACTGCTGCCAATAGACTTGCTAATAAGACTGCACTTACCCCACTGTATTTCATTAAATTTTTCATTTATTTTCTCCTTTTTATGTCTCTATATTTTTTACGGTTCTACTGTCAATGTCCAAGTTAAGTTAGTAGTGTACACTTTTACTTGTGATTGGTCTTTAGCTGGTACATTTAATTTGATACCTTCATATTTTTCAGCATTAGGCGTTGTAGCTGCTGTGTAGTTTTCTTCTAAATAGCCAGTATCAAATACAGCATTTGTATACGAGTTTACTGTGAATCCAGCTTCATCATCTGCCAATACTTTTAATTCTGTTTCTGCATCTCCTACAACAGGAATCACAGAATGAGCTGCACTTGTTGCTGTGTCTTTTTTATCTAAGCTAACACCTGAGATTTTACCAGCTAAATCTGTTGCACTATAAGCGCTACTTGTAAAAGTATTCCCATAGATACGAATGCGTGAATTTTCTAATTTTGCTGTTTTATCTGCTGACTCAAATGGAGCATCTTGATTCACAGTTAGTTTCCATGTTGTTGCAGCATTACCTGAAACATCTGCTACTTGAACAGAATGGGGCATGTAAAATTCTTCAGCACCAGTGTTTTTTGTTCTTTTTTCCCACTCTGCTTTATATTCTGTTGTATTAAGAGACGTTTTGTTATCATTTCCGAATGAAATATTTGGTAAATGAGTTACATAAACTCCACCATACTCTGGACGTGGGTCTGGATCTGGATCAACTACAGTTGGATCTTTTGGACCTTCTTCTGGTTTTGTTGTTTCTGGTTTATCCCCTTTAACAAAGCCTGCATCTCCAGTTGTTTTTACTGGTGGTGCTGTTGTTGCTGAAGCAGATGTTGCTCCTACTGATAGTACAAATGTACTTAATAATAAACTTGCTAATACTTTTTTCTTCACCCTGGTTCCTTCTTCCCTTTTTTATTATTAAAATAGATAATTCTATTTATAATCAACCTTTAATTTTCCGTTTCACGTATACTGTAGCAATAGCACCTAGAATTATTATTCCTGATACAGCCGTATACACGAGTATATCTTCCCCAGTTTTGGGTAAAAGCCTTCCCAATGGTTTTTCAGTTGGTTTATTAGGCTTTACCGGAGTATCACCTTGAATAAAACCAACCTCTGCTTCTGTTTTTGCATCTGACTGAGCCGCCTGCGCGGTTTCCCCTAGAAACACACTAATCAATAGGAGGAAAAACAAACAATATCTTTTTACTTTCACTTTTATTTCCTCCTATTATTATGGTCCTTGGATTAATTCCCATGTAATCTCAGCTTGATATTTCCCTTGGGTTGCTCCACTGCCTTTAGGCACAATCAATTTCAGACCATCTTTTTTATCCGATTGATTTGCTAATTCCAAGTCATAACTGGTATCTGGTCTAGCTTGATCACTACTGTAAATTTCTGCACCGGTTGGGGCAGAAAGCTCTTTGTCAGCAATGCCATCGTTGTAAATTAATTGCGCATTATTTAAAGCAACACCTGTTACTTCATGAGTAAACGGTTTTGTTAAGCTTCCAGCAACTTTGAATTGCCCTCGTTTATACCCTTGACTTGGCACTGTTTTTCCTCGCTTATCTGCTACATTGATCATAAATGAACCAGCAGAATCATAGTCCAGTATCTGGTCGCGAGAAGTAATGACGCCTGATTTAAATTTCATTTCTTTTGTCGCATCGATCGATACCTTTCCTTTAAATACATAGGTGAATTCTGAGCCACCAGCTTCTACTTCTACTGATTTTTCATCATTAGCTAAAGGCAGCAACTCATATAAATCATCCAAAATGGATTTGACAACTGTACTTACCTTTACCTCACTTGTCAAATCAACAATGTCACCTGGCTTTTTCGACAGTAGAACGCTTTCCTTGATTGGTGTTCCTTCTTCGTCTTTGAAATAAACAGTTAACAAGGTTTCACTTTCACGATAAAATAGCTTGATTGTCTGATTTGTTTTTGTATAGCTACCTTTTAGCGGTGCACCTTCTGAACGAACATAGTCATAACCTGAAATTTGCTCATCATTGACTGGATCGATTTCATAGGCATCACCTACAACGCCAGGTATTAGTTTTTCCTTTTGAATCTGAGTATTTGTTGTTTCATTCCAATACTCAATAACAAGCTGTGTTTCGTTTGGTTCTACATACACTTTATACACATTTTTTGCTGCATCAAACGTTACTTTTTGCGAAGCTGCTGTCAGGTTATTAGGATCAGAAAAATCTAATTTATTATATTCCATGTCTCCTATTGCAGCTTTAGTGATATCCAGAACTTCAGCTTTGCTTATTGTCTGACCATATTTTATTGATGATAATTTATTGTGTTTTAGTGTATAAGTGGTTGCTCCGCCGTATTCGTTAAAATTTTCACCAACAATCGTATTTTTCAGCTCGTAATTTGCTTTATCTGCTTTATCTCCAGTTCCTTTATAGCTGTGAATCTCTATAGCCGCTTCAGAATATGGATAGAACAATGTAGGATTTCCATTAAACGGTCGATTATAATCTTTATATTCTCCCGCATTAAAGTTTAAAGTACTTGCTCCTAATAATTTCCCATTACTGCCCATTGGTTCTACCACTGAGTCATCAAACTTCACAGAGTAGCTTCCATTATCAGGTTCAATAGCATGTTTTATTGACAGATTTTTATTTGTTGTCGCTTGAAAGGCTGCGCCATTTACTGAAACAATTGATCCAGTGTTGTAATTGAATTTTTCCTGGATTATCTGTGCTTTATAGGCTCTTGATGGGAAAGATGGCAACGAATCACCAAACATTTTCAAAAAGTCATCAGAAGCTGTCCGAGCGTTACTTGCGTTAATTGGCATCCAATTCCAGTTATTCCTTGCCGGCACAGCTAATTTTGTCACATTATTTTGAAGGGTATTATAGGTAGCCCCCGACCAAATCATTGTATTTCCAGTATGGTCGTACCTAACAGCTAAGTAAATCGGTCTTGTAGTGGGATCTGACTCATCTGCAGCTGCCATTCTATTATATGAAGTAAGAGTATCTGTGTATGCTTTGGGCGGGTCAGATACATTCATATTACTTACTAATTGGAAGTCACTCATATAGACAATCACAGGTGTTGCTTTTGGGTCTCTGCCACTTTTAGGATTATCTGCTACATATGGCTGTTTCATTTTATTCACTGCATCTGTCAAGTTTCCAGTAATATTGTCCTCTGAATAATTTGGTTTACTTGATGATAGAGGAAATGCGGCATCTATTTTATTTTGCCAAGCTGGTGCTGGATCTGTACTATCATTGAAGAAACCTGTATTTGCAGCAGGATACAGCAGCGGTGTGGAGTTTCGACTAGCAGCACCATAACCTAATAACCAAATTCGACTTCCACTATAGTGCTCAATAACATGTTGAGAAAGTCTATGAACTAACTTAGCTTGGTGTATAAGAGGTCGATCACCTAATCCAGCTATCGTTCCTCCATCCCACAAAGAACCCGACCAATCCAAAACAAACATAATATCATATTTTTTAGTCTTATCAGGTGGTAAGCTTAAAACAGTAGGTAAATCATATTCTAAATCGTAATTACCATTATCATCAGGATAGTTATTAAGAGCCTTGATGGTTGGATCATACTGATCTGTTACCGTCTTTACCTCCAGTTTCCGCACAGTTTCTATTAAAAGCATACGTGCTAAATCCGAACTTGCGCCAGCCTCTGACTTCAAGCTAGATTGATAGGCTTTATCCACTGCCATCAAAGAACCTTCTGTCCATTTTGCATTATCTTTGTATGGCCGAACCGTATCTGCTCTTTTTTGACTAGTTAAAAAATCTTTTGTTTCAGATTGTGCCGTAAGTAAATCAGTAGCTGCCCAAGTTTCATACCCAGTATCGCTAATAGAAGATCTTGTTGCAGATCCTTCGTTAGCCTTAATTGGCGTTGTACTATTGAACGCTATTATAGCAACTAACAACAGACCTAGAAGAAAAAATATACGACTTTTCCACTTTTTATTTTTCATTTTTTCCTCCTTTCCTAGTTTTCTATACACTTCAACGAAGAAGGTATTATTTATTTCAATTTTTCTTTATCGTTACATCACACAAACAAGAACTTAGCCATTCCTGCCGACACTAAAGAAACTTGCAGGTATTGTAATTATATTGAAAAAAGAAATACTATTTTTAATTTGATGACCAGTTCCTCAGAAATGACTTTCCATCAAAATTCGATTCTTCCTCATAATATTTAGAATTTCGAATTCTGGTGCTTAGTCTATGACTTAGATATTATTTTCAACCCTTCAAAGCTTGGTCATCTAACATATAACCTTTAGATCGAATCGTTTTTATAAATTCGATTCCATTATCATTTTTCTTGATTTTTCCTCTTATATGAAAGATCACATTTGCGACTCGATACTTTTGAACAGCTTGACTTTGCTGTTTCCAGGCCTTATCTCCAATTTCTTGATAGCTTAAAGCTTTCCCAGCATTGGAATACAATATATCCAATACTATATACTCTAGCTTAGTCATATTAACTTCTTCTTTCCCATTTACTAAAACACTGAAGTTCTCTGGAATCATTTCTAACATACTTGATTTTTTTGCTTTACAGCTTTTTTGAGTTGCTTCAATTTCATGTAGTATTTTTTTTCTATATAATTCAAATCTATTTAATGCATTGTTGACCAGAAGTAGGAATGTTGACACCTCGATTTCATCACTACACACACCATCAGCTCCCAATTGAAGATATAGTGCTTTATTGTTCTCTGATGGTGCTGACATCCAAACGTAAGTTAGTATTTCAGAGTTATTATAAATATCTAAAATAAAACGGCAGGTTTGGCCAATATTTTGCTCTTCCATAATAATCACTGCATCTACATTACTAAGTTCTTCAAGATAACTATCCATGCTTAAAGTTATCACTGAATATTCAGAATGTTTCAGTATTTTTGAATGCAGCTCACTACTTATTTCCATATTGGAAATAATGCCAAGTTTAAACATATTTTTACCTCCGCTAATATTAGTTTCCTTATCCTTTTTATTAAAAAATATATTGTTGTATAATTGTATTTATAATAAATTGCTATTTCTCAATCAGTCGCAATTATAGTAAATTCATTTTTCAACATTTCTTATTTTTATATAAAACAAGAATTAGCTCCATTTGAACTTGACTCATAAGGATTTTAGTTATCCCTGACGGCGGAGTTGACGGCGGAGATATTTAAAAAAATAAGGTCTTCTTAAAAAGAGTGATACCTACTTATAAAAATAGATAAGAAATAAAATTTATATAACGATCGTTATATAAAAAGAAAAAAGAGAATATTACCCTTTTTAAATGAGAAAAAAATGAGTGAATTATATAAATGCTAATTGATCAATTGCCGCTCTCTGCTCTTCAAAGAATGAGTTGGTGTATATATCAAGAGTCAGCTTAATTGATGAATGTCCTAATAATGAACTGATTGCCGCTATATTAACCCCCATCTCTACACAACGAGTGGCGAAAGTATGGCGTAATGCGTGAAAAGGCACGTTTAATAAGTCCAATTTCTGCTTGATTCGTTCAAATCGATAACTAACTGTTCTTGGTTCTACAGAGCCCTCACCACCTGTTATTACATAAGAAGAATTCGTCTCATTTCGGCATTTAACCAGCACTCCTTTTAATTTTTTTGAAAGAGGTATAATTCGTACTGCATTTGTTGTTTTTGGACTAGTTTCTACAAGCTTAGTTCGTTGTCCTAAGATACCTGGCATTGCAATTCGTTGCTTTGTACGGTTAACTTTTAATACAGACGAATCAAAGTCAATATCCTCCCATTTAAGAGCACAAATTTCCCCAATTCGCATTCCTGTTTCTAAAGCAATTAAAACTGGTAGCCCTTTAATCGATTTCAAACTTTCTTTCTCTACTGCTTTATGTTGAGTGCGTGATAGAGCCTGAACTTTCTGTTTTTTTATTTTTGGCAATACTGTTTGTTCACAAGGATTTAAGTAAAGGTAACCTCGTTCTTTTGCAGCTTCAAAACAGCTTTTTACTATCCGAAAAATGATGTGGACTGAACTCTCAGCTAAAGATTCCGATAAACGTTTCACTAACTGATCCATATCTAAAGCTGTGATTTTCTTTAACGGGCGTTTTGCCAGTTGAGGTAAAATATGTATTTGAATTTTATTGCTATAACTAGCATATGTGCTTTCTTTTACCTTAGGAAAAACAATTTCGTTTAACCAAAGGTTGGCCCAATCTCCAAATGATCCATAAAATTCTTTCGTCACTCCCATGTAAAATCCTTTTGACTGCACTTTTTTATCAATCATTTGTTCTTTCACTGCACGATATGTTCGAGCATAGATATACCCATAACGGATGGAACCATCAGCTTTTCTTGCTTTGGGATATCGCCCTTCCCAACGTCCATCTTTTCGTTTGTAGATATTTTCACCTTTAGCCAAAGTAATCAAATCCTTTCTATATTTTGACGGCGGAATTGACGGCGGAAAAAAATAACCGATATCATTTGTATTTTCTGCCTGTTTACCTAACATACAAATAAAACATCATGTTTTTCTCATTTTTTTTTATATATTCACAAAAAATTGAGAGAGGAAACTAATGATTTTCTATTGATTTTGTTATAAAAAACCAATACAATGAACTCTGTTAGTAGATATTATTAAAATTAAAAAGTAAACATTTCTTATTTTATATAAAAATAAGAAATGTTTACTTTTTTAATACACTATATTTATTTATACATCATTTTTACACGTAGTTCTTATCAATATCTCCCTTGTTTGAGGGATAGATTGGATACCATATTTACTACTTTATAAAATAGAATTATCAATCTTCTTTATAATTTCTTCTTCAATTGCTGTACATATTCTACGTATCAAATGCCTATCAGAGAATGTCTGAACATAAACTCTTACTGGGTGATCAATTTCACCTGAATATAGTTTATCTGTAATATAAATATCTACAGTGCTATCATAAACATCAACTATTTCAACATTCTCTAAAAAATTTTTTTGACTATCCCTTTTAAAATATCGGCAATATAAACTTTTGAGTTATGAATATAGACCTTAACTCTCTGTGGTTGTCTTTTCTCTGTCTGTAATAAAATACTATAAATCATTAAGCATAGCTGGTTAATTACTGCATCTTCCTCATTTCCTTCAACTATTTTCTTTATAAAAGGATTTTCAGGATAGTTTTTCTTTGTCTCATAGAAAAAAAAGGTAACTTTCTCATTGATTTCATTTTCAAAGTTACTTTTTGAAAAATAGGTTTCTTCATCATATACATATAAAAACTTCCTCATATCAATAAAATTAAAATGAACGAACAGCAAAAAAGGAAACATTTTTTGTTGAACAAGGGAACGTAACTCTTCATTTCCCTCAAAAAATGATCCAGAATTAACTTTGTAAGAAAAACGTTACTTTTATCAAGCTTCTCTATTTGGTCTGTGTCCACTAAAAGATTCTCTTCTTGATATATATCTGGCACTATTAATTTAACACGTATACTAAAGAAAAAAATAAATTGTATTTCTTCTATTTTTTTTTCAATGTAAGGAAAGTTTTTCTCTACATAATTGGCTATATCTTTATAAAAATGTTCATAGTTACTATTTTCTTCAAATGCAATAGTCGTTGAAGTATCTATTGAATATCCTTGTATATTCCTAACTTTACTAATATACAATAATAATCTCATAAGACTTTTCTTAGCCGGATCAAGATTATCTAAAAATCCTGAGGTCATTGATTCTTCTAGCGATACATAAGCATTCTCAGAAAAAAGCCATTCTGAAGTTGCGTATGAAAAAAACATAAAAAAAAAATTACGAATCATGTGTTCTTTCCCTGCAATACAATTGTTCGTCGTTAATTCAAATTCAAATATCCGTAACATTTTTTTCAGTTTTGATTTATTTCTAGAAAAAGTCGCTTGGCTTATAAAATATTTAGTACATATCTTTTCTCGATTGAGCTCTCCTTCTAAAAATAGTTCTTTAATCATTATAAATAAGGGTGCTCTTTCAAGATAAAAAAAAGCGGCATTTGTTAATGAAGTATCTTTCAACTGAATACTGTGTAGTGTTCCTGCTTTAGTATAATTAATTTCTAGCCTGTTCTCATTAAGATAAGGATTTTCCTGATACGAAAGTACTATCGATCGAATTGTTATGGCATCACCTCAACTAATTCTGAAAAGGTTACTGCGCCAGACGCGCGAATTAAGTAATCTAAAATTTCAATTTTTCTATTGTCACTTTGTTCAATAAACATTTTCATAAATTCCATACACCCTTTGCTACTAGATTAGCTATTCATTTTATGCATCCAAAAACAATTTTACGAACAATCGGTGCTTTAGTAAAATAAGATCAATTACACAATGTAAGAGGCATTCATTGAAACATCTATTATTATTTTTTTCTAAAAAACATGATAAATCTATACTATTTTTACATCGATGTGAAAATAAAAAAGCCTTAAAAAACAAAGGCTTTTTTAGTCAATTTTTATTCATTGTGTCTACGATCACATCTTAATAATAGGTGTAATGTAGGCGTTTATTTTCGTTCTAACAATGATACCGACTCGATATGAGTCGTTTGTGGGAAATTATCCACTGGTTGGACTTCTTTGACTTCAAAGCCACCTTCAACGAGTAAGGCAAGATCACGTGCTAATGTCGCTGGATTACAGCTCACATAAACAATTCGTTTAGGTTTTGTTTCAATCAGCGTTTTCACTAGACTTGCTTCTAACCCTTTACGTGGCGGATCAACGATCACAACATCTGGTTTGATATCATTTTCAATCATTCTTGGTAATGCTTCTTCAGCTAAACCTGCTGTAAAGGTTGCGTTGGTAATATCATTTAGTTTGGCATTGCTTTCAGCATTTTTTGCTGCTTCTTCAATGACTTCCACACCATAGACATGTTTCGCATCTTTCGCTAAAGTTAAACCGATCGTACCGATCCCACAATAAGCGTCTACAACGATTTCTTCACCAGTCAATGCTGCGTATTCTTTGACTTTATTATACATTACTTCAGTTTGTTGAGGATTTACTTGGTAGAATGAACGAGATGAGATTTCAAATTTCAAACCAAAAATCGTATCGATCATTTTATCTTCGCCATGTAAAAGAATCGTTTCATCCCCAAAAATCACGTTTGTCTTTTTAGCATTGACATTTTGCACGATGCTGACAACTTCAGGCAACGCTTCTAGAATGTCTGGAATGATTTTACTTGTTGGGAATAATTTTGGTGTTCTAGTAATTAGAACGATCATCATCTCACCAGTATGGTAGCCACGGCGAACGACGATATGGCGTAAGTTACCAGTGTTATCAGATTCGTTGTAAGGCTTGATGCTGTAACGTCTCATGATATCACGGATTTTGATGACTGCTTCATCGATTTTAGGATCTTGGATATAGAAATGTTCTAATGGAATTAGATCATGGCTATTTTTTCTGAAGAAACCAGTTTGTAGTTTGTCATCGATTTTTCTTACTGGAATTTGCGCTTTATTACGGTACCCCCAAGGATTGTTCATGCCTAATGTGCCCAACACTGGAACATCCGGTAATTTCGCTACACGTTGCATTACATTTTTCACTTGATCTGTTTTAAACGTCAATTGAGCCCCATAAGCTAAATGCTGTAACGGACTGATCCCAACTTTAGTAAAGTTTGCGTCTTTAACTGGGACACGGTCTTCGCTTGATTTTAAGATCGTCAAGACTTTGCCGTAGCCAAAGCTTTTGCCGACTTTCAAGACTTTGATTTCGATTTTTTCACCTGGCAAAGCATTTTCTATAAAAAGTGGGTAGCCGTCAACTTTGGCAACACCCATTCCTTCATGTGTCAGATCAATAATATCAACTTCGATTGTTTCATTTTTGTTCACTGGAAAATTATTCATAAGTCGCTCCTTCTTTAATGCGCTTCTCTCATTCTAATGAAAAAATGCTAGAAAAGCAATAGAGAGATTGTTTCTATAGCTAAAAGAAGCAAAAATTAATTTTTTTGTTTTAATTGATTTCTGCTAGTTTATTTTCAATCAGCTTAATCACTTTTTTTTTTGCTTCTTCACTTTCGATAAAATCATACTTATCTCCATCAATTTGGATTTTAGGACTCTCATTGTATGCTTCAAACCATTGTTCATAGCGACTATTCAATTCTTTATAATAATCATACAAAGCTGGGTCTTGTTCTACTTGCTCATACGGACGTCCTCGTCTTTGAATCCGTTCCAACATCTTAGGAAAAGATATTTTAATATGCACTAATAGATCTGGCCGCTTTTTTTGAGCTGCATACGGCAACTCTTGCAACATATTTTCTAATAAAGAATCATAGACTTTTACTTCTGTTTCATTTGCTCTACCGAGATCCGCATTTAAGTGAAACAATAAAGAATCCTCATAGATCGAACGATCTAATACATTGTTCTCATGAGAGAGTGCTTGTTTGATACTGTCAAATCGCTTATTTAAAAAATAAATTTGCAGTAAAAATGCGTATTTTTTAGGATCTGCATAAAATAAAGGCAATACTTCATTATCATCAACGGATTCATAAAACGCATCTGATCCTAAATGTTCTGAAATAATTTCTGTTAAACTAGATTTCCCTGCACCAATTGTACCTGCTAAAACGATCACTGCCATCGAACTCCCTACCTATTATTGTTTATTTTTTTAATTTTAACCAATGAATCATGCCATAAATAGAATTGATTGTATACATGCTATACATGACAAACAGAGCATAATCGCCACCAGCATGGGTCCCTGCTCTAAACCATAAGACTAGAGAGAAAATATTCCCTAATAGCCAAAAAACGAATTGTGACTGATATCTTTTGATCATCAATAGCATCGCAGTTGCCGACACACTAAATGTCACAGCATCAAGAGTCTGCTGAGCATCATTGACAAAGCCTAAAAGATAGTAGGCCGCCATACCAATGGACAGCCATACAAGTCCAGCATACAGCCATTGAATGCCTTTCAACGTTTTGACATCTGTCACATTACCAGATCCATCTTCGCTAACTTTTAACCAAGTATATAAACCTGTAATATCCATTATGATATAAAAGCTTTGAAGTAAAACTTCAGCATAAACACGGCTTTTGAATCCAAAATATCCTATGATCAGCGCACTTATAAAACCAAATATATAATTGCTCACTCTACCTTGAGCAATCAGATTGACACAGATAATACCAGATAAACCGCCCACTAGAGTAATCCAACTAGATGGATTAAATAAGAACCCAACTAATTGCACACCAATCATTGTAAATAAAAAAAGATAGTTTTTTCGTTCCCAACCTTTAAAATCATTAAGAATGAAATTTGAACTCATTTCAAACAAACCTCTCACTTGTCCTGTTTATCATTTTCTGCAGAGATGACGACTTATTTAATTTACCTCGGTTTTATTCACAAGTCAATGAGAATCCTTCTCAACTATTGATTATGAGACATTTTTTATACAACATATTGTGTTTTTTAATTTCAAACATCTATATATTGTATATAGTTTGGTTTTTCATGCTTTAGTTATAACTAGAGGAACCAAAAAAGTATCTAAGACAAATCTGCCTTAGATACTGATTTTTATGTTGAACACTTAACCAATTTTTCCATTATTGTCAATGTCTTCTTCAGTCAAACGTTCAACTTCTTTTACAAATTCTTTGCTTGTTTCAAGATACTCATCTTCTTCATCAGATTCGTCATTGTAATCGTCTAACACTGAACCCATGATCGCATTCGACGGTATCGCATCTGCATTGGCAAACATTTCAATATGCTGATGTAAATTCGTAAATTCCATCGGTGCATCGCCGCCATATTCTCCATCTAAATTGATCATCATACGACTGTTTGGCTCAAGTGTTTCAGCATGTAAATGACTAGTTTTTGTATAAATCAAACGGTTATCTTCAATATGTTTGCCACCATTTAACATCAGTGCTGCTAAATGTAAAATCTCAAACACGTTAGCTGTTTTTACGATGATCAGAGAAAATTTTCCGTCATCGAGTTTTGCATCAGGTGCAATCTTTTCGAAACCGCCAACTGAGTTAGTCAATCCTAAGAAAAACATCGAAGCATTGCCTTCATAAACACCGTCATCGTATTCCATCCGCATTTTGATTGGTTTGACACGCGGTAACATTTCGGCTCCTTTGGCTAAATAAGCTAAGTAACCAAAAATACTTTTAAGTTCTGAAGGAACTTCATAGGTCAATTCAGTTAAATGACCACCAGCGGCAATATTGATAAAATAGCTATCTTGCGCTTTACCGATATCCATTTTGACGGTTTGATTTTTTTTGATAACTTCTGCGGCTTTAAGAATATTATCTCTAGGAATTTTTAATGCCCTTGCATAATCATTGGTTGTTCCAGCAGGAATGATCGCCATAGACGGTCTTTTTTCTAAAGGAGCAATGCCATTGACGACTTCATTGATCGTTCCGTCGCCACCAGCTGCTACAATTAGGTCGAACCCTAATTCTGCAACTCGGCGTGCTTCATTTTTAGCGGAATTTTCTTCTGGAGTTGTCGCAAAAGCACTGGTTTCATAGCCGCATTCTTCCACCACAGAAAGAATATCAGCTAGGTTTTTCTTGACTAACTCTTTACCTGAAGTTGGATTATAAATCACTCTTGCTTTTTTCATAATCTTTCGCTGCTTTCTAGCGTTTTGCCAATTCTTCTTGGAGCAATTTGTTTACAACGCCTGGGTTTGCTTGGCCTTTCGTTGCTTTCATGATTTGACCAACTAAAAAGCCAACTGCACGGTCTTTGCCGTTTTTAAAATCATCTACTGATTGTTGGTTATTATCTAATACCTCATTGATGATCGGTAATAATTGTGACGGATCAGATAATTGAACGAAGCCTTTTGCTTCAACGACTTCTTTGGCATCGCCGCCATTTTCAATCAATTCTTTAAAGACCTTCTTAGCGATTTTAGAACTGATCGTACCATCTTCGATCAATGTGATCATCCCTGCTAGGTTAGCAGGTGTTAATAATGTATCTGGTAACTCAATTTTTTCACTATTCAAGTAGGCCGAAACTTCACCCATCAACCAGTTAGAAACTTGTTTTGCATCGGCACCTTCGTTTAATGCTGCTTCAAAGAAATCAGACATTTCTTTTGTTAATGTTAGAACCATTGCATCGTATTCTGGCAGACCTAATTCTTTGATGTAGCGAGCACGACGAGAGGCTGGCATTTCTGGTAAACTGTGACGAACTTGTTCAATCCACTCATCATCGATCGCAAAACGTGGTACATCTGGCTCTGGGAAGTAACGATAGTCACTTGAACCTTCTTTAACACGCATTAATAAAGTTTTGTTGGTTGTTTCATCAAAACGGCGTGTCTCTTGTTGGATTTCACCGCCAGATAATAACACTTTTGCTTGACGTTTTTCTTCAAAGGCAAGACCTTTTTTAACAAAACTCATTGAGTTTAGGTTTTTAAGCTCTGCTTTTGTTCCAAATTCTTCTTGACCATAAGGACGTAAAGAAATATTGGCATCACAACGCATTGAGCCTTCTTCCATTTTCACATCTGAAACGCCTGTAAAGAGGATGATTGAACGGATTGCTTCTAAATAAGCATAGGCTTCTTCTGGCGAACGCATATCCGCTTCTGAAACGATCTCGATCAAAGGCGTTCCTTGACGGTTCAAATCGACATAAGAATAACCGCCATCACCATGGATATTTTTACCAGCATCTTCTTCTAAATGCACACGTTCAATACGAATACGTTTTGTTTTACCTTCGACTTCAATGTCGATCCAGCCATCGTGACCGATTGGTTGATCGAATTGAGAAATTTGGTATGCTTTGGGATTATCTGGGTAGAAATAGTTTTTACGATCAAAATGTGTATCTTTAGAGATTTCACAATTTAGCGCAAGTGCTGCTTTCATCCCAAATTCAAGTGCTTGTTTATTCATAACAGGTAATACGCCTGGATAGCCCCAGTCGATCACATTCGTATTGCTATTTGGTTCTGCCCCAAAGTGAGCGGGTGCAGGTGAAAAGATTTTAGAGTTTGTTTTTAATTCTACGTGGACCTCAAGTCCGATGACAGTTTCAAAATTCATTAGTCATTCCCCCCTAAGATCACAGGTTTTTTCGTATGGAAATCAGTCGCTTGTTCAAACGCATACGCTGCTTTATACATTGTGCTTTCATCGAAAGCTTTACCAATGATTTGTAGACCAACAGGTAACCCTTCTGAGAATCCTGCTGGAATTGACATACCAGGTAATCCAGCTAAGTTAACTGGAATTGTTAGTAAATCATTCATGTACATTGTGATTGGATCATTGATATTTTCACCTAAACCAAAAGCGACAGTCGGTGACGCAGGACCAATGATAATATCGTATTTTTCAAAGACATTATCAAAGTCTTGTTTGATCAATGTTCTTACTTGTCCAGCTTTTTTAAAGTGTGCATCATAATGTCCAGCACTTAATGAGAATGTCCCAAGCATAATACGACGTTTTACTTCTATACCAAACCCTTCAGAACGTGAATTTACATACACATCTTCAAGATTTTTGACGTTTTCAGAACGGTAGCCATAACGAATACCATCAAAACGTTGTAAGTTTGAGCTTGCTTCAGATGAAGCGATGATATAATACACAGCCACACCATATTTAGAATGAGGTAAGCTAACTTCTTCAACCGTTGCGCCTAAAGCTTTAAATGTTTCTGCTGCTTTAAGAACAGATTCACGAACGCCAGCATCGATACCTTCACCTAAATATTCTTTTGGTAAAGCCACTTTTAGGCCTTTGATGTCTCCTGTTAAACCAGCAGTAAAATCAGGTACAGAAGCACCGGCAGATGTACCGTCTTTTTCATCAAAACCGCTAATTGCATTCAATGCCAAAGCGTTATCTTTAACATTTCTCGTCAACGGACCAATTTGATCCAAACTAGAAGAAAATGCAATCAATCCAAAACGAGACACACGTCCGTAAGTTGGTTTCATCCCAACGATTCCATTAAATGAGGCAGGCTGACGAATACTACCACCTGTATCAGTTCCTAAAGAAACCGGGATTTGTCCAGCTGCAACAGCTGCAGCTGAGCCACCAGAAGAACCGCCAGGTACTTTAGTATGATCCCATGCATTTTTAGTTTTCTTAAAGTATGATGTTTCTGTACTTCCACCCATCGCAAATTCATCCATGTTTAATTTTCCAACAGGGATCATGTCTGCTTGATAGACTTTATCCATAACTGTTGCATCATAAATCGGGTTGAAATTGTGAAGCATTTTTGATGCTGCTGTTGTTAAAATATCTTTGGTTACGATATTGTCTTTGATTCCGATCGGAATACCAGCTAAAGGATTTGATTCAGTGATCCCTTTAAGATCAATTGCTTTTGCTAATTCTAAAGCTTTTTCATCACTGATCGTAATAAATGAATCCACATCTTTTTCTGTCTCATTGATACGATTCAAGGTAGCTCGTGTTAAATCAGTTGCAGTGATTTCTTTTGAAACAAGTAAATCATGCAATTCTGTTAGTGACTTATCGTATAATTTTTCCATTATGCACCAGCCTCCCCATTGTCGATAATTGCTGGCACTTTGATATAGCCATTTTCTGATTCAGGTACATTTTTCATTAACTCATCGCGATCCATACCAGGTGTTGCTACGTCTTCTCTCATAACATTGATTGAGTGTGCAACATTTGAGGTAAATGGAACTCCTTCTGTATCTACTTCTTCTAATAATTCCACCATGTCGATGATTTTGCCTAATTGTTCAGTAAAGTCTTTTAACTCCTCATTTGAAAAAGACAGTTTGGACAATTTGGCTACATGTGTTGCTTTTTCTTCACTGATTGCCATGGATACCCTTCTTTCCTTAGAAAAACTCACTCAAGAGTTCACTAGTTCATTTTTTTAACTGTTAACGACCTTTCTCGTTAAAAAGTAGCTTTTTTCTTATTCTATCATAAAATTATAAGTATTTTTGAGAGAGATGGAAGAAAATAGTCTGAAAATGTAAAAAATAACGCTAAAAATTCAATTTGTTTCGTTTTCAAGTTATTCTGCTTCTTCTTTTGTATAGCTATTATCTAATGCGTTAACCATTTGCTGCTCATCCCACACTTCAACTCCAAGATCTTGGGCTTTCGTCAATTTACTACCCGCATCTTCGCCTGCAACAACAATATCTGTTTTCTTGGAAACACTGCCGGTTACTTTGCCGCCTAGATTTTCAATTTTTTCTTTTGCTTCTTCTCTATTGTAGTGGGTAAGTTTTCCTGTTAAAACAACTGTTTTATCTTTGAATGGCGATTCTACAGCCTCTAATTGGGACGTACGAATCCCTTTATACTCAAAATTCACGCCAGCTTTGGTCAGTTCATCCATCAATTCATGTACTTCTTCATTTTCAAAATAAGTCACTAAACTGTCTGCGATGATTTCCCCCATCGAATCTAATGCCACGACTTCTTCTTTAGTCGCTTTACTGATTGTTCGTAGATCACCAAAATGTTCTGCTAAAACTTTGGCTGCTTTAGAACCAACGTGGCGAATGCCTAAACCAAAAATCAAGCGTTCAACAGAATTATCACGACTTGCAGCAATTGCTTGATAAATATTATTCGCAGATTTTTCTTTGATTTTTTCTAATGTCATCAACTGTTCTTCTGTTAAAAAGTACAAATCAGCAACATCAGCGATTAGCTCTTTATCATACATTTGCTCTAATACGCGCGGACCTAAGCCATCGATGTTCATTGCGTTTCTAGACACAAAATGATTGAGTCCTTCTTTGATCTGAGCTGGACATTTCGGATTGATACAACGTAAAGCAACTTCTTCATCCAGATGAACTAACTCACTATTACAAACTGGACAATGAGTTGGAATTTCATAGGGTTGACTATTTTCATCCCGTTTTTCGGTCAAGACTTGTGCGACTTCTGGAATAATATCGCCAGCTTTGTAAATAATGACTGCATCGTTCAAGCGAATATCTTTCATTGCGATGAAATCAGCATTATGCAAACTTGCTCGGCTAACCGTTGTCCCCGCCACACGAACAGGCTGCATCACAGCAGTTGGCGTTACGACACCAGTTCGTCCAATCGTCCATTCGATTTCTTCTACTACCGTTTGAGCTTCTTCTGGTGGGAATTTATACGCAATTGCCCAACGAGGGGCCTTGACCGTAAACCCTAATTCATCTTGGATCGTGAACTCATTGGTCTTGATCACGATTCCATCGATTTCATACGGTAATTCTGAGCGTTTTTCATGATATTCTTCTATATAAGCCCAAACTTCATCGATATTTTGACATAGTTTTTTTTCAGGATTGGTTCTAAAACCAATTTCTGATAATTCATTCAGCGCATCGAACTGAGTTTGTGCTGTCATCGGTCCAAAATCAGCCACAGTGTATAAAAATGTACTAAGATTTCTTTTAGCAACCATACTTGTATCTAACTGACGCAAGCTCCCAGCAGCTGCATTTCGTGGATTCGCAAAAACATCTTGTCCTGCTTCTTCACGTTCTTTATTTAAATTGACAAACGATTGTTTTGGCATATAACATTCACCACGGACTTCAACTGAAATTGGCTTTTTCAGCTCCAAAGGAATTGATTTGACTGTTTTCAGATTCTCTGTGATATTTTCACCAACTGTTCCATCACCACGAGTCGCACCTTGAACGAACTTGCCATTTTCATATTTTAATGAAATTGCTAATCCATCGATTTTTAGCTCGCAGCAATATCCCACTTGTTTGCCAGCTAATTTTTGCACACGTTCGTCAAAATCATAAATATCTTCTTTACTGAAACCATCATTCAAACTATACATTTGCACTTCATGTGTGACTTTTTCAAAACCTTGTAAAATCTTTCCACCAACTCGCTGCGTTGGTGAATCAGAAGTGATCAAATCTGGATATTCGGTTTCTATGTCTGATAATTCTTGATATAAGCGATCATACACATAATCTTCTACGGTCGGTTTATCAGCAACGTAATATTCATGGGAATACTGATTTAACTGTATCCGTAGTTCTTTTGCTTTCTCTGTCGCTTCAGCTAATGTTATCGGCACTTGCGTCATAATTGATCCCTCCTAATATTAAAAGCGGAACAAATCGTTTAATCCTGTAGGAAATTAGCATTGAAACGTTCTTTGTTTCACTGTTGATTTATCTATTTTCATAAGGATTGATTTGTGCAGCTAGATAAATATAACAGCAAACGGGCTCGTTTAACCTCATTAAAAATAGGCTTGAGACACTTTTTACCACACTTATATTTTTTCAATCGGAGCAAATGCTGCTAATAAGCGCTTGATCCCTTTTTCCGGGAAAGCAACATCTAGTTCTAAGTCTTTAGCGGTACCACCAACTCGAACGACTGTGCCGGTTCCCCACGCCTTATGTCTGACTTTATCTCCTGCTTGCCAGGCCATTGATTCCCCGCCACTTTCAACTTTATCCGTTACCGGCTGCTTCGTTGGCTGCGCATAGGCTGGTTTAAACACTTTCGGTTCAAAGGTTCTAGCAGGTGCTTTTGGTGCTGCGATCGAACCTTGTAAGTCTAATAATTCTTCATCGATTTCATCTAAGAAACGACTTGGACGATTGTATTGTGTTTTCCCATATAAGGTGCGAGAAAAAGCATTGGATATATATAATACTTCTTCGGCGCGAGTGATTCCCACATATGCAAGTCGACGTTCTTCTTCTAGTTCGCTTTCTTCTAACATTGCACGAGATAACGGGAAGACCCCTTCTTCCAATCCAATCAAGAATACAACAGGAAATTCAAGTCCTTTAGCTGCATGTAATGTCATCAACGTTACTTGAGAAGTACTTTCTTCTAAATTATCTAAATCTGAAACAAGCGCTAAATCGTTTAAGAATACGGCTAATTTTTCATCGGGTGCATCTGCTTCTTCTTCATCTTGGCGTTCATAACGTTTATCAAATTCTTGGGTAACCGTTAAAAATTCATCCAAGTTTTCTAGGCGTGCTTGAGATTCTAAATTATTTTGTCTGACTAATTCTTCACGGTAGCCACTGCGTTCCAGCACTTCTTTCACCAATTCAGTAATCGTCAAATAAGGAATCATCTGTGTCAAATCTTGGATCATCATGCCAAAGCTACCTAACTCTTTACCAGCCTTACCTGAAATATTTGCTAGATCCACATTTTGTGACGCTTCGAGTAATGACCAACCATGCATCTGAGAGAAACTTCTTAATTTCTCAACAGAGCTTTTGCCAATGCCTCGTTTTGGTTCATTGACTACCCGTTCAAAGCTAAGTGAGTCCATTGGATTGGAAATAATATTTAAATAACCTAAGATATCTTTGATTTCTTTACGATCATAGAATTTATGCCCGCCGACCATGGTATAAGGAATATTGGATTTAAGCAACATTTCTTCCATCACCCGAGATTGGGCATTCGTACGGTATAACACAGCAAAATCGCCATAAATTCGGTCTCTTTCACGCATTTCTTTTTGGATCTGGCCCACGATAAACTGCGTTTCATCCCGTTCGTTATCGCCACGGTAATAAACAATTTTTTCTCCGTCAGTATTTTCTGTCCATAATTGTTTGTCTCGACGATTGCTATTGTTTTTGATGACATTATTAGCCGCATCTAGAATTTTTTTGGTAGAGCGGTAATTTTGTTCCAACAGGATGACAGACGCATTAGGGTAGTCTTTTTCAAAATCTAAGATATTCTGCATGTCTGCTCCACGCCAGCCGTATATACTTTGGTCAGCATCGCCCACGACACATAAATTTTTGAAACGTGCCGCCAACATATTGACTAAGGTGTATTGAGCATGGTTGGTATCTTGGTACTCATCTACATGGATATAATGGAATTTATTTTGATAATAATTCAATGAATCTGGATGTTCATTAAATAAACGAATCGTATTCATGATCAAGTCGTCAAAGTCCATACACTGATTATTTCTTAATTCTTTTTGATACATCTTGTAGCATTTTGCGACAACTTCTTCATAAGGTGTTCCTTGTAATTCTTCAACCTTTTCAGGAGTCTGTAGCTCATTTTTGGCATTACTGATCGTGCCTAGAATCGAGCGGGGATCGTATTTCTTTAAATCAATGTTTAGTTCATTCAAAATCCGTTTCATCAACGTTCGTTGTTCAGAAGTATCGATGATCGTAAAGTTGCGGTTATAGCCGATATGGTCAACATCTCGACGTAAAATCCGTACACACATTGAGTGAAATGTTGAAACCCACACATCATTTCCGCCAACTTCTAATAATTTCCCAACCCGCTCTCTCATCTCTTTTGCAGCTTTATTCGTAAAAGTGATTGCTAAAATATTCCATGGATTCACATCTTTTTCTTCAATTAAATAGGCAATACGGTGAGTTAGAACTCTAGTTTTTCCACTGCCTGCACCCGCCATAACTAATAAAGGCCCTTCAGTATGCAGAACGGCTTCTTTTTGTCTCGGATTCATACCTTGGATCAAGGCGTTTTCTTGTGCCATCATCAACGTCCTCTCTCTTTTTTCAATCTTATACATTATACCAAATATAGGACAAAAATTCTTTAATAATGATGGAATTCTTGGAACAATATTTTCTTTTTGGGTGATGGCAATTATAGTGACAAATCAACTTTACTTATTGTTTTTATGGAT
Source organism: Enterococcus silesiacus (assembly GCF_001886225.1). Lineage (NCBI taxonomy): Bacteria > Bacillati > Bacillota > Bacilli > Lactobacillales > Enterococcaceae > Enterococcus > Enterococcus silesiacus. The sequence goes on along the minus strand of NZ_JXLC01000025.1, from coordinate 7,458 downwards.
TTCAGGGGAAATAAAAAACTCACTCGGTAACGAGTGAGACGATTTGATTTACAAAAAAATAAAGGGAATATGAAGATTTCAATCCACTCACTCAATAAAGAGTGAGACTAATATTCTAGTTACTGCTTGGGAAACGCAGCGAATTTCAATCCACTCACTCAATAAAGAGTGAGACCATTTTGAGTGCAGTAAAAGGGATAACTTTCTTATTTCAATCCACTCACTCAATAAAGAGTGAGACCAGTCAAACAAATTGAGATTCCGGCTGTTCGCAATATTTCAATCCACTCACTCAATAAAGAGTGAGACAATCAAACTCAAAACATATGGATTACTAACAGCTTATTTCAATCCACTCACTCAATAAAGAGTGAGACCCGCTCGTTTAAATGATAACCCATTGATGGGTTGATTTCAATCCACTCACTCAATAAAGAGTGAGACGCTTTCTTACCAGTATGTAAGGCGTTCTTAGATTTATTTCAATCCACTCACTCAATAAAGAGTGAGACTTGTTATATAGCGGATATTAGGAGGTAGTGAAATATTTCAATCCACTCACTCAATAAAGAGTGAGACGTTTGCGGCCGCTATCATCTGCATCATCACGAAAAAATTTCAATCCACTCACTCAATAAAGAGTGAGACCAAAACGCCTAAAGTTTGCATTGCTCGTGTGATAAATTTCAATCCACTCACTCAATAAAGAGTGAGACATATGGATCTGCTAGATATGCCACAGATGCTGAAATGATTTCAATCCACTCACTCAATAAAGAGTGAGACTTAGATACATAGTCTTCATCATTAACACAAACAATTTCAATCCACTCACTCAATAAAGAGTGAGACTGTGAAAAAGTAATAAACAATTTACATATCTACTATTTCTCTGCATTGCATCTATCCAAAAATGTGAATTCAATGAGAAAAAGACCTGTTTAATACCTATTTTCACCAAAATTCTGGTGCGGGTCCCCTAGTGATTTCATGTGCACTTGGGGTTCGCACCTGTTTTACATATACTCTAAATGTTTACTTACTACTCTTAGTATAGTTATTCCTTCAATAGAAGTCACGCTCAAATCGACATATCATCCAGTAAAAGTAACGAGCACTGTCTTTCACTGCTCTTCCTACATCGTCAAACCGTCAATTCTTCTACTCAATTTTTCTACAATCTCTTCATTCACATAAACAGAAACTTCTCCGCCATTCACTGGAAATGTGCCACCACCAGTTTCATCCAATGTGACTTTTGTATCATTATTACCCAAAATATCAACAAATATTTTCCCAGCATGTATCGCACTGATTGTCATATTCTTTTCGCCTGCCTGAGCATTGGTCATTACGACAGCGTAGCCCGATTGCTCTCGATCAAACGTCCCTGTTCTTATCCATCCAACCACGTTGGGATCATCAAAATAATCCATTTCACTGCCGTAAGCTAGCTGTTCACGAATTTTTAACAATAGTTCTAAATCTTTCCCCACAGCGTCCACACCTTGAGACGGAATTCCAAATAGATCGCCCCAAAAGACAACTGGTGTCCCAGCTTTTCGCAACAAAATTAACGCATAAGCATGAACTTTAAACCAACCATCAACCCATGATTCCAAACTTTGGCCTTTTTGCGTATCATGATTATCAACAAAGGTGACCGCCCATTCTGAGCGCTCTTTTGCCAAAGTTCCTTCAAAAATATTTCGCATATCATAGTGACCGTCAGAGTTTGCTGCCTCATAAAAATGATAATGCAAAGGAACATCAAATAGAGAAATCAACGTTCCAGAACTATCAATATAATTCGTTAATTTCTCCAACTCACCATTCCAATATTCACCAACGACAAATAAATCATTGCCTTTTTCTTTTCTTCTATTTATTAACCAATCGACGAAATAATTAAACTGAATATGTTTTACTGCATCTAAACGGTAGCCATCAACATCTGTCAATTCTTGATACCACTGTCCCCATCTATTTAACTGCTCAACTGTTTCAGAATACTCCATATCTAAATTACAACCCATCAAATAATCATAATTGCCATTTTCATTGTCAACTTCTTCATCCCAACCTTTTCCATCAAAATTGAAAATCCCATGATCCTGTCTACGATCATCAAAATCGACACCTGAAAAATTTTTCCACGTCCAAGTATAATCATTATATTTCTGATTTCTTCCTGGAAAAGTAAATTTCGTCCATGCTGAAATTTCTTCTTCACCACTAAGTGCTTCATTTCGATTATCAGGGCGATATTTTATAGCTGAAACTGTCTCTTCTTCATCTGCTCCCATAAAATGATCAAAAACAATATCACCATAAACTTCCATCCCATTCGCTTTTAATGTTTTAATACATTTTAAATACTCTTCTATAGTACCGTACTTAGTCGGAATCGTTCCTTGTTGATCAAATTCACCTAAATCGTATAAATCATAAGGTCCATACCCTACATCTTCTACACCACTTGCTCCTTTATAGGCTGGCGGAAGCCAAACGCCATTGATTCCCATATTATGTAATTCTTCTGCTAATTCAGTCAGACGTTGCCAATGTTGACTATCTGCCGGCAGATACCATTCAAATCCTTGTAAAATTGTACGATTATTCATACGTATCCCTCCGATTTGTCTTATCTTCATTAAGCCAAAGAACAAACCTCTTTGTCAAATAATAAAATTTTGGTTTATTTCTCTCTATAGTGATCGTTTTAAGTTGCAATTGATCGTTTTTGACCGTTTTTGATTGCATCAATAATTTAGATATGCTATTATAGTCATTGAAAAGAGGTGTGAAAATGCTTACAGAGGAAAGACACCAAGCAATTTTACGTTTATTAGATCAACAACCTGTCGTTAAATCACAAGAATTATCCACGCTCCTTAACGCTTCTGAGTCAACAATCCGTCGAGATTTACAGGAATTAGAAGACGCAGAATTATTAGAACGTGTACACGGTGGCGCCAAACGAATTTTAGATTTAGGTTTTGAGCAAAATATGACTGAAAAATCAGTCAAAAACACGCAAGAAAAACAAATAATTGCATCACTAGCTGCTCAATTCGTTCATGATGGCGACGTTATTTACCTGGATGCAGGATCAACCACTTTAGAAATGTTGCCATTTTTAGCAGGTAAAAATATCACAGTTGTTACAAATTCAGTCCATCATGCAGCAAAACTTGGTGATTTAAACATCAATACCATCATTCTTGGCGGATCGCTAAAGTTAACAACAAAGGCTATCACGGGTTCAACAGGAATGGAACAGCTCAGTCATTTTCGCTTCAATAAAGTTTTTATGGGCATGAACGGCGCCCATCTTGAATTTGGTTTAACAACTCCTGATCCTGAAGAAGCAGCTTTGAAGCGCCTAGCCATCGCTCAAGCTGAAGAAGCATATGTTTTGATCGACCAATCAAAACTCAATAAAGTAACTTTCACAAAGGTAACCGATCTGGAAGACGTAATCCTTCTAACAAATCAGTGTTCATCAGAATTACTTGAACAATTCCAGAAAAAAACAACAATCAAGGAGGCAGCGCAATGATCTATACAGTGACATTAAATCCTTCAATCGACTATATCGTTCATGTAGAAGGTCTTAAATTAGGCGACTTGAACCGAATGACCAATGACTTTAAGTTACCTGGCGGCAAAGGCATCAACGTTTCAAGAATCTTAAAAAGAATCCAAGCTGAATCAACAGCACTTGGTTTTTTGGGCGGTTTTACAGGAAATTTCATTTCTGACTGGCTGACAAAAGAACAAATCCAAACGAATTTTACAATGGTTCAAGAAGATACTCGAATCAATATTAAACTAAAATCTGAAACAGAAACTGAAATCAACGGATTGGGTCCTGCTATCAGCAACGAAGAAATGCAAGACCTGAAACAAGCACTGAGTGCAATTTCCTCCGATGATGTCGTCGTTTTATCCGGAAGTACACCAGCAACGCTTCGAACAGGTTTCTATGAAGAGCTGATTCAAATTATCAAAGATAAAGAGGCTGATTTTGTCATTGATACCACTGGTAAAGATTTATTAAATGCTCTACCGCAAAAGCCTTTACTGATCAAACCAAACAACCATGAACTGGCTGAATTATTTGGCGTAGAATTTCAAACCATGGAGGATATCTTACCATTTGGAGAACGTTTATTAGAAGATGGTGCACAACATGTGATCATTTCAATGGCTGGCGACGGTGCTTTATTGTTCACTAAAAACGGTATTTATCGTTCAAACGTGTTAAAACGGCCATTGAAAAACTCTGTTGGCGCTGGAGATTCGATGATTGCCGGATTTGTAGGCACATTTGCTAAAAATAACGATCCAATTGAAGCGTTTAAATGGGGCGTGGCCTGTGGGAGCGCTACTGCTTTTTCAGATGACTTAGCATCTACTGACCTTATCAATGAATTGATTTCAGAAGTAGAAATTGAAAAAATCAAGTAACTTAAGAAAAGAGGGAATAAAAATGAACATCAAAGACTTACTTGTCAAAGACGTGATGATCATGGATCTGCAAGCAACTGACAAAAAAAATGCAATCGATGAAATGGTCCAAAAAATGTACGATGGTGGTAGAATTTCTGATATTGAAACGTACAAAGAAGGAATTTTAGCCCGTGAAGCGCAAACGTCAACTGGTCTTGGCGATGGAATTGCGATGCCCCATGCCAAAAATAGTGCGGTGAAAGAAGCCACTGTTTTATTTGCTAAAAGTAACAAGGGTGTCGATTACGAAGCGCTAGACGGTCAACCAACTTACCTATTCTTTATGATTGCCGCTCCAGAAGGCGCTAACGATACTCACTTACAAGCTTTAGCTGCCCTATCTCGCCTATTGATCGATCCAGATTTTGTAGCGAAATTAAAAGAAACTACAACACCAGAAGATGTTCAAAGCCTGTTTCAATCGGCTGAAGAGGCCAAAGAAGCACAAGAGAAACAAGAACAATTAGAAGAAACAACTAAAAACAATCAGGATACTGATCGTAAATTCGTTGTTGCCGTTACAGCTTGCCCTACTGGTATCGCTCATACCTATATGGCCGAAGATGCTTTAAAGAAAAAAGCCAAAGAAATGGGCATTGACATCAAAGTTGAAACAAATGGTTCTGAAGGAATCAAAAATCGGCTAACAGCTGAAGATATTGCTCGTGCTGATGGCGTGATCGTTGCCGCTGATAAAAAAGTTGAAATGAATCGTTTTGACGGAAAAGAATTAGTCAATCGTCCAGTGAGTGATGGGATTCGTAAAACAGAAGAATTAATCACTTTAGCAACTAGTGGTACTGCTCCGACTTTCCATAGTTCTGAATCAGATTCAAGTGAAGAAGATGGATCAGCTGATGGTTCAGTCGGTTCAAGAATCTATAAAGATTTGATGAACGGTGTTTCACATATGCTTCCATTCGTCATTGGTGGTGGGATTGCCATTGCCCTTTCATTTATGATCGATCAATTTATCGGTGTTCCTCAAGATCAGTTAAGTATGCTTGGTAATTATAATGAAGCAGCTTCTTGGTTCAATCAAATTGGAGCTGCGGCATTTGGCTTTATGTTACCCGTTTTAGCTGGATTTATTGCTTCAAGTATTGCTGATCGCCCAGGCTTGATCGTAGGTTTTGCAGCTGGTGCGTTAGCCAATACAGGTGGTGCTGGTTTCCTAGGTGCTTTAGTCGGCGGGTTCTTAGCTGGATACGTTATTATTTTCTTGAAGAAACTTTTCAAAGGCTTGCCTAAATCACTTGATGGTATTAAAACAATTTTATTTTATCCGGTTTTTGGTCTACTGATTACTGGTGGTTTAATGCTTTTAGTCAATGTTCCAATGAAAGTTATCAATGATGGTTTAAATGGTTTCTTATTAAGTTTAGATGGAACAAACGCGGCACTTTTAGGTGCCCTACTTGGTGGAATGATGGCGATTGACTTAGGTGGTCCAATCAATAAAGCTGCTTACGTGTTCGGTACAGCTTCGATTGCGGCGACTGTTACAGAAGGCGGCAGTATCATTATGGCCTCTGTTATGGCCGGTGGTATGGTTCCCCCATTAGCTATTTTTATTGCAACATTGATCTTCAAAAATAAATTTACGAAAGATCAAAAAGATGCTGGATTGACCAACTTAGTGATGGGACTATCATTTGTTACTGAAGGCGCAATTCCATTTGCGGCAGCTGATCCAATACGGGTTATCCCAAGCTTTGTTGTTGGTTCAGCATTAGCTGGCGGCTTAGTCGGTGGTTTTGGCATTCGCCTCCTAGCTCCTCATGGCGGGATTTTTGTAGCTCTGTTGCTTAGTCATCCAATCTTGTACTTGGTATTTATCGCAATTGGTGCCGTTGTTTCTGCATTAATTTTAGGAATTGTAAAAAAACCAGTTACACAATAAACGTTTTATTAAGCCTCAATGGTGGAGAGTCCGTTCTCTTTGCCTTGAGGTTTTTTCTTTAATAAAAACTTGTTATTTTGAGATTATATCATTCGCTTTAAAAAAAAATCTATATTAAACTATAGTTGAGAAGCAGACACTCCTTACGCGTTAACTATTTCTTCACTAGAACAATAATCATTTTAAAAAAATGATCAGAAAGGATGACTATAATGATTTTTCATTATAGCGGTTTTTTTATATGAATCGATTATTAGGTAAAGTAATATTGATTACAGAAAGTAACAGTAGTATTGGTGCAGCTACAGCTAAATTAGCGGCCAAGGAAGGAGCCATTGTCGTTTGTACTGGTAACAATTTGAATAAAATTTCTACCGTCATATCAACAATCACTCAGGCCGATGGTGTAGCTACAGCGTTTCAACATGACGTAAGTTCTGTCGAGAGCTGGCAGAGAGTAATTTCCAATACTATAAAAAGCTATGGAAAAATTGATGTGTTAGTTAATAATGCTGGGATTTCTGCTCCAAAAATGATGTTAGATTTATCGGCTGAAGATTGGAAAAAAATTCAAAGTATTGATGTAAATAGCCTTGTATTCAGTATCAAAGAAGTCATTCCGTTTATGATAAAAAATGGGGGTGGTTCGATCGTAAATGTTTCATCTCTTGAAGGTTTAGTTGGTTTACCAGACAATAGCCCCTATGCTGCAGCAAAAGATGTTATTCGCTCAGTCTCGCTTGAAGCGGCTTTTGAATATGCTAAACACAATATTCGTATCAATTCAATCTGTCCGGGCAGTATCGATACTCCCATGATAGAAACTACTTTTCCAACAATCAGGCCAGCATATAAAAAATCAGTTCACTTTCCTTATTTAGGAAAACCTGATGATATCGCCAATGGGATTATTTACCTTGCTTGCGATGAAGCCAGTTTCATAACTGGTGCGGAATTAGTGATTGATGGAGACAGCATTACAATGTAAAGACAAATATGTTGATATATTTAAAGGGCTCTTTGTCAACTAATGTTGGTAA
>NZ_JXLC01000024.1:0-69091 GCF_001886225.1 Enterococcus silesiacus | reverse complement strand
TCATGGGTGTTTGTCTCGGCCTCTTTATTTCGGTTCTTCTTTTTTGATAATCTGGTTAAGTCTCAAAAAATTCCTTACTTGAATCCCCGTCAATACCGTCATAATCACGCCATATATCGCTAACAAAACTAGAAAAATTATACTTCGTTCTTCATTTCTATATAGCAACATCGGAATCAAATACCACACTGGAAATAACGCAACAAGAGAAATAGTCCCTTGGAACCTCACAACCTTCTTCGCCATTTCCGCGCGAGATGGTGCATCATTAAAAATCACATTCTCTTCTGCTACTTCAGATTTTAACTTTCTAAAATAATACCAATTGCCAAATTTATAGAAATATTCCCAGCCACAATCTTCAAAAAGCTGTAAATACGCCTCAACATCCTTATCTTCTTGTTTAAAATCTAATTGATACACATACTCTTCTGGATCACATTTTTCAAAGATGTAGGTACTAAATGGCAATTTAAGATCTACCATTTTCCACCCTTTTTTATGTTGTTCTTGTAAAAATTGTTCTTCCTCTAAATAATCTGCCAATTCAAAACGTCTTCTTATTTTTTTAGTCTCCATCTACTTTCTCTCCAATACTATTTTTGTACAATCGATTAATTCTATTGATTTCTTGAACCAGTATTTCTTCTCCCAATTCAGTAATCAGATAACTTTTCCGTCTATTTTCTTCTTTTGTGGCCTGGATCAAACCATCTTTCTCCATTTTGCTAAGGCTACCATACATGGTACCTGCACTGATAATGATTTCTTGATCTGTCAGTTCTTTCACATACTGAATAATGTTGTAGCCATGACGTTCTTTTCTAAGAGCAAATAATATATAAAAGCCAGTTTCTGTCATTGGTATATAGATTCGTTTTAGCTTGTCTTCCATTTAGTTGCTGCTCCTTTCCAAGTTTATATCGAAGTTCGATATATCGTACCACTATATTATATCGAACCTCGATATAAGTCAAGCTTGTTTTGAAACTTTTGTAAAAGTTTTTCAAGCAATCTTTAGATTATCTAAAAAAATTCGAAACAAAAAAAGCCGAAGGGAAATCCCTTCGACTTACGTCCGAGTACGCCGATGTTTTACGTCGGTTTTGTTACTTTATATTAATCTGTAATTATTTAGTAATTTCAGAAACAACGCCTGAACCAACAGTACGTCCGCCTTCACGAATTGAGAAACGAGTTCCTTCTTCGATAGCGATTGGGTGGATTAATTCAACGTCCATTGCTACGTTATCACCAGGCATTACCATTTCGATACCTTCTGGCAATTCAACTACACCAGTTACGTCAGTTGTACGGAAGTAGAACTGAGGACGGTAGTTAGTGAAGAATGGAGTGTGACGTCCGCCTTCTTCTTTTGATAAAACATAAACTTCAGCTTTAAATTTTGTATGAGGAGTGATAGTAGCAGGTTTTGCTAATACTTGTCCACGTTCGATGTCTTCACGGGCTACACCACGTAATAAAGCACCGATGTTATCGCCAGCTTCAGCGTAGTCTAATAATTTACGGAACATTTCAACACCAGTTACAGTTGTTTTCTTAGTATCTTCAGCGATACCAACGATTTCGATTTCATCACCAACGCGAACTTCTCCACGTTCAACACGGCCAGTAGCTACTGTACCACGTCCAGTGATTGAGAATACGTCCTCAACTGGCATCATGAATGGTTTGTCAGTGTCACGAGTTGGAGTTGGGATATACTCGTCAACTGCAGCCATTAATTCTAAGATTTTTTCTTCGTATGAAGCGTCGCCTTCTAATGCTTTCAAAGCAGAACCAGCGATAACAGGAGTGTCGTCACCTGGGAAGTCATATTCAGATAATAAATCACGAACTTCCATTTCTACTAATTCTAATAATTCTTCGTCATCTACCATATCCATTTTGTTTAAGAAAACAACGATGTATGGTACACCAACGTTACGTGATAACAAGATGTGCTCACGAGTTTGAGGCATAGGACCATCAGCAGCAGATACTACTAAGATAGCTCCATCCATTTGTGCAGCACCAGTGATCATGTTTTTAACGTAATCCGCGTGTCCTGGGCAATCCACGTGGGCATAGTGACGAGCATCAGTTTCATACTCGATGTGAGAAGTGTTGATAGTGATACCACGTTCTTTTTCTTCTGGAGCGTTATCGATATCAGCATAGTTTTGAGCTTCACCGTCACCGTGTTTAGATAACACAGTTGCGATTGCAGCAGTTAATGTAGTTTTACCATGGTCAACGTGTCCAATAGTACCAATGTTTACATGGGGTTTAGAACGGTCAAATTTTTCTTTAGCCATTTTAAATGTTCCTCCTAAAATATATAAATTTTATTTTATTTGATAGATAGTTTACAGCTACCTGATCATCTTTAATTAGTTTAACCGAAATCATTAGAAAATCCTAGTCATAAATAAACACACGCTTATTTCTTAACTATTAAGCGTTGTTTCCGCCATTTTTCTTGATAATTTCTTCTTGTACAGATTTTGGTACATCTTCATAGTGATCAAAGACCATCATAAACGTACCGCGACCTTGTGTTGCTGAACGTAACGTTGTAGCGTAGCCGAACATTTCAGCTAGAGGCACCATCGCGTTAACGATTTGTGAGTTACCGTGTGCTTCCATTCCTTCAACACGTCCACGACGACTTGTAACGTGTCCCATGATATCACCTAGGTAATCTTCTGGTACAGTGATCGTTACTTTCATCATTGGTTCTAAGATAACTGGATTAGCTTTCTTAGCAGCCGCACGTAGTGCCATAGAAGCAGCTACACGGAAGGCTGTTTCATTTGAATCGACATCATGGTATGAACCATCGTAAAGTTTTGCTTTGATATCAACTAATGGATATCCAGCAAGAACACCGTTGTTCATAGATTCTGCCAAGCCTTTTTCAACCGCTGGGATGTATTCACGAGGAACCACACCACCGACGATAGCATTTTCAAATTCAAAACCTTTTCCTTCTTCGTTTGGCGTAAATTCAACCCAGACATGTCCGTATTGACCTTTACCACCAGACTGACGTACAAACTTACCTTCTGCCTGAGTTAAAGGCGCACGGAAAGTTTCACGATATGATACTTGAGGAGCACCAACGTTGGCTTCAACCTTGAACTCACGTCTCATACGGTCTACTAATACGTCTAAGTGCAATTCGCCCATACCAGAGATAACTGTTTCACCAGTTTCAACGTTTGTTTCAACGCGGAATGACGGATCTTCTTCTGCAAGTTTTTGCAGAGCCACACCCATTTTATCTTGGTCAGCTTTTGATTTAGGTTCAACAGCAACTTGGATAACTGGTTCTGGGAACTCAATTGATTCAAGAATTACTGGTGAATCTATCGCACATAAAGTATCACCTGTTGTTGTATCTTTCAATCCAACAGCGGCAGCGATATCTCCTGAGAACACTTTGTCAATTTCTTTACGAGTGTTCGCGTGCATTTGTAAAATACGACCGATACGTTCTTTTTTGTCTTTAGAAGCGTTCAATACATATGAACCACTTTCAAGGACACCAGAATAGACACGGAAGAATGTTAGACGACCTACGAATGGGTCAGTCATAACTTTAAATGCTAATGAAGCAAAAGGAGCTTCGTCATCGGCAGGACGAGTAGTTTCTTCGTCTGTCTTAACGTCGATACCTTTGATTGCTTCAATATCAAGTGGTGATGGTAAGTAATCAAGTACTGCATCAAGCATTATTTGAACACCTTTATTTTTAAAGGCAGAACCACACATTACTGGGAAGAATTCAACGTTGATCGTTGCTTGGCGGATACCCGCTTTTAATTCTTCGATAGTAATTTCTTCACCATCAAGATATTTCATCATTAGGTCTTCATCAGTTTCAGCTACTGCTTCAACTAATTTTTCACGCCATTCAACTGCTTGATCCATATATTCTTCTGGAATTTCAGTTTCTTGAATGTCTGTACCTAAGTCATTTGTATAAATTTCAGCTTTCATCGTAATTAAGTCGATGATCCCTGTAAAGTTATCTTCTGAACCAATTGGTAATTGGATTGGATGAGCATTAGCTTGTAAACGATCATGTAATGAGTTTACAGAGTATAAGAAATCCGCACCGATTTTATCCATTTTATTACAGAAAACAATACGTGGAACTTTATAATCAGTTGCTTGACGCCAAACTGTTTCAGTTTGAGGTTCCACACCTGATTGTGAATCAAGAACGGTTACAGCACCATCTAATACACGTAGTGAACGTTGAACTTCAATAGTGAAATCCACATGTCCTGGTGTATCGATAATGTTTACACGGTAACCTTTCCACTGTGCAGTTGTTGCAGCAGATGTGATGGTAATACCACGTTCTTGTTCTTGTTCCATCCAGTCCATTTGTGAAGCACCTTCGTGCGTTTCACCAATTTTATGGATTTTACCAGTGTAGTATAAAATACGCTCTGTTGTTGTTGTTTTACCCGCATCAACGTGAGCCATAATACCGATATTACGAGTGTTTTCTAACGAAAATTCTCTTGCCATTCTAGGGTGTTCTCCTCTCTTTATTTAAATCGATTGTAAAGTGACTGTCTGTCGTAAAGTTAAATTACATACAGAGAGGATTTTACCAACGATAATGTGCAAACGCACGGTTAGCGTCAGCCATTTTGTGTGTGTCTTCACGTTTTTTAACTGAAGCGCCTGTGTTGTTGGCAGCATCCATGATTTCTTTCGCTAGACGTTGTTCCATTGTATGTTCACCGCGTAGGCGAGCATAGTTAACAACCCAACGCAAGCCTAAAGTTGTACGACGTTCTGGACGAACTTCAACTGGTACTTGATAGTTAGAACCCCCAACACGGCGAGCTTTTACTTCTAAGACAGGCATAACGTTTTTCATTGCTTGTTCGAAAACTTCCAATGGATCGTTACCTGTAGATTCTTTGATGATATCAAATGAATTATAGATAATATTAGCAGCAATCCCGCGTTTTCCATCAACCATTACACGGTTAATCAAGCGAGTTACTAATTTTGAGTTATAAATTGGATCTGGTAAAACATCGCGTTTTGTAACAGGACCTTTACGTGGCATCCGTAACTCCTCCTTCCGAAAATTCTTTATTGTATAAGACCTTAGTGATTGTCAAATTATTTAGCAGCTTTAGGCATTTTAGTACCATATTTAGAGCGGCTTTGTTTACGATCTGTAACACCGGCTGTATCAAGCGCACCACGTACGATATGATAACGTACCCCTGGTAAATCTTTTACACGTCCACCGCGTAATAGTACCACGCTATGTTCTTGTAAGTTATGACCGATCCCTGGGATATAAGCTGTTACTTCGATTAAGTTAGACAAACGAACACGGGCATATTTACGTAAAGCCGAGTTAGGTTTTTTAGGTGTCATTGTTCCCACACGAGTACAAACCCCACGCTTTTGTGGTGAGTTTACGTTCGTTTGAGATTTCTTAAAACTATTATATCCTTTGTTCAACGCTGGTGAATTAGATTTCTCCACCTTTGATTTACGAGGTTTACGTACTAATTGATTAATTGTAGGCATTCCTTGTTTCCTCCTTCCTCATTTCGCATCTAGTTCCACACATCCAGGTGGTTCTTTTTTAGCGATAAAAAATAATGCAATCTCTGCACTCATTATCAAATATGCTTCGATAGACAGTCAGCACGTCTCCAACGAGAGACCTGTAGATAAAGCACCTTTGATAGCATATCACGTCATATTTTGTTTGTCAATATCATTATTCCTTATTTCTACTTTTTAAACTAAAAAAATCATTAAGGTTAAGCTGATAGCCTTCTCCTACAAAAAATCCCATTAGGCTATCTAGAAACCTAATTAAATTCTAGATTTTTACAATAATAATCTATATTAATCCATAGTAACAAATAATAAACTAAAGTATAAATATAGCGAACACAGGAGGTGGAATTATTGCTATGACTAATACGATTCAGTAACCAACGTAAACCATGTTGATCAAGTATTATCAAAAAAGGAGGAATTAACTTGAAAAAGAAAAACAGCACTTTAGTCCATTCACACAAACGCTATCTTCTTGCTATTTTATTTATCTGTTTGGTTTTCTCGCCTCAGAAAACTTTTGCTGAAGGAAATGAACTACCGCAAAAATATGATCCTCGGGAAACAGGACATGTCACTCCAGTCAAAGCGCAAACAAGAGGAATTTGTTGGTCCTATGCGGTCACCTCAGCATTGGAGAGTCACCTAGCTAAAAATGGGGAACAGCATGATTTTTCAGCTAATTATTTTAACTACTTAATTGCTAGAAACGCAACAGGCACTGTAGGAGAAAATCCTTATTCAACTGTTATTAGTAATGGCGGCGGGTTGGATGCTGGCTTTGCTTCTGGCCCTGCACTTGATGCTACACTAGATTGGTCTGGCCCAGTAAATGAAACAGATTTTCCAAATACCATCACAGGAGGTCAACCAGTCTCAAAATGGCAAAATTTGAATGCTGAAAAACACGTTCAAGGTTTAGTCACACTGCCCAAAGTCTCATTAGATATCTCTCAGGAAGAAAATAATCAGCGCGTTAAAACCATTAAAGACTACGTTTACCGTTACGGAAACGCTATTCAAGACAACCTGATGTTTAGAGGATATGAAACCCGTTACAGTTCACAATATATTCCTAAGGATCGCGTTGGCTCAGTTAATCATGTTACGACTATTGTTGGCTGGGACGATTCCTTCAGTAAAGAAAGATTTGTGTACACACCCTCGCAAGATGGCGCGTTCATCGTCAAAAACAGTTGGGGATCTAATTGGGGAGATCAAGGCTATTTTTATATTTCCTATGATGATTTTCAATTAAAGAAATCAGAAATTGATATCATTACTTCCGTAGAAAATAAAAATAACTATTACAAAAAATATAACGTTGCTTATTTTACAGCTGGTCAACTAGTTCCTGTATTTCCTAACAAGGAACGAACACTTGCCACTTCTTATTCGCGTACTCTAGATACACCAGAACAATTATCGGCAGTTTCATTAAAAACTTTAACAAATGATATGAATTATGAAATTTATGTTATGCCTAACGGGAAACCTTTAAAAAATCTAGAAGGTTTCACCAAGATTCAAGAAGGAACTAAAAAAGAAGTTGGAACTGAAACCATTCGTTTAAAAAAACCCGTTGCTTTAACTGGTGAAGACTTTTCTATCGCTGTGGTTTATCGCTCTTCAGATAAAAAAAATGGCCAAAACCTTCCTGTAAGTCCAAAGGAAAAAATAGGGTTAAACAAAGGGAGTAGTTATTCACTGGAAAATAATGGTAAATGGAGTGAAGAAACTTTCCGTTCATTCTTTATCAGCGGTTTTACTGAAAGAACATCTGAAATACAACCGACTTCCGTTACTGTTCAAAAAAATAAACTATCACTTTTAGTTGGTGATAAAGAACAATTATCAGCTACTTTGACTCCTAAAAATACAACCGATCCTTCAATCGGTTTTAGAAGCCTTAATCCAGAATTTGCAACTGTTGATTCTAGCGGTGTAGTCAATGCAGCTCGTGCTGGAAAAGCTAAAATAGAGGCTTTTTCCACAAGAAACCCTGGTATTAAAACAGAAATCGACGTTACTATAAATGATTTACCAATGATTCAAGAAATTCAACTTAGCCAGACCACTCTTGTACTTGAGGAAAGAAAAAAAGCAACATTAACTGCAGAAACTTTCCCTAAAAATGCAGCACCACAAAAAATTATTTGGTCAACAAGCAATCCGTTGATTGCTACTGTCACCCAAACTGGAGAAATCACTTGGAAACAAGCAGGGCAGGCGCTTATTACAGCATCTACTGAGAATGGCTCAGTTAAAGCAAGTTGTACCCTCACTACGAATTCTGCGCCTTATTCAAATGGGCATACATCCATTGGGTGGGCAACTGATTTACGGGACAATAGTCGAAATCCTTTGTATATCACTAACCCTGCCAAAGAAACTATTTATTTCCAATATGGTGCCGGGTTCATGAACGATACAAAAGATAACTGGGTTGAATTTCATTTAACAACACCACAAGGAAAGACATTCAGCGCTATGGACTATCCTGAAATTTCATGGTTCAATACTACTAACATGATTGATTCGATCACAGGTGCAACAATCGAATATACTAAAGATGGGGAAAATTTTTCTTCAGAAAAACCAGCTATACAAGAGTTAGAAGGCTTCAGAGTCTTTTACTCACCCGAAGTCACATCCAATTTACGGCTTTTTGTTAATTTAAAATTAAAAGTACAGGACTTAAAAGAGGAAGACAAAGGAAAAAGTATATTGCCAATACAGTTAAAATCTGGCTACGACTTGTATAGACCAACAACTAAAGTAATCGCTGACGGAACAAACCCTTCAATTATCAAGACCTTTAATGTTCATTTCACTAAATAAATTCTAAATTAAAAAAGATAGTTGATGAAACCCGTTTAATCAGCTATCTTTTTTAATTACTTCCATGTATTATATTTGTGTGAGACTTGAAAAAGGGAGGATACTTGTAATGAATCTTAAACAAATGGCAGGAATCGAAGCAGCAAAGTATGTAAAAGACGGTATGATCGTAGGTCTTGGCACAGGATCTACGGCAAAATTTATGGTAGACGAGATTGGTCGCCGTGTAAAAGAAGAAGGCTTATCGATCATTGGTGTCACAACGTCCAAAGAAACTGAGCGTCAAGCACAAGAATTAGGTATTCCTTTAAAAGGAATTGACGAAGTCCCTTACGTCGACTTAACGATCGATGGAGCAGATGAAATCAGTGAAGATTTCCAAGGCATCAAAGGCGGCGGTGCTGCTTTATTGTTTGAAAAAATCGTAGCGACTTATTCGAAGAAATGTATTTGGATCGTTGATGAATCTAAGCTTGTCAAAAAACTTGGTAAGTTTCCGTTACCTGTCGAAGTGGTTCCGTATGGCAGCCAACAGTTAGTTCGTTTATTTGAAGAAAAAGGTTATGATCCTATTTTACGTACAACATCTACCGGGGAAACATTGGTCACAGATGGGGGGCATTACATCATCGACCTTCATTTAAAAGAAATTGCTGATCCAATTGCTTTAGGTGCTTATTTAGATCAATTAGTGGGTGTCGTTGAACACGGCTTATTCCTTCAAATCGTCACAACGGTTATTGTCGGTGGAACGTCCGGTCCTAAAACAATTCATGTTCCAAAATAACCAATTATTTGAATAAGATTTGAAAACAAAGAAGAACATTAGAAAAAGATAAAAAAACAACTACCATTCCGTTCGTTTATATGCTACATTTTTAGTATCCTATACTAGAAAGGACGAACGATGAAAATAATTGGTTATGCACGTACAACAATTACTGATAATGATTTAGACGCTCAAATCAAAGTACTATCTGACTATGGCTGTGATCAGATTTATCATGAATCTTTCGACATTACAAATGACGAACAACTGATTTCTGAGCTTGAACCAGTTCTCAACGGTTTAGAAAAAGGCGACACCTTAGTTATTTGCCGCTTAAATCGTTTGGGACGTTCTACTCGTCAATTAACTGAGCTGACACAAAAATTCAAGGGTACCGGTATTCATCTAGTTAGTCTTGATGAAGAGATCGACACTCGTCACCCGATGGGGGAAATTTATTTTAAGTTAATGAATGGACTGGCTACGATGGAATGCGATCTAATCAAAGAACGTACTTTAGTCGGACTAGACAACGCTCGAAAAAAAGGTAAAATCGGTGGACGTCCTAAAATAGATGCACGAACAGTCAAAAAAATTCGCCACCTATACCACGAAAAGAAAGAAACGATCCAGTCCGTTTCTTCTAAGTGTAATGTTTCTGTAGGAACCTGCTACAAGTACATCAATTTGCCTGAAGCAGATGTCGCTGGAATTTCTCAAAAATAACAAGAATAAATCAGTGATGACTTTCTAGGAGATTGCAACATTTTTGTTGCAGTCTCTTTATTTGTATTATTTCCCTCAATATTGTCTTCCTTTAGTAAAACTTATTGAATCACTAGTTTTACTAGTTTCCACTAATTTACAATGGAAATCTATTTTAAAACGGTGTACAATAGAAAAGGAAATGAAAGTTTCAGAAACTACAACTCAAAGGAGAGCTATACATGCCAAAATTAGTATTTTCTCGTCATGGACTTAGTGAATGGAATGCATTGAACCAATTTACCGGTTGGGCTGACGTAGATTTAGCACCACAAGGTGTTGAAGAAGCAATCGAAGGCGGTCGCAAAATCAAAGAAGCTGGAATTGAATTTGATGTAGCTTATACTTCTGTATTAACTCGTGCTATCAAAACATGTAACTTACTTTTAGAAAACTCAGATCAATTATGGGTTCCTCAAATCAAATCTTGGCGCTTAAATGAACGTCATTATGGTAAATTACAAGGCTTAAACAAAAAAGAAACTGCTGAAAAATATGGAGATGACCAAGTACATATTTGGCGTCGTTCTTATGATACTTTACCTCCATTGACGGAAGCGACTGACGAAGGCTCTGCAGCAAATGATCGTCGTTACGCAATGTTAGACCAACGCGATATTCCAGGTGGAGAAAACTTAAAAGTTACACTAGAACGTGCGTTACCTTTCTGGCAAGACGAAATCGCGCCTGCTTTATTAGACAATAAAACTGTCTTAGTAGCAGCTCACGGTAATTCTTTACGCGCCTTAGCTAAACATATCGAAGGTATTTCAGATGAAGACATCATGGATCTTGAAATCCCAACTGGTCAACCACTTGTTTATGAATTAAACGATGACCTAACTGTAGCTAAAAAATACTACTTATAAAAAAAGACTAAGACCGCTGAAACTGCATAGTTTCGGCGATCTTTTTATTTATTTCTCTAGCTTTTCTTTTAAACGTCGAAGCCAACTTGCGATAGCTTCCCTTTGTGTCACAAATTCAAAATCAGACATATTATATTGAACAAAGTATTGTCCATCCACAAAACGAACCATGATTGAAGATCGTACTTCTTCCTCTAACGCATCTTTTTGCAGCTCTTCACGGTAAAATATCCAACTTGTCGCCAAAACATCCGTCGATTTCTGTAAATCTTTTTGGATAATTCGACCAATTGTTTCGATTAAATCGGGTTGTTCTATATCATTAAAATAAGCATACCAAAGCGTTCGATTTTCAGAATACGTTTCATCAAACAATTGTTTCATAGGCTTGTCCTCTTTTCACGTTGTGATTGTTAGTTATACAAAGCTAGATTCAGTTAAACATTCACGATAAATCGCTTCAACATCCGATTCCGCTAAAGGAACAAAAGCATCTGTTTTGATGGTACTGTGTGCTACTGCCTGTTTCGCCATTTCTCCAAATTTTTCCTCATCGATTCCAACAGCTGGTAAAGTCATCGGAATGTCACAAGCTTTGAAGAAATCATATGTCGCTTGAATCCCTTTTTTCGCTGCAAGCATTGGCTCTTCTTCATCGATTCCCCACACATTTTGAGCAAACTGGGCAAATTTGCTGACCGTTTGTTCTGAAAGCACATAATTCATCCAACGTGGAGTTAAGATGGCTAACCCAATTCCATGAGTAATATCATAAAAGGCACTTAATTCATGTTCCATCGCATGACATGACCAAACGCCATGTTTACCGTTTCTTGTCAATCCATTCAACGCTAAACTACTTGACCACATCAAATTAGCACGAGCATCATAATCATCGGGGGTAACAAGTGCAATTGGACAATTTTTAATGACCGCACGCATCAGACCTTCTGAGACAAAGTCTTGTACATCAGTTCCTTCGGTTATATTAAAATAGCTTTCAACTAAGTGGCTTAAGATATCGGCAGAACCTGCAGCTGTTTGATAAGCTGGTACCGTAAATGTCGTGGTCGGATCTAAAAATGACACTTTTGGCATCATTGCGGGTCCACCAACGCCTAATTTTTGGTTTGTTGCTAAATTTGTGATCACAGCTCCACCATTCATTTCACTGCCCGTTGCTGCTAAAGTTAAAATCGTAACAATCGGCAAGGCCTCACCTTGGAAACCTTTGCGTCCTTTTATAACTTCCCACGGGTCTTCGTCACTGTAAAAGCCTGCCGCGATCACTTTAGAACAATCAATCGTTGAGCCACCGCCAACCGCCAAAATCAAGTCCACGTCATTTTCACGACACAACGCTACACCACGACGAACCGTTTCAATACGGGGATTAGGTTCTACACCGCTCAATTCGACAACTGTATTTTGATTTTTTTCTAGCAGATCAATTACTTGATCATACAAGCCATTTTTCTTAATACTACCTCCGCCATAAACTAGCAGGACATTTTTACCATATGCATTTAACACATCTGTCAATTCAGTTGCTAAACGATCTTTCCCAAAGCGAATATCTGTCGGTACGTAAAATCTAAAATTATCCAATTTTTTCTTCCTCCATTCAATTTAGGTTCCATAGTCTATGATAGAACAAGTTCTCTAAAACGTCTCTTGTTTTGCTCTTGCCAAGTATTGTGCATCATCAGCTCTGCAAGCAATCGCTGTGATTTATAATAAAAGAGATTGAAGGTTTTCCACTTCAATCTCTTTGGCTTTTAACTATTTATTGCAGTTTCCAATCCTACTTCGATCATATCATTGAATGTTGTTTGACGTTCTTCAGCAGTTGTTTCTTCACCTGTTACTAAACTATCACTAACGGTCATGATCGCCAACGCTTGCACATCAAATTTAGCGGCTAAATAATATAATGCCGCAGCTTCCATCTCGATCGCTAAGACGCCTAATTTACCAAGTTCAAAAACACCATCCATGCTGTCTTTATAAAAGACATCATCAGATAAGACGTTTCCAACATGGGTAACAAAGCCTTTTTCTTTTGCAGTTGTATATGATTTCAATAGCAAATCAAAATCAGCGATTTGCGGGAAATCATATTTAGGAAAATCATTGCGGATCATTGATGATGGTGTGGCTGCTGCTTGCGCGATTACTAAATCTCTTACATGGACTTTCTCAGAAATCGATCCACAAGTCCCCACACGAATCAATTTTTTCACATCATAAGAGTTGATCAATTCATGGGCATAAATCGTTGCAGAAGGCATCCCCATTCCTGTTCCTTGAACAGAAACACGTTCGCCTTTATACGTACCTGTATACCCTAACATTCCTCTTACTTGGTTATAGCACACTGGATTTTCTAAAAATGTTTCCGCAATGTATTTCGCCCGTAAGGGATCTCCTGGTAATAAAATTTTATCTGCGATTTCACCTGGTTTTGCTTCTATATGAACGCTCATATTTTTTCTCCTTTATAATGAAACTTTTATAGTTCAGCTAATATTGCTTTGACTAACTCTTTAAATTGTCCTTTCACGCGCTCTGTTGTTTCCACAACTTCAGCATGATTCAAACTGCTTTGCATACCCGCAGCTAGATTGGTAATACATGAGATTCCTAAAACGTTTAGACCGCTATGAGCTGCAACGATGACTTCTGAAACAGTCGACATTCCCACAGCATCCGCTCCCATTACACGAGACATACGGATTTCAGCTGGTGTTTCGTAGGTTGGTCCAGAAAAGCCCATGTAAACACCTTCTTGCAATGGTACATTTTGTGCTTTAGCTACTTTTCTTGCTACGTCAGCATATTTTGGTGTATAAGTATGACTCATATCTGGGAAACGTGGCCCCATTTCATCATCATTTTCACCAATCAACGGATTATCGAAAGTGAAGTTGATATGATCTGTGATCAGCATCAAATTTCCTGGGGTAAAGTTTTCATTCACTCCGCCAGCAGCGTTAGTTACAATAATAGAATGTGCTCCAATTGCTGCCATCATACGGACTGGATACGTCACAGTTTGCATTGAATGCCCTTCATAATAGTGGAAGCGTCCTTGCATTGCCAACACTTTTTTCCCTGATAAAGTACCGTAAACAAGTTTACCGGCATGCCCCACTACAGCAGACACAGCGAAATGAGGAATTTCAGAGAATGGAATAGCAATGGCTCCCTCTATCTCATCGGCTAGTTCACCTAAGCCTGAACCTAAAATCAAGCCGAACTCTACTTCTCCAATACCTTTTTCTTTTAAAAAGCTCGTTGTCTCTTTTAACATCTCACTAAGTTTTGTCATCGTTTCTCTCCTAGACTAGTTTATTTAAGAAGCTTTCGCCATTTTCTGTTTTTGGAACCGCAAAGTTTTCAGCCACAGTTGCTGAGATATCTGCATAATGACCTTGCGGCAAGCTACCTTGGCCGCTCATTTTTTTACTGTAAACTAATAATGGAACATATTCTCTTGTATGGTCAGTTCCTGGGAAAGTCGGGTCATTTCCGTGGTCCGCTGTAATCATTAGCAGATCATCCTCTTCCATGGCATCGATGATCTCCGGAAGTCTTAAGTCAAAGGCTTCGATTGCATGTGCATAACCAACAACATCACGACGGTGACCATATAACGCATCAAAATCAACCAGGTTAGTGAAACTCAAACCTTCAAAGTCTCGTTTCATCACGTTAAGTAATTGATCTACACCATCCATATTGCTCTTCGTACGAACAGAATCTGTGATTCCTTGACCATTGAAAATATCGTTGATTTTCCCAACTGCAATGACTTCTTTACCATTTTCTTTTAACGAATCAAGAACCGTATGACCAAATGGATCTAATGCATAATCGTGACGATTACTTGTTCGAGTAAAATTACCTGGTTCACCAACATATGGTCGAGCAATGATTCGACCAATCATATACGGTTCATCTTTGGTAATATCACGGACATACTGACAAATCCGGTATAGTTCTTCTAAAGGAATGATTTCTTCATGAGCTGCGATCTGTAATACTGGATCAGCAGATGTGTAAACGATCAAGTCCCCTGTTTCCATCTGATGTTGGCCATAATCATCAATAACTGCGGTGCCACTGTATGGTTTATTACAAACGATCTTACGTCCTGAAAATTCTTCGATTTGTTTTAATAATTCTTCTGGAAATCCATCAGGAAAAACCCGGAAAGGTTTTTGAATATTTAAGCCCATGATTTCCCAGTGTCCAGTCATCGTGTCTTTCCCTACAGAAACTTCTTCTAATTTCGTTGCATAACCTTTGTGATCAGCTACGGCTTCAACATTATGAAGGGGGGCAATTGTTCCTAGACCAAGATTTTCTAAATTAGGAATCGTCAAACCCGCTTCTTTTGCGATATGACCTAATGTATCACTACCTACATCGCCAAATTTTTCAGCATCAGGCGCTTCCCCGATCCCGACTGAATCCATTACAACTAAATGCACACGTTTAAACATAACCATCCTTCTTTCTTATTTTTACTTACTATTTGATAAAAAGGGCATGACTTTAGATAACTTCCCATAGCCCGCCCTTTTATACTTAAAATATTTATTTTGATTTGATATAATTTTTCCCGATCGCTTTTGGTCCAGAAGCTTTTCCTAAGAAAACGACTAAAACGATAATGGTCAATACATATGGTGCTGCTTGTAAATAAACAGCTGGTATTGATGAAATGACTGGTAGACTCGAACCAGCAATACTGATATTTTGAGCAAACCCGAAGAATAAAGCCGCTCCCATCGCACCTAGTGGATTCCATTTACCAAAAATCATCGCTGCCATCGAAATAAATCCTTGTCCGGCAATCGTTGTCACCGCAAAACGACCAGCGATTGTTTGAGCAAATACAGCGCCGCCAATCCCACCTAAAAATCCTGAGATCAAAACACCAGCATAACGCATTACATAAACATTGATGCCCAGTGTATCTGCCGCTTGAGGATTTTCACCTACTGCACGAAGACGTAAGCCAAAACGAGTTTTGAACAGCACGAACCACGATAGGATTGCAACTAAAATCGCCACAAATGCTGGCAAAGTGGTTTGCTTGAAGAACAGGTCTCCTAAAATTGGAATATCCTTCAAAATCGGAAATGAAAAGTAACCAAATGATTCTGTGATCGTATCTGTTTGGCCTTTTCCATAAATAACTTTGATCAAGAAAATCCCTAAAGCTGGCGCCATTAAATTGACCACGGTACCACTAATGATATGATCCGCTCTTAAATTGATTGTCGCAACGGCATGAAGTAGCGAGAACAACATTCCGACCACACCACCGACTAAACAAGCAAGCCAAGGAGTCGCTGCACCAAAGGTTTCAGCAAAGGTTAAATTAAATACGACTGAACTAAAGGCACCCATAACCATGATTCCTTCAAGTCCCACGTTAACAATACCACTACGCTCAGAAAATGTCCCGCCCAAAGCCGTGAAGACCAAAGGAGTGGAATAAACCAAAGTTTGTGTAATAATCGGCGCTAATACAGCGATTAATGCAATATTCATTAGATTTTTCCTCCTTCTTGACTGGTCGGATCTGATTTACCAACTAATTCTTCAACTACGGCTACTTCTTTTTTGCTACCTGAAGCTTTTGCCAACAAGAAACGAATCAAGTAGCTGATTGCCACAAAGAAAATGATTGCCGCAATAACGACATCTACTAATTCGATGGGAACACCTGCACGAAGTGGCATTCCTTGTCCACCCAACTTCAGTACACTGAAGAGAATCGCCGATAAGAATATTCCGACCGAACTTCCTGCTCCTAATAAGGAAATCGCCATTCCGTCAAATCCAATACTCAAAGAAGAGCCTTGAACAAAGAAGTTTCCAAACGTCCCTAACCCAAGAACAACCCCACCCAGACCAGCGAGTGTTCCTGAAATAACCATCGACATCACAATCGTCCGCTTACTGCTCATTCCAGCATACTCTGAAGCAAAAGGATTCAACCCAACTGAACGAATCTCATACCCTAACGTCGTTTTCTTCATAAGGAACCAAATCAACACTAAGAAAATAACTGCCATAAAAATACCAATATTCAAACGCGAACCGCTACTCAATTCTTTCAAGAAGCCTGTACGTAAACTGGCATTTTCGCCAATTACTTTTGTAACACCTTTATTGGTCATTAAATCTTTTGACATTACATTATTCACAATATGCGTACTTGTATAAAGAAAAACATAGTTGAGCATGATCGTCACGATTACTTCACTTGTACCAAAGAAGGCACGTAGCAGTCCTGGAATCGCAGCTGCCATCGCTCCGGCTAATGCCCCTGCAAGTACTGCTACAGGTAGAACAACCATCCGAGGCGCATCGGGCATAGAAAGTGCTACCCAAATACTTGTCACCCAACCGCATAATGCTTGGCCTGAAAGACCGATATTAAAGAATCCAGCTGAATTCGCTACCGCAAATCCTAGAGCGGTAAAAATCAACGGTCCTGCTGTTACAAAAATTTCACCGATGCTTTTGGGACTTTGAAAAGCAGTCTTAAGCATCGCTTGATAGCCAGCGATTGGATCTTGACCTGAAATCAGCATAATAATTGCACCAAGAATAAAACCCATCAACACTGATAAAATAGGAACTAAAATATTCCGTAGTCTTTCTGATCGATTATTCAACTGCCTCACCTGCCTCTTGACTTAATTCTCTTCTAGCTTCTTCCAATGAGTAACCCGCCATCAGTAAGCCTAATTCATTTTCGCTTGTTTCTTTCGGATCAACGATTCCAACAATTTTCCCAGCATGAATCACTGCGATGCGGTCAGAAACATTTAAAATTTCATCTAATTCAAAACTAACAACTAAGACTGCTTTATCTTTATCTCGTTGTTCGATCAGGCGTTTATGAATGTATTCGATAGCGCCAACATCCAGTCCACGAGTTGGTTGAGAGACAATCAACAAATCAGGATCACGATCGATTTCTCGCGCAATGATTGCTTTTTGCTGATTTCCGCCTGATAATGCTTTAGCTGGAACTAGTTCATTTACTGTTCGTACATCGTATTCTTCTATTAATCTACGTGCATATGAATTGATTTGGTTGTAATTCAACACACCTGTGTTACTTAATGGCTTTTTATAGTAAGTTTGTAATGCAATATTTTCAGCCAAGGTCATATCCAGAATCAAGCCATATTTATGACGGTCTTCTGGCACATGGCCTACACCTGCTTCTGTGATTGTCCGAGGTTTTTTATTCGTAATTGCTTCTCCTCTAAGTTCAACGGATCCACTTTCCGCTTTACGTAATCCAGTTAGCGCTTGAATCAATTCTGTTTGACCATTACCATCGATCCCAGCAATTCCAACTACTTCACCTGCGCGAACATCTAAACTAAGACCTTTCACAGCTTCTAATCCACGGCTTTCTTTAACAACTAAATCTTTGATTGAAAGGACCACTTCCTTAGGGGTAGCTGCTTTCTTTTCTGTTTTAAACGAAACCGAGCGCCCTACCATCATATCTGCCAATTGTTGTGAAGAAACATCTTTAACATTCACAGTATCAATACTTTGACCACGACGAATAACGGTACAACGATCTGCTACTTTTTTGATTTCATCTAATTTATGCGTGATCAAAATGATTGATTTGCCTTCTTGAACAAGTCCACGCATGATTTCGATCAACTCATCGATTTCTTGAGGCGTTAAAACCGCTGTCGGTTCATCAAAAATCAGAACATCTGCACCACGATACAACGTTTTCAAAATTTCCACTCGTTGTTGCGCACCAACAGAGATATCACGAATATATGCACTCGGATCTACTGATAAGCCATATTGCTCAGAAACCCGTTTGATTTCTGCTGTAGCTTTTTTGCGATCTAATACGCCCACATTCGTTGGTTCACTTCCAAGAATAATGTTCTCTGTTACAGTAAAAGCATCTACCAGCATAAAGTGCTGATGGACCATTCCAATTCCTAAACGATTTGCTGCAGTTGGTCCATTGATTGATACTTTTGAACCATTCATAAAGATTTCACCTGATGTCGGTTCTAACAAACCAGATAATATATTCATCAAGGTAGATTTTCCTGCACCATTTTCTCCAAGCAACGCATGGATTTCTCCAGGCCGGACAGTTAAGTTGATATTGTCATTGGCTTTAAACGTCCCAAACTGCTTAGTGATATTGCGCATCTCAATTACAAAGTTTTCCTGAGCCACATTTTTCACATCCTAACGATTTAATCGCAAAACTTATTTCATCTATTAATACGGTACTTCTAAAAAATAAAGTAGCTTTTAGGCTCTTAAAGAAAGAAAATGAGTTGTTTGACCATTCATTTTCTTTCTTTAAAGGCTTAATAAACTCTTAGCGCTGCTACAAACGCAGCGCTAAGCAGAAAGACCTACTCTTTTACATCTTTTGGTACTTCTGGAACAGTGATTTTTTCAGCGATGATTTCTTCTTTCGCTGCCTCAACTGCTTTTTGTGCTTCGTCTGATAAATAGCCTTTTGTCAAATCAACGCCGCCATCTTTCAAACCGTAAACTAAGTGTTCGCCGCCAGGGAATTTATCTTCTAATGCACGATTAGAGATATCTTGTACTGCAGCGCCTACACCTTTAAGTGTTGATGTTAAAGTGAAGTTGTCTTCTTTACCATCTTTCGTTTTGTATTTACCTTCTTTGTCTTGGTCACTATCTACACCGATAACCCAAACTTTGTCTTTTGAACCCGTTTCATTCAAGTCTTTTGCTTCTTGGAAGACACCTTGTCCTGTACCGCCTGAAGCGTGGAAAATAATGTCTGCACCTTTTTGATACATAGAAGCAGCTAATGCTTTCCCTTTAGCAGGGTCTCCAAATGAAGCAGCATATTCGATTTCAACTTTGATGTCTTTATTCAATTTTTTCGCTGTGTCGATGACACCTTGATGGAATCCAGCTTCAAAACGGTCAATAACCGCGCCTTCTTCACCACCGATAAAGCCGACAGTGTTTGTTTTTGTTGTATATGCAGCTGCTACACCAGCTAAGTATGAAGCTTCTTGGTCTTTAAATGTCGCAGATACTACGTTATCTTTTCCTTCAATGACACTATCAATGATACCAAATTGTGTATCTGCATTTGCATCAGCTGCAGTACCGATTGAATCCGCTAATAAATAGCCAATCCCAAAGACTGTTTTAAATCCGTTAGAAACAGCTGTATCAATATTTGTTACGTATTCTGAAGCGTCGTTTGATTGAATATAATCAAATCCATCTGCTCCTTTTTTCAAATCATGTTCTTTACCCCAAGCTTGCAAACCTTCCCAAGCTGATTGGTTGAACGAGCGGTCATCTACCCCGCCGATATCAGTAACGATAACAACGCTATGATCTGCGTTCCCACCTGCTGATTTTCCATCTGTTGAATCTTTTTTACCCCCGCCACATGCCGCTAACGCAAGTGTTAATGCCAGTGCAGTCAAGCCAAAACCAAATAATTTTGCTTTTTTCATCTCTGTAAAGCCCCCTAAAATAGTTTTATATTTTCAACAGCCGGATGACTGAATGAAACAAGATAATAGTGAAACAACTCTCTCTTCGGTCGTCTTGTACTTTTCAACATAAAATCAAAGTTCTGTCGTGTCTCAAGATGATGTATCTATTTGTTGAGAGGTTTGGTTCATGTAGCAAGATCTTATAAATCTTTTTCTGTAAACGCATAAGGCAACAACTCGCCCACAGTCATTTCTTTAATCACGCCATGCTCGCCAACTAAAGTAACCGGCATTTCAGGCGCGCAAAATTCAGCCATCACTTGGCGGCATGCACCGCACGGAGAGATTGGCTCAGGTGTATTTCCTGCAATCACTAAATGTTGAAATGCTCGTTCGCCTTCAGAAACAGCTTTGAAGATTGCTGTCCGTTCTGCACAATTGGTCAATCCATATGAAGCATTTTCGATATTGACTCCTTGATAGGTTTTTCCTTCTTTGGTAATCAGGCACGCCCCCACTGGAAAGTGAGAATACGGTACATACGCTTTTGTTAACGCATCATCTGCGATAGCTAACCATTCTTGTTTTGCTGTCATTTGCCCGCCGCTTTCTTCTTTAGATTAATAGCCTGCTCCAGTCGAACCTTCCATGATCGCAACACCAGCACTTGTTCCGATACGTGTCGCACCTGCCTCGATCATCGCTTGTGCTTCTGCTTCGTTATGAATACCACCAGAAGCTTTGACACCCATGTCTGGACCTACTGTTTCACGCATCAATTTAACATCAGCTACAGTTGCTCCACCAGTTGAAAAACCAGTTGAGGTTTTAACAAAATCAGCTCCTGCTTCTTTCGCAAGTTCACAGACTTTGATTTTCTCTTCGTCAGTCAGTGACGCTGTCTCAATGATCACTTTCACTAAGGCTTTGCCTTTCGCTGCATCGACAACGGCTTGAATATCCTTCAAGACTTTTTTGTATTGCTGAGATTTAAGAGCGCCGACATTAATGACCATATCGACTTCGGTTGCACCATTATTGATTGCATCTGTTGCTTCGTAGGCTTTTACTTCTGATGTATTAGCCCCTAAAGGAAAACCAATTACTGTACAAACGTCAACAGAGGTTCCAGCTAAGTGTTCTTTTGCCAAAGCAACCCAACATGGATTGATACAAACTGAGAAGAATTCATATTTTTTAGCTTCTTCAATAATTCGTAAAACGTCCTCTTCCTTTGCATCTGCTTTTAAAATAGTGTGGTCAATCATTTGATTTAATTCCATTATTTTTTTACACATCCTTTATGCTGTTATTATATCATGAATCAGCTCAGGTTCAGTCCCAGAACTGCCGATTTCGATATTTTTATATAAAAGTTCTTTTACGTTCTCGATTGATTCTGAATTGGAATAAATAGTTAGCAGCGACTCACCAGATTCCACTGGCATACCGACTTTTTTATGCAGCTTGATTCCTACCGCATGATCAACTTCGTCTTCTTTAGTTGCTCGACCTGCACCTAACAGCATCGCTGCGATACCAATTTCATTTGCCACGAGCTTTTGAACAACGCCAGATGTTTTAGCTGGTAATTCTATTTGATATTTGGCTGTTAGTAAACGCTCTGGATGATCGATGATGCTGTCATCTCCACCTTGGTTACGAATCATTTCTCGGAATTTATCCAATGCTTTACCTGATTCCAAGGCCTCTTTTAGTAATGCACGAGCTTCGTCTAATGTATCGGCTTTTTTCGCTAGAACGACCATCTGACTACCTAAGATATAGCACATTTCCAGCAAATCCTCTGGTCCTTTACCTTGCAGTGTTTCGATTGCTTCAACGACTTCTAAGCTATTACCGATCGCCTCACCTAATGGTTGGGACATATCGGAAATTACCGCCATCGTCTGGCGATTCGCTAAACGACCGATCCGAACCATCGTTTCTGCTAAGCGACGTGCTTCCTCGATATTTTTCATAAAAGCACCTTCGCCAGTCGTTACATCCAGCACGATCGCATCCGCACCTGCTGCGATTTTTTTACTCATGATCGAGCTTGCAATCAACGGAATAGAATTGACTGTAGCTGTAACATCACGTAATGCGTATAATTTTTTATCAGCTGGTGCTAAATCACCAGACTGACCAATCACCGCTACATGACTTTCGTTTACCAAACGGATAAACTCTTCATCTGGTATTTCTACATGAAATCCTGGTATTGCTTCTAATTTATCAAGTGTACCGCCTGTATAACCAAGCCCTCTACCGGACATTTTAGCCACACTAGCACCTACACTTGCAACAAGTGGCGCTAAAATCAAGGTTGTCGTATCGCCAACACCGCCTGTAGAATGTTTATCGACTTTAATGCCTTGAATCGATGAAAGGTCGATCATTTCACCTGAATTAGCCATCGCTAATGTTAATGTCGTAATTTCTTCGTCTGTCATATCTTTGTAAAACACAGTCATCAAAAAGGCACTCATCTGATAATCCGGAATATCGCCTCTTGTATACCCTGAAACAATAAATTGAATTTCTGCTTCTGTTAAGACCTGTCCATCACGTTTTTTCTCGATCAAATCTACCATTCTCATGCTTTTCTTCCTCCGAATCAATCCCCAAGGATGTATTATACACTAAAACCATTCAGGTTAAAACCTTTTAGTAAAACAGTTTACTAACGCTTACATAATTTGAAAACGCTTATAACACGAACATTAAATCAAATCCGCCAGATTGTCAATCGATTTCGTGCTATTTCTTAAAATAAATGTTGTATCGAAAATCTTATTTGGAATTTTTTTATCAGGATCATTGATCGATTCCACTAAAAATTGCGCAGCATAAAAACCAATATCAAAACTCGGCTGATAAACGGTTGTTAGTCCAGGCACTAAATATTCCGAAATTTCTAATCCATCAAACCCAATAATAGAGATATCATCTGGAATTTTCTTGCCAGATTCTTCAATTGCTTGATAAGCCCCCATTGCCATCTCATCATTTCCACAAAAAATAGCCGTGATTTGTGGATTCTTCAGTACATTTTTAGCTGCCATATACCCGCCACCTAAATTTAAGTCACCACTGCTCATATATTCTGCTCTCACCGGGATTCCATGATCTTTTAGTGCGTGCTGATAAGCTGTTACTCTTTCTGTCAGCTGATAATAACCATCATTTTCTGTCAGCATCGCAATGTGTCTATGCCCTTGCTCAACCAAGGAACAAACTGCTCGGTAAGCGCCCTCATATTCTTTCACGATCAAACGACCATTTTCCCGCGGATTGATGCCACGATCGACTAGAATCACCGGCACTTTCCGTTTGCTTTTATTCTTCAAGATATGATCCACTGGTAAAATATTCGGTGTCGCAAAAATAATGCCATCAACCGAGCGATGAATCAGTTCAGTGACATATTGCGTGGCTTTTTCCTCATCGTGTTTCGAATTACACAACAAGATCATATAGCCTAACGAATTTAAATACGTTTCTACCCCTTCGATAACTTTAGCAAAGAAAAAATCTGTCACGTCCGGTACGACCATCCCGATCGTTTTCGAATGACGAGTGATGATGTTGGAAGCAAAATAATCCGGTTTGTAATCAAATTCCTCCACTACAGCCAGCACTTTATTTCTAGTTTTCTCACTAAAGCGACTGCCTTTGTTATTAATGATTTGAGATACTGTCGTGACAGATACACCAGCCATATCTGCAATTTCTTTAATAGTCAATTTCATATTTTATTCTCCCTTTATTGACAAGACCTACCAACCATGTCAACGTTTTCAAAATACGTATCGAATGATCCTAGTTTATCAGAATTCACTAGAATAAAATAGCTTAAGCAAAAATTTCACAACATTCAGCACAAAAACAGTCTGCTACTTCAATTTCACAGACCGCTTTTTACCAGTTGTTCGTTAGCATCAACAATCCAGGAATCCAACACGTAACAATTCCTTCGAAAATCGCAAAATACAAGACAGGTTTCCCAATTTCTTTTTTCAGGACATATTCAATAAAACCTGTCATCCATAAAATTCCCCAAGATAGCCAAATCAAGGCAAAACGCCAATCACCATCTACCGTAAACGAAATATAGGCTGCTGGAATCGTATTGATTGCTACGAACAAGGCGAATATTCCATAAATACGCATATCTAACTCAAACACATAAATCAAGCCAACCATCAAATAGGTAAAAGCAAACAAATACCCAATACCAGCATCATAATAAGCGCCTCTAAACAAATAAATCGTATTAATGATAAAAGACAGGCTTCCTGTGAGTAAATTAATCAATCCTGTAGATTTTTTATCCACTCCTGCTAGCCCACAATAACCATTGCTGATCAGCGTGATCGCTACAAATAATAGTCCTACTCCTAACAAAATAAACCCTCCCATAACTGATCAAAAAACTACTTTTCTACTGGACTATTTTACTTTAAATCGGCTAAAAAAACTACTCTTAATCTCAGCTTGATCCCTCACTTATTGACAGAGCTCACTTAGCATGTTAAAGTCTTCAAAATACTTATCAATGAGACCGATCGCGTTAACAGAAAAGAGAGGATGATATCGTGAGACGAGAGCAAGTCAAGAAACTACCAAAAATAGAGCTACATTGTCATTTAGATGGTTCTATACGCCCAGAAACCTTACGGAAAATAGCAGAACCTCAAGGCATCTTTTTACCCGCTGATAATGAGCAGTTAAAAGAACTATTAGTTGCGCCTATTGATTGCCAAAACTTAAATGACTACTTAAAGCGTTTTGATTTAGTGTTATCCTGTCTGCAAACAGAAGCAGCCTTAACAGCGGCTGCATTCGATGTTATCAGTCAAGCGGCAGAAGAACATATCCAGTACATCGAAGTCCGTTTTGCGCCTTCTCTCCATACTGAAAAAGGACTATCTTTGCCTAAAGTAGTACAGGCTGTGTTAGCAGGTCTAGAGCAAGGACAACAACGTTTCGGTGTAAAAAGCAATGCGTTATTATGCGGCATGCGGCACGAAGAAGCCACAGCTATCGAAAAAATTGTGCAATTGGCTGATGCATTCAAAAAAGATGGCATCGTAGGCTTTGATCTTGCTGGAAATGAACTGAACTTCCCGCCATATACTTTTGAAGAGACACTTGGGTTAGTCAATCAATTGACGATCCCTTTAACACTTCACGCAGGCGAATGCGGTTGCGGGAAAAACGTTGCTGACGCAATTTATTTAGGCGCTAAACGCATTGGACATGGCATCGCTGTAAAAGATACGCCCGAATATTTTTCTTTATTGCGAGATAAAAATATTTTAATTGAGATGTGCCCTACTAGTAATTTTCAAACTAAGACCGTCACCAAATTAGCCGATTATCCTTTCCAAACATTTCTTGAGGCTGGCATCAATGTCTGTATCAATACTGACAATCGCACGGTGTCTAATACAACGTTAACGGATGAATATATGAAGCTCCATGAATGGTACGGCATCACTTATGCAGATATGGAGAAATTAAATCATAACGCCGTTAACGGCGCCTTTATTCCTGAAAGTGAAAAACAAGTTCTTCATGAGCAATTAACCATTAGCTATCAACTTTAATTCAATAACCCAACTCAAAAAAGGCAAAATGATGTTCGAATCGTTCATTTTGCCTTATTCTGTTTCAATTCAATCAGTTAACCGTTAAAATTTATTATTTGACGATGCCAGTTTGATCCACTCCAATGATCTGCCAATCATAAATTCTAGCTGTCTTGCCATTTTGTTCCGCTTTTTCTAAAGATAGTTTGACATATCTCGCTTCAACTAAACTGATGGCATCTTTGCTATTGTCTGCTGTATTTCCTCGATGTTGAACAACAGTTGTCCAATTGCTTCCATCCTGACTCACAGAAATGTCATACTCTCTCGTATTCCACTCTGGACTTTCACCGCCTGCACCAGCATGGAAAAGCTCAAATCCAGAAATTGTCTTCTCTGCGCCCAAATCTGCGATCATCCACGGCTTATCACTTCCATTATCACACCATTTTGTTTTTAAATCTCCGTCCAGTGCAAAACGATAACTTTCACGCTCGTTCGTGTAGCCAGAACCTTGAGTAGCACTTGTTGCTGGTAAGGTAGCCAAATTTTCTATGTTGATTCCAGCATTTTGATCATAAACATAGAGATAATCTTCTTTGACAACCTCCGTTTCACCTGAAGCATTCACCGCAACGGCTTTGACTGTGTAGACACCAGATTTTGCAAAAGAGAATGTCGCTTCTTTACCAGAAGCGGTTTGCGGCGTTGCACCGATCACTTCCCAATTGACCATTTCCGTCGATTTAGAAGCATCAGCTGATAACGTTAACGTTTCGCCAACTGATAACAAGGTACTGCTAGCATTGATCGTTATTTCAGGTTTTTTCAACGCTTCAAATGTATAAACTGCTGTAGTCCCTTTGTTTTGGTCTTCGCGCCCGTACTGATCGACTGGTATCACTTGATAGTTGACCGTGTCACCAGTTCGTTCTTGATTCAATAACGTATAAGACGTATTGGCTGTCTCACCTTCAAACTGCAATTGCCCCGCAACTTCTCGGTAAATACGGTAAGATGCGGTATTTTTCCCTTTCGTCTCCCAGTTCATTCGAATACTTTCAGTCAAATCGTCCACAATCGTTTTCCCAGAAAACGTCAGATTGCTTAGCGTACTGACTGGTTTTGCCTTTTCTTTTCCTATTTTTAATTGACCTAAAGAAATCGAAGCCGTTTCAGTCTGAGCATTTTGCACATTCAAACCAATTGCTGTAATCGTTTGGCAAACTGCTGGTTTGAGTGAATATGTCGTTTGTACCCAGCCGTTTTCTAAAGGTTGCTGTATCCCTGGAATAATCAAAGGTTTTTCTTTCCCTTGTAATTCGAGCACTAAGGAGGTTGCACTTGCACCTTTTGTTACGATTGATGCTGTATCTGAAGCACTCGCTTTCACTTTAGCCGCATACAATTTGATAAATGTTTTCTTATCTGCTGTCATTGGTCCTGTTAATTTAACAGAAGAACCGCCGTTAAATGCATCTTCATAACTAATTGTGGCGTTTAATTGGTTGCCTTCTTCATTATCAATGACCCAACGATATGTCGGCATTACATCTTGAATACTTCGGTTATTAAAGGTTCCTTCTTTGACCTTTGTACCATTTTGATAAAAAGCATCACCATTTCCCACGTTAAAATTCGTTAAAAATGGTAATTTTGTAACGGGCGTTTTTTCTACATAATAACGTGAAACTCCTTGCCATTCATTCTTAGGGCTTGCTACGGCACGAGGATCTCCTTGTGGATTTATCCATAGTAGTTTTTCATTTTCCCAATACTGATTGATATCATACTGACCACCATCTCGTAATGTCCAATCTGGGCAATACAACCCTAAAGAAACTAGTGGTTTTCCGTCTTCACCTAAAATACTGCTTGGTTTACGTCTGGTATTTATCCCATTTGCCTGCACATCGATTCCAGCAAAAAGATCGTAGGGACTGCGCTTCAATTGAGTTGCTTTTTCACTGGATGACTT
Source organism: Enterococcus silesiacus (assembly GCF_001886225.1). Lineage (NCBI taxonomy): Bacteria > Bacillati > Bacillota > Bacilli > Lactobacillales > Enterococcaceae > Enterococcus > Enterococcus silesiacus. The sequence continues at coordinate 41,138 of NZ_JXLC01000024.1, read as the reverse complement.
AAGGTCTTGCCAGCGGAAATCGATGAACATTTTATCTGAAACCCGCTTTTTCCCCTCTTGGAAGTATCCTTGATTCGTCTCATTAAGTGCGCCTTGCCACGCTACAGCACCGCTTGGGATCATAGAATCATACCAAATAATTTGCTGATTCTTTGGTTTTCGTGCTTGTAAATAACTCATAAATTCTTTCATCCCAGTAGCTGTTTGTGCATCAACGTTGGTTTCTTGATTAATAAACCACCCATCAAAGCCATATGCTTGGGACATTTCCAACAACTTATCCGCCATCGGAAATCTGCCTTTTTGATCCTTTTGAACAAATTGTGCTACCCATTCACTCTTTCCACCATAAGCTTCTGGCGGGAAAAATACCGTTCCCACTACAGGCACACCATTTCTATGCGCCGAATCGGTCACATCACCACTGGGCGGAACGATGATCCCTTCACCAGATGAACCAGCCCATGCCACTAATGTGTCTACATATTGCCAATTCGTAAAATTATAGACCGCTTTATCCGTTCCGCCTTGTGACGGCGTTCCTTTCGTATGCCGATTCACGATTGCGATTGATAGTACTTTCGCTTCTGTACTTTGATCCACGTTTGATTTTTTTCCTTGAGCTCGAGCAGCCAGAGGAACTTTGGATACGTTAAACGGCGCATCTGGCTCACTTTTAGGACTCCAATTTAACAACGTCTCTGGAAATAAGGCTGTTGATTCCGGCATTTGGTCAAACACCGGGATACCACTTTCCTGAGTACTTCCCAATTCAGATGACTCTGCATAGGTAGTTGACGCAAGCGCCAGATGCGCTCCTGTCACAAGAGCAAGCATAACAGCTGAACAATAACACACACTTTTCCACGCTTTTCTTTTCACTGAATGAACCTCCTTAAGTTAGTTACCCCAATTTCAGCATTATTCATTCTCACACAAAAATGTTAACGCTTTCTTTCGATTTTATAAATAGATAAACTATAGTATTTATATCAAAAAGCATAGGTGTGTATTATGTTAAATCGTTAAAAACAGCTGAAACGTCGAGTTTTACACTCTCCCTCTCAGCTGCCGCAATTAGTTGATTTTGTAGAAATGACAAGAGAATCCTTCCAGCAATTTTATAAGATCGGTTATGATTTCATCTTCCTCTTTCACTTTTGGTTTATCACACCAGACGGCTAGAGCAGCGCCTTTGACTCGCTGCCTTGCCTTTGGGGAAATTAGTTGCTGTGACGCAAATAAATCAGGTTGCCAATGTTCTTTTATTTTTTCTGCTGTGGGATACGTATCCCCCGCATTCTCACCAAGTACGTAATAAAGGTAATTATCATTGAAATTAATAACAGTATACCCTTCATCCAAAAACGTTTGAACAGGCGCCATTTCTTTTTGCCATTTCGTCCAATACGTAATTTCAACATTTTTTGTCAGTCTAGAACTTTGTCCATTTCTAAAAAATGCATCATTCCAAACTCTGGGAATAAATCCGTGATTCCCAACAAAATTAGCTATGGTATTGACATAGTTTTCAAATGTATTTACGCCTTCATCTTTCAACGCAGGATACTGCTCCATTTGGTCGAACTCAACAAACTCGTCTCCGCCGATATGAAAATAGCGACTATCAGAAAACAACTGCAAATACTCTTGATATAGCGAGAGTACAAATGACACTGCTTGTTGATTCGTAATATCTAAGGCGGCAGGAACTTTCCTAGCGTCGCTCGCTTCCTCTTGTATTGACAATTGCCAATCTGGATATGTTTTCAACAAATGTTCCATATGACCTGGCGTATCAATATCAGGAATAATTTCGATTGATAAGTAGGCGGCGTAACGAATTAGTTCTTTCACCTCATCGATCGACAGAAATTCATCTGAAACAAGTTGAGGATAGTTTATTGATTCAATTCGAAAACCACTATTCTCAGAAAAATGCAGTTGAAGAAAGTTACAGCCATACAGAGCCATTTCTTCTAAGATGCGGTGTAGCCCTACAGGCGAAAAATATTTTCTGCCAATATCCAACATAACGATTCGTTCTTTTACTGCCTCACTAAATTTTCCTGTTGGGATTTCAGCTCCTGTCTTTAATAGCTTTGCTAGATACATAACACCACGAAAAGCAGTCAAGCGGCTACCTGCTTGAATCACTATCGATTCAGCCACCTCTAGCACAAAAGTATTCTTTAACTCTGATGAACAACTGACGATAACATCCGCTCTCTCAATGATCTTTACAAAATTGATTCTTTTGTTGAGTAAACGTACGTATAAATAAGCGATTCTCTCTCGTTCTGCTCCAAAACTTTGATCCATATAAAAATAGATATTTTGCAAATCGAATAAATTAGTCACTCTAGTTCGCTTCACACTAAACCTCTTTGTTCCTTTGCCAACAATAAGCACCCCATAGTACCGCTATTATCACCTAAATCACAGCCAACAATATACTCATCCAAAGCAGGTAATGAAACATAACCGCCTACTTGTCTTTCTAACGATTCACGTATTTTCGGGAAAAGGTGCGTTTGTTTCATCACCCCACCACCTAAAATAATTTTTTCTGGCGAAAGGACTAATGTGTAATTCATCAAAGCCTGTGCTAGATAAAAAGCCTCAATCTCCCAGGCATCGTGATCCTCTTCTAACAGTTGTCCTTTGATTCCTGTCCTTTTTTCTAAGGCTGGTCCCGCAGCCAAGCCTTCTAAACAATTATCATGATAGGGACACACACATTCCAATGTATCATTTGGATAGCGCTGAACAGTAATATGTCCCATTTCTGGATGGCTAACCCCTTGTAACACGGCCCCATTTACAACAGCGCCACCGCCAATGCCTGTTCCGACAGTCAAATAGATACAGCTTTGCGTTCCTTTTCCTGCCCCCAAATGAATTTCACCGTAGGCCGCTGCATTTACGTCCGTGGTCCAAGCAATTGGGATATTAAAATGCGCTTTTAGTGCTCCTAAAAGATCCATATTGGTCCAACCTATTTTAGGTGTAGAGGTAATATAACCATACGTACTTGAGTCACGATTGACATCGATCGGTCCAAACGATCCTACTCCGAGCGCTTTTAATTGATAGCTATCAAAAAAATCAATGACTTGATTTAATGTTTCTTCCGGCAATGTCGTAGGCAGACTGATTCTTTCAATGATCTGCAAGTTTTCATCCGCTACGGCACAGACAAATTTTGTTCCACCAGCTTCGATCGATCCATAATACTCCATCAAAATCATCTCTCTTTCTTATCGGTCAAATCCAATTGTACGAATTTCATAAGCATTTAGACTGTTTGTCACTTTTTCAGGTTGTTTCACTTCTAGCAAGTTTAATAAATAAGAACTTTCGCCAGTGCTTTTTGCTATCTCAACTTTATCTGATTTATCGCTCATATTGAACCCTCTCACCACAAGCGCTTGATTCTCTTCACTATTTTTCATTGCCGTTACTGCAAACGTTGCGCCTTCCACCGTTACATAAACATCTTTTGCCTTTAATTGCCCCGTATGTTTCATTGTTTGTTTTACACTAAAAGGAATTTGGGCTGCGTATGCTCGTTTGTACGTAGTATAGCGATCAGCTGCTTCTCCATGAAAATCAACGCCATATTTAAACGTATGTTGTCCTATACATTGCGCTTCTGGTGTCGGGAAGTAACCCCAGTCGCCCATTTCACCAACGGCCCTTAGAAGCGTTAACGCAATTGTATTGGTTTCAGGTAAAATCTCATATTCATTCAATCCAAAATTTGAAACAGTCATCCCAGCCTGCTCATCATGGATATTGACAAAGGCATGTTGATGTTGAGGGTTGGTCGGATTCTCCCAACTCTTACTCACGCGATTCGGACGTGTAACAACTTCATAAATACTGTCTGCTTCATGTGTATCTGTTTTTATTCCAGTTGGAAATAGCATGCGCAAGCGATGGTCTTTCATTTGGTTATTTAAAGTTGTTTCAAAAGACAAACGAGGAGAATCTTTTTCCATCGTTACCACTGTTTCAATCGTCAATTCTTTTAATTCTGATGAACGCTTAGCGTTTCTATAACGAAAATCGACTACAGCTTTTTGCTCTTGTTCCAATAAGTCTTCTGCAGATTCAGGGATCATCATACGTTGGACGATCTTGACTTGTGCCATGAAAGGTTCATCTTTCACTATAGAAATTTCTGCTGGAAGCCCGCTAGATAAAAGTGGTGTTGTGTCTTCGGGTTGTTTAAAAATATATTCATTGCCAATGTCGCCTGTATCTTCGATCGTTAGTAATTTAGTGTATTTTCTACCCGACGCTTTATCCAGTACCTCTAATGTTCCATCCCCATTGATCGTTACTTTTAAGCAATTATTTTCCAACACATCATTTTCTGGATTGGCGATCATCGAGCTTGATGTTTCCATTGGTGTTTTTGTTTCTTGCAGCGCAAAAGAGTGCCATGAAAAAGCTGGCATGTTATTTATCGGCAGCTCTATTTCCACATACTTAGCCATGTAAGGTACTCTGAAACGATCTTTCGGCAGATCATAGCCAAAGCTAACTTCAGGATTTGAAATCAAGGCTGGTACTACTTGGCCTTCAGAATCAACGACTTCAAATGCTGGTATCTGACTTTTAGCAAGCTCTTCCCATAATTCATGAGGAATCCCTTCTTTAAAAGGTTTTCTCTCGATTTCTACTTTTACTTTTGTGATTTCTGATTTTTGATATCCAGACGTATTAAAGACAACAAACGGATAACTCGTATCAGCGAATTGTGTTGTATCAACTGCCTCAACTAGCTGAGTCAACGCTTCTTCAGCCAAAAATTTCCCGACTTCATTTGCTTTTTCAAACCGTGGAATCATTTCACGATGGACTTCATCAACTGAACAGCCGCAAATACTATCATGAGGATGATTTTGTAACAACAATTTCCAGGCATAATCCAGCTGATCGTGCGGGTAGTTTTGTGTGAGTTCATATGCCATTGCAGCTAATGGTTCTGTCACATTTTCCAATTGACGCTCCACAGTTGTGTTCCATTGTTTTAAATAAACTCTCGCTGATGCTGTATTCGCTAGAGTAAACCAACCATCCGTCTCTTGGCTCGTCAATTCACCTTGAACCGTGCCAACTTTAGCTGGTAAATCTTGACGCAGCTGTTTTAAGTAGTCATCAAAGTTCGAATGAATAAACTCATAGTCAGGAAACAACTCATTTGCCAAAGCAATTGCTTTTGTAATGTCTTTTTGAACAGGTTGATGATCGACACCATTCATCATTAGTAAGTGATTCGTAGAAGCAAATTTTTCAGCTTCAGCTAGTTTTTGGTGCCAAAAGGCTAAAGCCGCTACTTTTTCAGCAGGTATTTCGTTGCCATTACTGTACCAATTAGCAAATAATAACCCTAGAATAGTACTACCATCTGGCCCTTGCCACCACATTTCTGAATACTGTGATGTATAATTCTCATCCTCTAATACTTCATTGTTAAAGCCAACAGGTTTCACCCCTCGACCGAAGGCTGCTGCATCTAAATCAGCTTGTTTCATCATTTGTGGCGTTTGCCCCATGTTACCAAACGTATCTGGGAAATAACCTAACTTAACTTCTGGACCCCACTTTTCACTTTCTTTTTTACCGATCAACATGTTTCGCACATTCGATTCAGAGCTGATCAAAAAATCATCTTGCAAGATATAAAAGGGCCCAATTCGCAGTTTTCCATCCGTGATTGCCTTTTGAACGGCAGTTTTCTGTTCTGGCCTAACCTGTAGGTAATCGTCTAAAATAATCGTTTGACCATCTAAATGAAAACTATCAAAAGCAGGATCTGTCTCAATCAGTTCTAACACATCATCCATCAGCTCAACTACGCGCATATGATGTTGCTCATACGGCATGTACCATTCACGATCCCAATGAGAATGCGAGATGATATACACTTTTTTCTTCATGATTTTATGCTCCATTTCATTCTTTTTATCGTTCAACGCGAATATCAAAATAATCCATCACTAGTTCACAAAACATCATATTGGCCCAAGAGAACCATTCACGTGTATAATTTTCTGGATTATCTACATCAAATCCTTCATGCATTAAGTGGGTTCCACCATCGTTAGCTACTAAAGAATTTAAGATTTGTTCTTTGTCTGACTTATTTTTTGACGTCATGCCTTCCATCGCCAGCGCTATCGGCCAAATATAGTTTTCCGGCGTATGTGAACTGCCGATTCCTTTAGCGTATTTCCCTTCATAAAAATAAGGATTTTCCTTACTTAAAATTGTTTTGCGCGTTGCTTGATAGGTTGAATCATCAACGCTTGTATACCCTAGATAAGGTGCCGCAAGTAAATTAGGAATATTGCTATCATCCATAATACTAGCATTGCCTAGACCATCAACTTCGTATGCGTAGATAGCTTCTCCAGATCGATTGTCCGTTTTCCCAAATTCTTGAATCCCAGCATTGATTTCTTTTCTAAGAGAAGACGCTTGTTTTGCGACTTCTGGATCAGATAAGATTTCGGAAAAAATCTCTTCAATGTAGCCTAAGATAACCACTGCAAACATATTGGATGGCACTAAATAACCGTACCGGCATGCGTCATCACTCGGACGAAATCCAGACCAGGTCATTCCTGTTTTACCGACCTCACTGCCTCGACCTTCATTTGGAAGTGTGTCTTCTAAGCGCGTAGTCTCTCGTTCAAATGTATAAGTTGAATTTTGATGTTCTTGTTCTGTTTTAAAGACAGTCAAAATCTTTTTCACACCTGCTACAAAATTCTCATCAAACTGCTTCTTGTAGCCCGTATTTTTAAATAGCAAGTAGGCTAGCTGAACGGGGTAACAGAGTGAATCGATTTCATATTTCCGCTCCCAGATCCACGGGTTCATTGTCGTGTGATCGGTCTGATGTCCAGCGCCATTCGCTTCTTCATTGAAGGCATTGGCATATGGATCGATCGTGATGTAAAAAAATTGACGTTGAACCAAGCCGCAAATCATGTCTCTCAATTCTTCATCTTCTTTGGCGATAACTAAGTAAGGACGGACTTGAGCCGTAGAATCTCTCAGCCACATTGCAGGAATATCTCCAGTGAGTAAAAATGTAGTCCCATCTGATTGTTTCTTAACCGTCGTAGTCAACGTGTTGGCAAACGCCGCATTGAAGTTTTCTGCCCAGCCAGCATGTTCTTCACCACACAATTGAGTGATTTTATCCATAAAAGCTTGAACTGAACTTGGTATTTTTTTATAAGTCATACGTACCTCCCAATAGTTGATATATCATTTCACAACGAAAGTATATGTCAATGAAAGCGTTTTGTCTAGTGTTTTTATTAATATTTTTAAATTGAAGTCTTTTTCTTTCTATGTTAAACTAACAACAATGATATATCATTTCACAATTAGGAGAACGACTATGTCAAAACCATTATATAAAAAAATCACTGATGACTTATTGCAAGCAATCGAAACTGGAAAATTACCAGAAAACGCACAACTTCCAACAGAAAAGGAACTCTCTCAAATGTATAATGTCAGCCGGATCACTTCTAAAAGAGCACTGACAGAACTTGAAAACCAAGGGCTGATTTATCGGATTCAAGGAAAAGGCAGCTATGTTCAAAAACGAAAACCTATGAAGAAAAAAGTTTCACGGATCTTATTTTTGATCCCCTTCGTGAATGACCTTTCTCTCGGTAACTTCAATGACGGATTAGCCCCGATCACGAGTGAACATCACTATGAAGTGATCATGTCTTCTTCGGAATTTTTGATCAATAAGCAAGCAGCAGATATCATTGAAGACTTTGACGGAATGATCTACTATGCACATAATACTGAAGATTTTCTAGATACGTTATTTGAGTTGTCTATTCAGCAATTTCCAGTCATCATCTTAGATAAAAAAATCCATGATCTGCCTTATCCCACTGTTCAATCTGATAACTTTTCAGGCGGTGCAATGGCGACAACTTACTTAGCGAGCAAAGGGCATCAACGGATCGCTTATATTTTTGGTGAGGAAACATTGCCTCAATCCGTGCGCCAGCGTTATTTAGGCTACATTCATGCAACAAAAGAACAGCACTTGTCTTTTCACACAGCTTTGACGGATAAACAAGTATTCCTACACTCTGATGTCATTACCTACCTTCTAGAAAATGCAATTACCGGTGTTGTCTGTGAAAATGACCTAGTGGCAATTTCTTTAATGAACCAAGCTAAGCGGGCCAACATTGATATACCAACTCAGTTATCTGTTATCGGTTTTGATAATATTCAAGCCGCCTCATTGATCGATCCTTCTTTAACCACAATTGCTCAGGATTTTAAAGGAATGGGCAAACTTGCTGGCACAATGCTGATAGACTGGATCGAAAAACAAGTAATTCCAACAGATCAGCAAGTTCCAGTAAAACAAATTATTCGACACTCAACAAAGGAGAATTAATGTATGAAACCAACACTTATCGATACTAGACATGGCACCGATAATCAACATTCTTTTTCAAACGGTAATTGCTTACCTTATACTGGTGTGCCTTTTGGCATGAATTATTTTGCGCCTCAGACCAACGGAGATAACGGTAGCTGGTGGTTCAATCCTCGCGACCGAGTTTTTCAAGGCTTTCGTTTGACTCATCAGCCTAGTCCTTGGATGGGGGATTTTAGTTATCTGGTTATGCTGCCTTTCAATGGCCAGCTAAAAGAATCGACTGTCTTTTATGCTCAGTCTTCTTACCGACCAGATGAAAGCGTTTTTAGTCCTAGTTATTTAGAATTGACTGCACAGCGCTATCTATTGACAACTCGACTGATCCCTAGTATGTATGGTGGTGTCTTAACAACAAGTTACACACAGCCAGATGCTGGATTTTTACTTTCATTACCTGGAAAATATCAACTGACTATCGAGAATGCGCATACCGTTTCCGGCTCTATAATTAACTACGCAGGTTGTGAGGATCAGCATTTTTCTTTTTATTTTACTTTGCATTTTGAACAAGCGTTAACTTTTGAAAAAACGCTGAAACAAACAGGTGAAAATGAATGCATTACTTTTTCATTTGGAAATATCGAAGAGCAAGTCGTGCAATTCGGTACGTCATTTATCAGTTTAGAACAAGCGAAGTTGAACTTGTCCCGTGAAGCGCATTGGCAACCAGCAGACTATCTTACAAACTCTGAAAAACAATGGACAAATTACTTGAATAAAATCGATATTCAAGACAAAAATCAACAACGCCGATCGACCTTTTATCATAATTTATATCGGGCTTTTTTATTCCCACAAACCTTTTATGAAAAAGAAGCTAACGAAAAAATTATTCATTATGATACATTAGCCAAAGAAGTTAAACCAGGGTTTCTTTACACAAATAACGGATTTTGGGATACTTATAAAACGGTTTACCCTCTCTATTCATTGATTGCTCAAGATAAATATGTAGAAATGCTGGAAGGTTTTTTAAATAGTTATCGAGAAAGCGGTTATTTGCCTAAATGGCTTTCACCTGATGAACGTGGCTTGATGCCAGGAACCTTGATCGATGCAGTAGTAGCTGATGCCGCAGTGAAACATATCCGCCCTGATTTGATGCCTGAGTTTTTAGAAGCCATGATCAAAGGTGCAACGATTCAAAGCAAGAATCCAAATTACGGCAGACAAGGAACCAATGATTATTTAATGTATGGATATGTTCCTGCTAACTATCACGAGTCAGTAAACCATACCTTGGATTATTGTTACAGTGACTTTTGCATTAGCCAAGTTGCTAAATCTTTGGAAGAGCATACAACTGCTGAACATTATGAAAAACAAGCGAAGAATTATCTGTCTATTTTCGATCCTAAAACTGGCTTTATGCGGGCGAAACAGCCCGATGGCACGTTCAAAGAACCCTTCAACAGTCACCGTTGGGGCGAAGATTACGCTGAAGGTAGCGCTTGGCAGAGTAGCTTTGCTGTCTATCATGATTTCAAAGGGTTGATTGCAGCCTATGGTGGTCAAGATAAATTCCAAGAAAAACTGCTTGATTTATGTAATCAAGCGCCTGTCTTTAACGTTGATGGATATGGGTTTGAAATTCATGAAATGAGTGAAATGGCCGCCACAGAGTTTGGTCAATTGGCAATTTCTAATCAGCCAAGTTTTCACTTCCCCTATTTATTTAGTTATCTTGGTAAACCAGAGTTTGCTCAGCCGTTACTGAAACAACTGATGATTCAAGAGTTCAACGATAGTCCTACTGGTTTCCCTGGTGACGAAGATAACGGGAGTATGGCGAGTTGGTATATTTTTAGTTCATTAGGATTTTATCCTGTTTGTCCTGGTTCAGGTGAGTATGTGATTGGAATGCCGTTATTTGATAAAGCCGTTATTCATTTATCTAATGGTGAGACTTTGACCATTTCGACTAGTCCCAATAATGAGCAGCAACAGTTTGTGGATCATATTCGTTATAATGATTCTTTACATGAGCGTTTAGTTTTTGATCATGACACATTGATGAATGGCGGTACGGTCGATTTTACTTTAGGAATCGTGCCTAGACCGAAACAGTATAAAGAAGATCAACTGCCATTTAGTATTTAATAATGTTTTATTTATAAAAAAGAGGCCGGAACACAACTCTGCGAGTCACATCCTAGCCACATTGAATCTGGATAAACGGTGGGAGCAGAAGCAACTCTTTCGGAAATAAGTACTTCTGTCCCAACCTGTTGATTTTCAGATACAAAATACTATTCTTCCCCTACTGAATCATAATGGTGCTTATATTTTTCTCGAAATTCTTTTGGCGTTAGATCATTCATCTTTTTAAAAATTTGTGAGAAGTATGTGCTGTTGTTAAAACCTATTTTATCAGCGATCTCATTTACGTTATCCTCCGTATGAAGCAACAGATTTTGTGCTTTTTTCATACGATATTGGTTCAAATATTGCGAAAAACTCTTCTTTGTTTCTTTCTTAAACAACTGCCCTAAGTACATCACATTAAGATGCAATGATTGAGCTACACATTTCAACGTTAATTCATTTGTGTACTCTGAACGAATCTTATCAATCACTTTTTGAACATTTTCTGAATAATCATACGCTATTTTTTCTCGCGCGATTTGCGTCACTGTGATAGAGAGAATATCATGTAGTTTATCCACATTCGATGAGTGATTGATATCATCTAAAACTTGCTGATACTCGCCTTCATCCAAATGATTAAAACGACGATAGATATCCATAAACAACATAAACGTAATATGGCGAACATCTTCTGGACGGGCACCGATTTTTTGCGTTTTAGCAAAAATTTCAGCTATTGTAGTTTCGATCGTGGTAAAATCTCCAACCATCAATGTTTTGTTAAAATTGATAATATCTGCTGAAAGGTCAAAGTCATCTGAAAAAACAGAATATAACACATTGCTGCCGCTTGCTTCATAAAACTTGTAGCGCTGTAATGTCTGGTTTGCTTTTTCATAACTATCCGGCACATCTTCCCAGTCACTGACTGTCTCGCCTACACTGATCAACCAACTATCATCTTCCTTGGCTGTTAAGGGATTTGCTGTTAGCAATTGATTCAATTGATACTTACCACCTTTAAATATATGTACAATCAGAGTTTTGTCCCCTAAATTCCGAGTAAACAGCAACGTTTGCAACTGGTTTTCCAACCAATCAATGACCTTGTCTTTTTTCTCGCGATTAACCTCTATCAACAAAACTGTCCATGCCGATTGCTCTGTAGTATTGACTAATCGATCCAACTCTTCATAACTATCCTTATCGATTTCACCATTCACCCACTTAGACAATAAAATTTCACTATACAAGCCGTTTCTTGTTTCTTGCTGATTGCGATCATCCAAACGTTTTCTTGCCTTTTTGACACTTTTTAAAAGCTCGACCTTATCGACAGGTTTCATCAAATAATTGATCGCCCCCAGCTGCAGGCCACCTTTTAAAAAGTCGAATTTTTGATAGCCAGAGAGAATCATAAACTCAAAGTCTCTGGCCTCTTTTTGAGCTGCTTCAATAAATTCTAGTCCTGTCATTTCTGGCATCGTGATATCAGTGATCACTAAATCGATTGCCACTGTCTCCATTAGCGTTAATGCTTCTTTGGCGTTTCGTGCCGTCCCTTTGATAGAAAATCCTTCTGCTTCCCAAGAAATAATTTTTTTCAGTCCATTTACGATCATATATTCATCATCAACTAGTAAAACGTTATAATTCATTTTATTGCTCCTTTACTCTGCAACGACTCATTACAAATGATTTTGCGGTGACATACGATGACTTTTTTGAAGTGATCATTTCCTGATCTTCGTTATAATCAACAGTTTTTAAGAATGTGGCTCATCGAAAGTTAGCATAATTGCAATACCTTTGGTTTCGTTTGGCGTAATCGTCATCAAAAATGATGGCCCAAAATAAGCTCGCAAACGTTCATTTACATTTTGCAATCCAATCGAATCGTGCAGCTCGATTTGTTTACTCTGCAATTTTGTTTGAATCAAGGCAAGTTTTTGTAATGAGATGCCTTTGCCATTATCACGAATCAAAACCTTCACTTGCCCATCAACTAAACTGGCTTTTACACTGATTGCATTGTCATTCCTAGAAAAATCGATCCCGTGAACAAAATAATTTTCAATCAAAGGCTGAATCGAAAATTTTGGCAACACAAGTCCCTTTAATGCCATGTCGATCTCAAAGTGATAGGCAATTCGATCTGGATACCTCATTTGATATAAGTAGACATACTTTTCACAAAAACTCAGTTCTTTTTCTAATGTTGTCGTTTTAGCCTGATCAGTATTATTTCGCAACAAGGTCGAGAAGGCATACACAACATCCGCTAGCTCCTCACTCCCCTCACTTAAGGCATACATACGAATATACTCTAGAGTGTTATACAAAAAATGCGGACTAATTTGTGATTGCAACGCTCTCATATGTGCATCTTGCTGCTTGATTTCTAGTTTATAAATGTCTGCAATATATTGCTCAATATTATCCAGCATCGTATTGATCCCGATTGAGAGCTCTTTTAACTCAAACTGAGTTTCTTGTTCATTGATGCGTGTATTCAAATCTCCTTCAGAAACGAGTGCCATCGACCCCATAATAATATCAACTTGCTGAGAATACTTAGTAAATGTGCGATAAAGTAGATACAACAGCAATAAAATCAGCACCAAGCCACCCAACATCAAAATACGTAAATCAAACAGAACATGCGTCAAAATTTTTTCTTTAGAGATCGTCACTAAAATATCAAAACCACTTGTTGTTTGCAGGTGTTCCAATATATTATCTTCCCTCAATTTTTGAAGCGGTAACGCGGAGGTCTCTTTCATTTTTTGTTGAATCAATTGTTGCTCTAAGGTGTTATCTTTTTCCGTATACGTCAATAGTTGGTACCCTGTGCTTGAAAATACATATGCTGATAATCCATCAAATGTCGTTAAATGAGTCAAACTATCGAGAATATCTTTTTGAGAGAACTCAATATAAAAACTTCCTAACACTTCTAATGTTACTGGATTCGTGATTGGATACGCCAAATAAAACTTATTATTTAGACGCGGTGTCCCACTGATTTTCTTACCACTCTTATCTCCTGCAGTAGAAAGGTAGTAATCATTATAATTGTTCAATACGATGATAATCGATTCGATATTATCATACATGGTATAAAAGTTTTTCACTTGACCTGGCAAAAACAAGTAGTTATCTGTTTCTAATTGTTGATCATATGAATACGTCAAATAATCTGAAATCGACATATCCATATAACGATTTAAGCTATTGATCTTCTCTTGATTGTCTCTCAAACCATTTAGCATGGTTTTTCCTTGTAGATTCTTATCATTAATCGAACGGCTAATCGTATCGACAGCTTCTTGCGCCGTGATCTCCCCTCTTCCCATCGATTGCCAATAGGTATTCATACCAATACTGACCATGCCGACTAAAATTAAGGACACAAGGATCAACGCATAATTTTTCAGCAATCGGTTCAGTAACGTTTTTTCATTAAGGAAAGAAGGTTTTCGTTTACGCATGGAGTTCCAATCGTTGATCGATTGTTTGTCGCCATGATTTTGTCGCAGTGAAGCTCCAAATTTGCATCATTGAAAACGTTCCAAATAAAATCAGTCCTTTGAACTTCCATGTAATGAATAGAATCACGCAAAGGCCGATCGCAATTTTCAAGAGATTAGTAAAATTAGCTAACGTTGAAATAAATGCTAGCTTCAATAAATTGTTTAAACCGATCTCATAATAGCTGTCTAATAATAATGTGTACTGAAAAGTAACAACTGCATAAATCATTGCAAAAACCAAAAGAAAATCAATCATTAAAAAGACCAAGCCTTGGATTTGAACTGATAAAAACAAATTGTATGCTAAAACTGCTAACAATAAAACAGTTCCATAAAAGAGCATATTCCCTCTGATAAAATTCTGCTTAAAACTATTCCAACCTTCTTTTAACGTAATTTCTTTATAATTAAATTCGTGACTGATAAATAGTTCATTAACCGTTTTCAAGGCTGGACCAATACCTGCTACAAGTAACCCACAACAGCTAAATAACAAAAAAAACAAATTTAATTTTACAATGACCCAGACTTTAATGAATAACGCTTCTAACGCCTTTCCAACCATCTAACTCTTCCTTTCTGCATCTCTATTAGTATAATAGATAACTATTCAGGATATTCCAAATAAAAAAACTGCTGCCTAAAATAATATTACGCAGTTTAAGCCAAATATTTTTTAAAAGAACCAAGTAAAGACGATGCAGCATCGAATCACTTGGTTCTACGGACTATACCTGTTTTATTTTTTCAAGAATTCATCGTATTGTTTTTGCATCTCAGTCATGACTTTATCGTAACCCGCATTAACGAGTGCTTCTTTTAATTTAGGGACAGTTTCTTCAGGATCAACAGTTCCTGTATTTAAACCATCCAAATATTGACTCATCACGTTTGCTATATTACTCATTTCCGTTTTCACATTCGACGTGACAAAATTGAAGCCTAGAATCGGAGATGTCTCTGCTTTAGCAATTGATTCATCACGCTCTTTGATCATGTCCTCTGTGATGCTATCTTGTGTATACAAAATTTTATTGTTCCCAGTATTCCAAGCAGGTAAGTGAGTATTTGGTTTGTAGCCATCTAATAACTTGATTTTATCCTCTTTACCAGAAATTTTTTCCCAAGCTTCGCCTTCGATTCCCCAAACTAATCCATTCAATAATTCTGGATCACTATTGATCTGACCTAATACTTCTACAGCTTTTTCTTTGTTTTTAGATGTATTTGAGACAACAAAGTTAGCCATTCGGGCTTGATCACTTGATTTCAACGGTGTAGTAAATGCTTTAGACACTAATTCTTGACCTGCAGCGTTGCTTAAAATCGTATCACCATAATCGTAAGGACCTTGTGTTTCTTGGCGAACGAACCATGTATTTCCCTCTAGTGGAAACTCTGTATTACTTGTGGATGCATCTGATGGAATGTAGCCTGCTTGGTACCATTTATGCATCGTTTTTAAAACATCCATAAAATCTTTGTTTTCGTATTGGTTGATGATTTTTTTTGTATCACCGTTTAAGTCGACAGCAAATGGATAACCATTTCCAATTGGAAAGTCAAAATCACCTTGTGCTTTGAAGCCTTGACCGATCGCAAATGCTGCGATAGTTGGTTCTTTTTCATGGAACGTTTTCAGGATACTTTCTGCATCTTTATATGTCTTGATATTATCGATCGATAATTTGTATTTATCTAAATATTGTTTATTGAATGTCAACACCTGTTGAGAATATACATTACCATTCACAGGGAATGCGTATAACTTACCATCCACTAAATTCCCTTTGATATAGGCTTCATCCAACTGATCATAGGCATCTTTAGCGAACTTCGGTGCCAGTTCAGTTAAGTCAGCATACGCACCTTTTTGCGCATTCGGTACATAATTATCTGCAAAGGCAATATCATAATTTTCACCAGAAGAGACAATCACACTCATTTTTTTCTCGTAATCGCCCCAACCAATATATTGAATATTTAGTTTCACACCTGTTTTCTCTTCGATCCTCTTGTTTGCAACTTCCATCAGTGCATCATAATTGTCAGGTTTATCCCCAATTTGATACATCATCAACGTATTCTCATCCGCTTTCTTACTGCTTCCATCAGTTTTTTCTTTACTGCCTCCACCACATGCTGTTAACGCACCTAAAAGAACAACAGCTGTACTTAAACCGATTACTTTTTTCCACGTCTTCATTTCTCTTCATCCTCATTTCCTATATTTTATTCCTTAACTCCGCCAATTGTTAACCCTTTAACAAAATACTTTTGGAAAAATGGATAACTGATCGCAATCGGCAATGTCGAAATAACCACGATCGCCATTCGAGCAGATTCTCCCGGTATTGCTGCCATCCCGCCAGATAATTGACTACTTGCTCCGGCATTTTGAGTCAGATATTGAATGTTATTTTGAATCTTCATCAATAAATATTGCAGTGGCACTAAACTATCTTTTTGAATATATAACAATGCGTTAAACCAATCATTCCAATAGCCTAAAGCAGCAAATAAGCTGATCGTTGCGATACCTGGTACTGCTAGTGGCAACACGATTTGAATAAAAATCCGCATCTCAGAAGCCCCATCGATCCGAGCTGACTCAATGATCGAATCAGACACTGAACGTTTGAAAAAAGTCCGCATCACAATAATATTAAACGGACTGACCGCCATTGGCAAAATCAACGCCCAAATCGTATCTTTTAATTGCAGTAAATTCGCTGTCACAATATAATTCGCAACCATTCCTGGAGAAAATAACATCGTGATCAAACAAAATACTGTAAAGAACCTCCGAAATGGAAAATTAGATCTTGAAATAACATAAGCATAGAGTGATGTCGCTGTACTATTGATCAACGTCCCCACTACTGTGACTATCACCGTCACAAACAACGCTTGAAAAATTTTCTCTTGCATCTGATCAAATAAGTACGTATAACCAAAGAAACTAAATTCCTGAGGCCAAAAACTATACCCATGAGCCGCTAATGCTGTCTCTTTAGTAAGTGAGATTGCCACAACAAATAAAAACGGCAAGACACAAGAGAGAGCGAAAACGGCAATCAACACATTAAAAAATAAATTGACAGGTCTATTAAATGAGCGAATTGCTACTTTTGAAACTGGCTTTTTCCTCAATATTTCCACTCCTCCTTAGAATAATGCCGAATCATTGTCGAAGCGACGAACGATCCCATTTGTGACCATCAACAAGATAAAACCGACCGTTGACTGATACAATCCAGCAGCTGCTGTCATGCCGATATCTCCTGTCGCAGTCAATCCGTTAAAGATGTACGTATCCAAAACTGACGTGACCTGATACAAAGAACCAGAATTTCTCGGAACGTTATAGAATAAACCAAAATCCGCTCTAAAAATATTGCCCACTGCTAAAATCGTCATAATCGTCATCAATGGTAATAATTGAGGGATCGTGACATTCTTGATCTGCTGCCACTTGCTGGCACCATCCACCATTGCAGCCTCATAATAAGTCGGATCGATCCCCATAACAGAGGCAAAATAAATGATACTATTATAGCCGATCCCTTTCCACGTTCCAATAAAAACTAAAATGAACGGCCAAAATTTCGGCTCACTGTACCAATTGATCGGCGTTCCCCCTTGACCTACAATCCATTGATTGAAAATCCCTTTATCTGGACTTAAAAAGGCATATACAAAATACCCAATAATAACCCAGGATAAGAAGTACGGCAAAAGAGACATCGTTTGATAGACTTTTACCAAACGCTTATTCCGTAGCTCACTCATCACGATTGCAAAAAATACAGAAATGACAAGGTTCAAAATAATAAACGTCACGTTGTACAACACTGTATTTTTCGTAATCAAAAAGGCATCATTAGAAGAAAATAAAAACTTGAAATTCTCCAAGCCAACCCAAGGACTCTCTTTCAGACTAGCGATAAACCCATCTGGCGAAATATGGAAATCCTTAAAAGCTACTACATTGGTCAAGACTGGAATATAAAAGAAAAAAATCATCCAAATCATTGCTGGGATCGCCATTAAGATCAACGCCTTATACCGCCATACATTCGTAAAGAAAAGCGAGCTCTTTGACTTTTTCTTCATTTCCCCAACTCCTTTCATCAAATTGTCTACAATAGAATTGTAGCGCTTTCAAAAAAGAATAAAAATAAACAAAATATAGATATTCTTATAGAAAATATAGATGTTGGGCAAATGAACCGTACAATTCTCATCTCCAACAATTCTCTGTCATAGACCGTTTTCTTATCTGCAGCATAGATAATAATCAATTTTCTTTGTATTATTTTATAAAACATCAGCTATTTTTTTGTAGAATAGTTTTTAAAACATCAACATCAAAATAATGAACTCTTAGTCTTACAAAAAAATCATCACATGACAAAAACAGTTCTTAAAAAGTGGACTACATCAGCCTTCTACTGAAAAAAAGCAGAAAATACCCTTGACAATTTTTTTAAGAATTGTACAATAACAGTTGTAATTGAAAACGATTTCTTTATTGTTTTGCTAAAACGTTTTAGCCTATTTTTTTATACTTTTGATAAAGCGTTTTATCAGTTGATTGGAGGGTACAACATGCGAAAAATTTTAACGAATATTGCCATTTTAAATTATTTGATTATTCCTGTCGCTGTTTCCATTAATGTCGTTGGTTACCAATTATCTCAAATTTTACGGTTACCTATTTTATTAGACTCAATCGGTACCATTTTAGCTGGTGCATTATGTGGCCCGATCATTGGAATTTTAACTGGTGCTTTGACTACTTGTATCAACGGAATTATCAATCCAATCGTTTTTGCTTACATTGGAACGTCCATGATCATTGGGCTAGCGGCCGGCCTCTTATCTAAACAGCATCTATTAAGCACTATTCCCAGAGTGATCGTTTCAGCTTTACTTCTTTCCATTTTAACTACACTTTGTTCTGGTATCGTTACTTTCTATTTATTCGGCGGAGCAACTGGCGGAACGGGTTCGCTGCTAACAGCCTCTTTACTTGCTTTGGGCCAAAAACTTTTAACTAGTGTTTTATCAGCTCAATTAATTCAGGAATTGATCGATAAAAGTCTTTCACTTTTAATGGTTTATACTGTTTTGAAATCGCTACCAGATCGATTTTTGATTAAATTTGAGAATGGCGGAGGTTATCTAAATGAAAACTAATCTCCTACGACTGTATCCTGGTTCAAAATTAATCATTTTGTTTTCGCTTTGCCTTTCGGCACTGATCGTTAATAACATCCTCTTTTATCTATTGATCCTACTTTTGTTTCTCGGACTTGCATCCGCTGCGTCCATTTTTAAGGAATACAGCAAAACACTATTTAAAACGTTGGCTGTTCTAGGACTTTTCATGTTTTTAATGATCTCTATCACAACAAAAGGCACTGATTTGATCACTAGTTTTTTCGTCTTTGATGTTTACCAAGAAGGGATCGACCGTGCTTGTTTATTGATTGCTAGAATTTCTGTTTTGTGTGGCGGTTTCTTACTTTTCTTTAAAATCACTTCATCCGCAGAGCTTAGTTTTATCCTAACTAATTTAGGCTTTGGTCCAGTTGGTGTTTTCGTTGTAAAATCAGCGATACAAATGGTACCTGAAATGAAAAAGCAAATGAACGTGATCATCGAGGCGCAAAAAAGCCGCGGAATGGATTTTAGCGGTAATGCCTTTACTCGATTTCGAAAGATGATTCCAACTATGTTGCCATTAATTCTTTCTTCATTTTACAGTACGGAAGAAAAATCGTTAGTGTTAGAGGCACGCGGTATTTCTATTCCAGGTAAAAAGGCGCGTTTGTATCAACCTTTAAAAACGAAAAAAGATATTGTTATTTACAGTTTGATGCTTCTTTATCTACTGATTATTCTTGTTTGGAGGTTATGTTATGCCTAAAGTTCAAGTAACAAATGTTTCTTACCGCTATCCTTTAGAACATAGTTGGGCACTTCACCAAGTGTCACTGGAAGCGACCGCTGGTGAAATCATTGGTATTATTGGCAATAATGGGCACGGAAAGACCACTCTATGTAATGTTTTAAGGCGGTTTGCACCTGATTTTTACAAAGGCGAACTAACCGGAGAGATTCTTATCGACAATAAAAAGCTGCAAGACTTCTCTAGAGAGGAATTAAGTAAAACAATTGGTTTCGTCTCGCAAAATCCTTTTGTCCAAATTACTGGTGCAACTGAAACAGTTTTCGAAGAGATTGCTTTTGGACTGGAAAATTTAGGGATTCCGCTTGAGCAGATCACAGTCACAGTTGAACGAATTATTGAGCAGTTTGATCTTGGTCAGATCGCTGAAAAAAACCCGTTGCATTTATCTGGCGGGCAAAAGCAAAAAGTCGCTTTAGCTGCTGTGATTGCGATGGACCCGGAAATTTTTATCATTGATGAACCTACATCACAGTTGGATCCACTTTCATCCAAAGAAATAATTAAAATGATTCAAGGCTTGAAGCAAAAAAATAAATGCGTCTTTTTGGTGGAACACAAAATGGATCTACTCGCAGAATTCGCTGATCGACTATATGTATTAGATTCTGGTCAAATTTACACTAGCGGTACTCCTGTAGAAGTGTTCAATCAAATCATTCACAGCTCTTTAGCCGTTGATTGTCCTCAGCCGCTCTATCTTTTAAAGGATTTGGTTGACCATTCGATCATTCCAGATGCTCCTCAGCTGCCGGTAACTAGAAAGAGCGCTTTAGACTATTTAAGAAAAGAGGTGGAGATGAATGACCATTCTAAGCGTCCGAAACATGACATTCTCTTATGATCAAACGGTAGTCTTAAAAGACATTTCCGTGGCATTTGAAAAAGGAGAAAAGGTGGCGATCATTGGTCAAAATGGTGCTGGAAAAACAACTTTATCCAAGTTATTGAACGGCTTACTAAGACCAGATCAAGGAAGTATTACTCTATTTGGAGACGATATCTGTGACAAAAGTACTTCCGTTATTTCTAAACATGTTGGTTACTCCTTTCAAAATCCAGATGATCAAATTTTTCATGACACCGTCAAAAAAGAAATTGCTTTTGGACCTGAAAACCTACGTTTTGACACCCAGCATGCAAAACAAGCTATCGATAATGCTATTAGGTTAAGCGGTTTAACAGAACTTTTGGATACACCGCCATATAATTTACCTTTCTCGCAAAGAAAATTTGTCACTTTAGCGTCCGTCATCGCAATGGAACCAGAGATTATCATCTTAGATGAGCCTACCGCTGGACAAGATAAGGCAGGAATTCAACAACTGGAAAAAATGATTCATACCCTAAGCGATACAACGATCATTGTCGTTACACATGATATGGAGTTTGTTGCTAGGAACTTCGATCGAATACTTGTCATGGCCAATGGGCAAATTCTTTCAGATAGCGGGGCAAAAGAAACCTTTTACAATAAACCACTAATGGAAAAAGCAAATATTGAACAACCTTATCTGATGTCTGTCGTTGAAGAATTTTTATTCCAGCAGGATATTACGACAGTGGAAGCATTTCGCCACCGTCTTAAAAATGGGAGGATACAGCAATGAGTAAAGTAATGGTTTTAACTAGTTTAAATGTTGATTACACAATTAAAACAACGAAAATTCCAGAAATCGGTGAAACCGTCGTCGCTTCTGATTTGATTGAAAATTTTGGTGGGAAAGGAGCCAATCAATTACTAGGCATTCATCGTCTAGGCGTTGACACCATTGCATTTGGAAAAGTTGGTAAAGATGCGTTGGGAGAAAAATATCTTCACCATTTGCAAGGCCAAGGAATCAACACAACCTATATCTCCCAAGGGCCAGAAAAAACCGGTTTAGCCTTCATTGTGGTTGATGAGGCAGGTCAAAATAATATTTGTATATTGCCTGGCGCCAATGGCTCAATTGATCAAACCGACTTGGATAACATTCGCGACAAAATCGCTGATGTCGATATTATTGTTTCACAATTAGAGGTACCGATTGCCATCACCAACACAATCTTTTCAATCGCGAAAAAATTGAACAAAATAACCGTCTTAAATCCAGCACCGTTTAAAGCATCTTATAAGATGTTGTTGAAAAACACAGATATTCTAGTGCCAAACGAATCAGAATTTATTTCAATGACTAATTTACCAAATAAACAGTTATCACAAGAAGACATCTTACAACTAAGTCCGCAAATCCTAAACGAAGGTCCGAGTTATTTGATCGTGACCATGGGTGGCGCTGGTGTGCTGGTGACTAGTCCAGAAGACCAACGATTTATCTCAGCTAAAAAAGTAGCTGCAATTGATACAACAGCCGCTGGCGATTCTTTTATTGGCGGACTTGTCTCACAATTAGTCACAACAAAAGAAGCTATGCCAACGTTTGAACAAGTGGTACACGCTGCCGAATTCGGCAATAAAGTAGCTGCTTTGACGGTTCAAAAAAACGGTGCCCAAGATTCTTTGCCAACGCTCAAAGAGGTGACGAACTATTGGTTAGACAAATAGAGAAGTCTGGAAAGAAAAAAAATGCTGTTACCATCAAAGACATTGCCAAAATTGCCGGTGTCTCACCAGCTACTGTTTCAATTGCTATCAATGATAAAAAAGCACGAATCAATACTCAAACCAGAGAGAAAATCAAACAAATCGCCCAAGAACTAGGCTATCGAAAAAATCAAAATGCCAGTAGTCTCGTCACCTCAAAAACGATGAATATCGGGGTGATCGTACCAGATATTTCCAATCCCTTTTTCTCGGAATTAGCTAAATCTTTAGGCGACTATGCTATTTCTTATGGCTATAATATTTTTATTGCTAATTCTTATAACGATTTTGAGCAAGAGAAAAAGCATATTCAAAGCTTTATGGAACAAAATGTTGATGGCTTGATTTTAACTTCGACCAATCCTCAACAATTAGAAAAACAGCAATTAACACTTACCATGCCAACCTTGTTTTTGGATCGCCAAGGTGATGATCATGAACAATTATCGATTGGCGTTGATGACGAACAAGGCGGGGCAATGATCGCTGATTTATTTCTCCAGAATGCACACGACTCTATTTGTGGAATTGTTTCAAAGAACCTTGGAAATAAAGCACTTAAACGAATGAAGGGCTTCATCTCCAAACTTGGCAGCTCAGGAATTGCTACCACTAATATCCCCATCTATGAAGGCCAAGATGAAGTCAATGCTGCAAAAATCGCTGCAGGTTATATCATTGCTGATAAACGTTCAGCAGTTTTTGCAGCCAATGATCTGATTGGATTATATTTGATCCGTGAATTGTTGGATTTAGGTATACGTATCCCAGAGGATGTCTCTGTGGCAGGTTTTGATGATATTCCGATGACCCAAATCTTCAATCCAAGATTGACGACTATCCGTCAACCCATCGAAGAGATTGGTAAGGAATCCATCAAACGATTGATTACCATAATCAATGGTACTGCTACCAAAGAAACAGCTATTTTACTACCTCTTACTCTTATTGAAAGAGATAGTGTAATAAATAAAAAAGGAATGGTGAAAAAATGACTAAGAACAAAAAAGTAATTCTAGACTGTGATCCAGGACATGATGATGCCTTTGCTTTGTACCTTCTATTAGCTGCTGAAAATATCGATCTGATTGCCGTGACAACTGCCTCTGGAAACCAAACACAAGAAAAGACTTATGGTAATGCGAAAAAGCTTTTAGCACTTGCAGGACGTGAAGATATTCCGGTAGCAAAAGGGTTTCGCAAGCCAATCAAACATGAACTAACCATCGCGGCGAATATCCATGGCGAATCTGGCATCGATGGTGCGATCTTACCAGATATTCCGATAGAAGAACCCAAAGAAAAGGCCATTGAATTAATGGCCCGAGTGATTCAAGAACAAGATGAAAAAGTTACGATCGTTGCCACTGGACCTATGACGAACGTTGCGATCTTTTTATTAGCCTATCCAGAGCTTCACGAAAAAATTGAATTGATTTCCTTTATGGGCGGGGCTTGTTTTGGTGGAAATTGGAGTCCGAATGCTGAATTTAATATTTACGTAGACCCTGATGCTGCGGATATTGTTTTAAAATCTGGTGTGCCAATCGCAATGTTTGGTTTAGATGTGACCTTAAAAGCACAATTTATGAATGAAGACATCGATCGTGTTCGTCAAATCAATACTCCTGTCGGCAGAAACTTTGTCGGTATCTTAGAATTTTTCAGCACAAAAATAGCACAGCCGTTTCTAGCACCAAGCGATCACATCGAAGGTCAACACTTACACGACGCTTGTGCTGCAGCTTATATCGTTGACCCGTCACTGTTCAAGATGGTGCCATTAAACGTTGCTGTCAATACGGCTGAAGGGCTTAATTACGCTTCAACAATTGTTGATTACAATAAAAAAACAGGCCGTAAAGAAAATGCTTTAGTCGGATTCGATCTTGATCGAACCAAATTTGTCGAGTTAATTATTGATTCTTTGTCAAAATTTTAAAGGAGAGAGATAAATGAAAACCAAATTTAAGTTCAAATTTCCCAATCCCTACGTTTTACTGCTCAGCTTTTTATTTATTGCATGCTTAATGACGTTTTTAATTCCTGCTGGTTCATTTGATCGTGAAACAGTGGAGGGCATCGCAAACCCAGTTGTTGTTCCTGGAACCTATAAACGAATCGACAGTACGCCTGTAACACTTGGACTGCTACTCGGCTCCATTTCTCAAGGAATGGGCGAATCATCTGCTATTATTTTTCTAGTCTTTTTATCTGCTGGTGCATTTGTCGTCTTTAATAAAACAGGTGCTATCGAAGGCGGTATCGGTGTGATGATTCAAAAAATTCAAAAAGCACACGTCCCCTCTTCTGTCGTTATTTGGCTTTTGACCTTCCTATTTTCGATTCTAGGATTTGTCAGTGGACCTGATGCGTTGATTCCATTTACGATGGTTGCGGTCTCCATTTCTCTAGGTCTTGGTTATGATTTAATTTTAGGACTCGCTTTAGTTTTAGCTGGTAGCGGAATCGGTTTTGCCATGTCGCCGATCAATGCGGCTGTTGTTGGTACACCACAATCAATCATCGGATTACCGATTTTCTCAGGAATGGGCTTACGTGTGGCGATGTGGTTCGTGAATACTTGCGTGATTGCGATCATGTTCACGATTTATGGGAATAAAGTCAAGAAAAATCCCGAGAAAAGTGCGGTTAGTGATGTGGATACACAAGGCTTGTCTTTATCAAAAGAAATTTCTTCTTACTCACTTAATCCAAGACAAATTGGCGTTTTGATTACATTTGTTTTGATGTTTGTCTTTACTGTTGTTGGCTCATTAAAATTTGGGTGGTATTTAAACGAAATCGGTGGAATCTTCCTTGTCGGCGGCGTGATTGCCGGATTGATCTATCGTTTGCCAGTCAAAGAAATCATCAGCGGATTCGTTGAAGGTGGTGCATCAGTTGCAGGTACAGCACTTTTAATTGGGATTGCCCGAGCAATTCAAATTATTTTGACTAACGGCAATATTTTGGATACGATTATTCAATCATTATCTGGACCATTGTCTAGTTTAAATCCGATCGTAGCGGGAATTTTCATTTCAATCGTGGTTGGCTTTGTCCACATTTTTATCACCTCTGGTAGTGGCTTATCTGTGGCAATGATGCCGATTATTGCACCATTAGGCGTGATGGCTGGACTTTCTTTACAAGCTACCGTTTTAGCCTTCCAAGTCGGTGGCTCTGTTTTAAATATGATCATCCCGACATTAGGCTCAACGATGGCCATGGCTGGAATGGCTCGTGTTCCTTATGGTAAATGGTTAAAAGAAGGCTGGAAAATGGCAGTTCCTGTAGTCATTGTTTGTTGGATTTTCATCATTATTGCTGTATTGACAGGTTATTAAACATAATTAAACAGCCGAGAAAAACAAATCAAGTTTTTCTCGGCTGTAATTTAGATTCATTTTCTATTCTTTGATACTTCTCAAAATATAATAACCTTTATCTTTTGTAACAATTTCTACATTTCCAAAGACTGCTTCCATTTTTTTCTCAGCACTCGGTGCGCCTTGTTTCTTCTGAATCACGATGGTCAACGTTCCACCAACTAAAAGTCTGGGATGTGCTTCACTTAAAATTTCATGAACTACTCTTTTCCCCGCTCGGATCGGTGGATTACTGATGATTGCAGCATATTGTTGTTCATGAGTCTCCGCGTAGATATTTGAGGTGTGGATATCGACATTTTCCACATGGTTTTTCTTCGCATTCTCTTGCGCTAAAGCCACCGCACGCTGATTAACATCGATCATTTCCACCGTTCTACCACTAAGTGTTGCAAGCGTTAAGCCAATTGGACCATAGCCACAGCCGACATCAAGAAGCTTTCCTTCTGGCAACTCTTCCCACTCAAAAGCATCGATCAACACGCGGGAACCAAAGTCCACTGTATTACGAGAAAACACACCACTATCTGTTAAAAACTGGAATTTCTTTCCTCTTAATTCAAACGACCACTGCTCTAAATCATGAGCTAGATCCGGATTCTCTGTATAATAATGATTATTCATTTTCTTCTTCCTAACTATTTTCTTTTGTCACCAGTCTACCTTTTATTTCGCGAACAATCAAGGCAGCGAGTAAGTCATAACCTGTTTTAGAAAAATGGAGTCCGTCTGCTTGTAAAAATTCATCTGTGCCAGGGTAAACCACCATTGCTTTGTATAAATCGATGACAGGAATCTCATATTTAGCACCAATCACTTTTACTCGTTCGACATATTCACGAATCCGATCATCAGCACGTGTTGGTTTTCTAGCGCAATCTACGTATGGCGGTGTGAGTAACACGACTTTTTCTTTGCCGATTTTAGTGATCATTGTTTCGATATTTTCTGCGTATTTTTCTAAAGGAACTAGGTTGTCACTATTCGTATCATTGGCACCAAAAAAGATCGTTACGATATCAGCTTTTTCTACTAAGACTTCTTTTTCTAAACGTTTCATTGCGTCTTGCGTGGTATCTCCTGGCATCCCAGCATTTACGATCATCACTTCTTCATAATGTTGAGCCGCCAGATCTTCTGTGATCAGATTTTGTAAAATCGGCGTGATAGCTTCTTCGCCATATCCAGCTGTGATACTATCTCCAAATAAAACAATTTTTTTCATTAGGTATTTTCCTTTCTCAACTTGTTTTCTTTATTTATCATACCATTGAAAAGGCTGTTTTGCCGAGGCAAAGAATTATTTTAGCAGTAAAAATAAAACCGCCCCTCCTCCTATCCAATCATAGGATTTAAATTTAACTAATATCCTTAAAAATTGACTAATTGTCATAATCATATTGAAACAGTAATTCTTCCATTATACAATAAAGTTAAACAAAATAAGATAGGAAAACAAATGTATGAATAAAAGAAGAATACTCGGCCTAGCCTCGTTATTATTTTTAATTACGCTTGGCGGATGCCAAAAGACAACTGCACTAAAAACAGAAGAGTACGATCTAGCTATTATTGATTCAAAAAACATCACAACCTTTCTTGAAAAAGACGATAAACTAGAAAAAGTGGAACAACTTAAACGAACAGATGGAAATCTAAATTTTTGGCGCAATAATTTTTGGACAATGGATAATCATTACTACACAAAAACCTCTGAAAATCCCAAACTTGAAGTTTCCTTAGCAAAAATTGGTCGTGACTTAGCCATTGATCTTGTCAAAGCAGAAGGAAATGATGCCTATACTTCAAATGTAGACGGGGAATTTTTTTATACTACCGCCTGTTTTAGTGATCGAACAGAATTTTATAAATATGATAAGAACTTGAAACTACAGTTGAAAAAGGAACTCCGCAAAAAAGAAAGTATCCTAACCAATCAATTGATCCCTCTAGGAGAGTATCTCTACGTTTTATGTGGCTACACTAACCCTGATGACGGATCAAGCAAAAATATGTTAGTGAAAATGACAAAGGAATTTGAAGTGATCGAAGAAACAAATTTAGGTGATGAAACAAGTGCATACATGAGAATGGTTCATTTTCAAAATAAACTTTATATTACAGAAGCCAATACTGGCATGAGTGCAACTGGTGAACCAGGAGAAGCAAATCGTGTACTTGTATATGACCTAGCAACAAAAAATAAAGCGTATCTCACTTTGACTTATCCTTATCCGATGGAAATATATGTAGACGAGCCAAACGAAAACCTAATCATTCGTCACTATGAGCTCTATGTAAAAAGCTATACATGGTCCGTTTACAACTTGAAAGACCAATCAGAATCGTTCATTCATTTCCCTGAATACGAAAAGTTGGAACAAGAAAAACATATAAATCCTCCATTTTTCACTCAGGATAGTGGTTATTACTATTTTATGTTCGATGATCAACTCACCAAATATGATCCTAAAACAAATACACCGATCAAACTAGACTTGTCAGCCTATGACTTTGAAGATACAAGTGCTTTGATTATGAATAAATAAGAATACACAATAAAACTCTACTTTAACCACTCAGTAGGGTTTTGTTGTTTTATGAAAGATGCTATAATAAGCACAGAAATAAATGTTGGCTTTGGTGGAGGAACCGATGGACGATAAAATGAATTATTACCCCATTTCACGGAAGGAATGGCAGGGCTTCTATCATAACGGCAAAGCGCCGCTGACAGAAGAAGAATTAGAAGATATCAAAGGCTTCAATGATCAAATTTCATTGCAGGATGTGCAGGACATTTACGTGCCACTGACCCATCTGATTCATTTATATATGAAAGAATTTGAGTCTTTAACTGTTAGCAAAGGGCTATTTTTGCATGAATATGTACCTGTTCCGCCTTTCATCATCGGGATTGCTGGTAGTGTAGCTGTTGGAAAAAGTACCACCGCTCGTTTACTGCAGCTGATTTTATCCAGAACCTTTAAACGCCGCAATGTCCAACTGATTACGACGGACGGCTTTTTGTATCCAAATAAAGTATTGGAAAAAAAGGGCATTATGGATCGGAAAGGATTTCCAGAGAGCTATGACATGGAAAAGTTGATCGACTTTTTAAACCAAGTCAAAAATAGCCAAGAAGAAATCAAAGCACCACTTTATTCTCATAGTGTATATGATATTATCGAAGGCGAATATGAAGTGATCCAACAACCAGATATTCTGATCGTTGAAGGAATCAACACACTCCAATTGCCTGCCAATCAGCAAATTTACGTCAGCGACTTCTTTGACTTTTCGGTCTTTGTAGATGCAGAACCGAAGCTGATCGAAAAATGGTACCTTG
This sequence comes from Enterococcus silesiacus, assembly GCF_001886225.1. NCBI lineage: Bacteria > Bacillati > Bacillota > Bacilli > Lactobacillales > Enterococcaceae > Enterococcus > Enterococcus silesiacus. The sequence continues at coordinate 11,706 of NZ_JXLC01000024.1, read as the reverse complement.
AACGATTTGGCGCCTTACTCGATACGGCCTTTCTTGATCCAGATAATTACTATTATCAATATGCGATCGGCAATCGTGAAGATGCCTTTGCGATGGCTAAAGAAGTTTGGAAAACAGTGAATTTGAAAAACTTAGAGGAATATATCTTGCCAACTCGAGGCAGAGCGGATATTATACTTCATAAGACTGAAAATCATATAATTGATGAGATATTTATGCGGAAATACTAAAGAAACATGTAACACTTAACTTGATTCTAAAGGGGTCAGAATTTTCCTAACGGAAAATTCTCCATAAACGGTGTAAAAAAAGCAGGTTCTTTGCTTTGAAACACAAAGAGCTTAGCGATTTGATGTTGAAAAGTACAAGACGCAACCTTTGCGTGTTGTTCCTTTTCTGCTCGAACCTAAACGCTTTTTTTACAACCTCTTTTTAGATAAATCTAAATGGATAGGGGTAATAAATGTGACCAATGTTGCCGATTTGACAACTGTCGAAAAAATTATTGTTTTAGACTTTGGTAGTCAATATAACCAATTGATTACTCGACGTATTCGTGAATTTGGCGTGTTCTCAGAGTTATTGAGCCACCGAATCACAGCGGATGAAATCCGTGCCATGGCACCAAAGGGAATTATTTTCTCTGGTGGCCCAAATAGTGTTTATGATGAAAATGCGTTTAGTATCGATCCTGAAATTTATGAATTAGGCATTCCAATTCTAGGGATTTGTTACGGTATGCAACTAATGATGCATAATTTAGGTGGAAAAGTTGAACCTGCTGGCAACCGTGAATATGGTAAGTCAGAGCTATCACTTTTGATTCCTGATTCACCTATTTTTAAAGGAACACCTGAAAAACAAATCGCTTGGATGAGTCATGGTGACCTTGTCGCTGCCATCCCTGATAGCTTTGAAACGGTGGCAACTAGTGCAGATTGTCCGTTTGCAGCAGTTCAAAATACAGACCGCAACCTTTACGGTGTGCAATTCCATCCAGAAGTACGTCATTCTGAATATGGTAACGACTTATTACGTCACTTTACGTTTGATATTTGTCATTGCGAAGGCGACTGGACAATGGGCAACTTCATCGAAATGGAAATCAACAAAATCCGCGAACAAGTCGGCGATAAAAAAGTCCTTCTTGGCCTTTCAGGCGGCGTGGATTCAAGCGTTGTTGGTGTGCTTTTACAAAAAGCCATCGGCGATCAATTGACTTGTATCTTTGTAGATCATGGTTTATTGCGCAAAGGTGAAGCAGAACAAGTTATGGATAGTTTAGGCGGAAAATTTGGCTTAAACATTATTAAAGTAGATGCGAAAGAACGTTTCTTAGATAAATTAGCTGGCGTTTCTGATCCAGAGAAAAAACGTAAAATCATTGGGAATGAATTCGTTTATCTTTTCGATGATGAAGCGACAAAACTTGATGGCATCGACTTCCTAGCACAAGGTACCCTTTATACAGATATCGTAGAAAGTGGAACTGAAACAGCGCAAACGATCAAATCTCACCATAACGTGGGCGGATTGCCGGAAGATATGCAATTTGAATTGATTGAACCGTTGAATACTTTATTTAAAGATGAAGTTCGTGCTTTAGGAATCGAATTAGGCATGCCCGAAGCACTAGTTTGGCGCCAACCATTCCCTGGTCCTGGTTTAGGGATTCGTGTGCTTGGTGAAATTACTGAAGAAAAATTAGAAATCGTGCGTGATTCTGATGCGATTTTACGTGAAGAGATTGCCAATGCTGGTTTAGATCGTGATATTTGGCAGTACTTTACTGTGTTACCTGGCATCCGTAGTGTGGGTGTTATGGGTGATGGTCGTACGTATGATTATACTGTGGGCATTCGTGCAGTGACTTCGATTGATGGAATGACGGCTGATTTTGCGAGAATTCCTTGGGATGTGTTGCAGAAGATTTCTGTGAGGATAGTGAATGAAGTGGATCATGTGAATCGGATTGTTTATGATATTACGAGTAAGCCACCTGCTACTGTTGAGTGGGAATAGTTACCGGCGAGTCTCAACCCCTTGTATACCAAGGGGTTGAGGCTTTTTTGTTGCTGTCATTGCAACTCCATTGCAACTTTTTCTCTATACTTAACTGTAAATCCATTTGATGGGGACATGTCATTATTCGTTTGACTTGGTTGGTAATTAACTATACCACTTAACCTAGTGGCTACTCCAAAGTTACTATTGGGATACAAATGACCGTAAGTTCCAAGAGTCGTTTCAATATCTTCATGTCCTAAGCGATCCTTAATAAGGATCGCATTCTCTCCCATACTAATTAAAAGAGAGGCATGAGAATGTCGTAAAGCATGAAGTTTGATTCTATGAACACCTGCAAGCTTTGAAAAACGTTCGATTGCACGAGCAAGAGTATGTTTTTGAGTCGGAATTCCATTATAGGATAGTACAAAGTCTGTAGTTATGACTTCCTTTTGTACTTGCTTCCATTTCTTTAGAAACTCTAGTGTGACATCATCTAAAACAATCTGACGAATACTTGCCCTAGTTTTTGGTTCTACTGGGTAGTATTCACGCTGATTCTTGTAAAACAACGTTTTAGTAATGTTTAAAGTTCCTGTCTCAAAATCAATATCCTTCCAATACAATGCAGTTGCTTCACCAGAACGCATTCCTGTCATAAACAAAAGCCAAAGAGAAACAAAAAGAAAATGCTGATAATAGTCTTCTGTATATATGAATGAGATCACTCTCTCAAACTCTTCTTTTGTCCAAAATTCAACTTTAGTTTTTTGTTTTTTAACATTACCAACAATTTTAGAAGGATTTTTTTCTGTCAAATTCAACACCACTGCTCTATCCATAGCCACTGAGAATATTCCTTGTACATTCCTTATATAGGAACGACTTAAATTTTTAGATAGCTCAATTTGCCAAGCTTGAACATGTAAAGGCTCAATATCTGATACAGCAAGATGATAGAAATATTGAAAATGTTTTCTAATAGTTTGGGCTCTGTTTTCATAGGTTCTAAGTTTGACCCTTGTTTTGTAGTATGGTAAGAAGATATCTTCGATAAAATCGGAAAACATTATCTTCAATTCTTTTTCTTCATCAATAGAAGATTCAAGAAACGAGCTTTTTTCAACTCTTAATGCAGAAAGAGCTTCCTTCGCTTCTTTTTGAGTTTTAAAGCCACTACGATATTTTTGTATTCTTTTTCCAGTCAAAGAGTTCTTACCCAAGAAAACTCTAAAATAATAGGTACCATCTTTGGCTTTTTTTATTTCATTTTTATTTTTTGTCATAATATCTACTCCTTGCGATTTACGCTAGAGTGCATATTAGACATGGTATTTTGATTGTTAAGCTTTATACCCAAAACTTTCTCAACAGCCTCACAGGGAACTCTATCTAACTTTCTTGATAGATAATAAGTATGTCCTTTAGCAATCATTAAGTTTTTTGCTTCCTTAATGATTTTGGCTGAGTGAGTTGGTCCATACCCTAACTCAATAAGGTCTTTTTTTGTTAGTGTAAGCATAAGCCTCCTCTCTATAGATTAACTACTCAATCATGACTTAGTTACCTATAATTATACCATAAAAACGTTGGTTTTATTGGCTTTTCGGGGATTTTTTTGTGCAAAAGTTCTCTTTAATACTAAGCTGATTGCAGTTCACAATCACATAAGCATTTCAGCTTCTCCCTCCATGTATGAGCGAGCCTTAACGGGAAGTATCATTATCATTCACACAAGTCATGGCACTTAAACCTAACTTTGATTTAATGTGAAATTGAATGGTTATCGCTTATATTATGGCGCACTCAATCTCACAGGCTTCTTGTGTAAAAAACGTACTTAGTATTTGATATTCAATTTTCAAAGATCATTTTACTTCTCACTATATAAATAAGCTTTTTAACAAAAATATGAAACCATTCGTTCAAAATTACTAGAACAAAAAAAGTAGCAATAGAATTTTATCTCTATCACTACACGTTTTTATTCAGTTTCAGAAGATTTTGAATCACGATTATTTTCATCTAATTCAAAAAGGTATTTACAGTCAATAAGGATAGAAAGAACCTGCCTTCTATTAAAAGTGTACATAGCTTGAAGTGAATAAGTTAATATTAAAGGGAACGCAAGAAGCAATAGTACGCCAAATGCATTTTCATATATCAAACTAACAATATCTTTCTGACTAGAGTTGAAGGAGGACATCATTAAAGAGTTCAATTCTTTCATTTCTTCCTCTGTCAATGCCTTAATAACAAAATCAATAACTTTAAAAAAAGTGTTGCCGAAAATTGTAGCAGTCAAAACAATCAAAGTTGTTAGAATACCAACTGTCCATTGAGAGAAGACACGAATATTGTTCAAGGAATACTTAATTTCTGAGATTAGACTGTTTACACTGGTCTCTACAATACGACCGTCAGATATCATTTTTCCACATGCTTCTTTCCTAATGTATAGCATTCTATTTTTTTGCCATTTTGTATAAGCGAAGCACCCGATGCCTAAAAACAATAAAATAACTGATCCCCAATCCAGTATTAAATCTTTAGTAGTCAGCTTATAAAAATTCCAAAAAATGGCTAAACAAAAGAACCAAGCCAAATAGTAGAAGAATCGCTCTCCCCAACCAAAAAAACCATATTTTGCTAAAATTAATTTTTTTACCTCTTCATAATATGCACTCATAAATCACTCTCCTTCTTTAACATATTATATCGAATAAAATCATTAATGGAAGATATTTTCATCTTTTAAGAAGATAAATATCTTTCATTCGTAGTTTTAATGTATAATCAAATTATCTGTAAACAAAAAATGACCAGAAAGAAAGGTGTTAGTCATGAGTGATAATTTAAATGAGCAAAATAAGATAGAACAACTCTGTCTAAATGCTGTCAGAAATTCTTTAACAAAAGAAATGTGTTTTGGTGTGTCTGATAATGAATACGAACAATTAAAAATATGGTTGGGAAGTGCTGTACCTAACGAAAACAGCAATGCTTTTCCAGACTTCATATTTGAAGGAGGTTTTATAGAACATTTTGCTGTTACATCTTCTTCTGAAAATAGAAAAGGTTCAAAACATAAAGCTGAAATGACTAGATTTGAGAAAGGGAATTTTGACAAATTTTCCAAAGCAATTAATGAGAAAGAAAAAGGTGAAACTGTCAAACATTTTTCTAATAAGACGTATGCTGGTCACTCACATGAAAATATCGTAAATTCAATTAAAAAGAATTGGAACAAACATGTTGATAGTTTAGAAAAATATGAAGGTATTAAAGAGCACGGGATTTTTTTGATAGAGTACGCAGATACTTTTGCAATGGAAACAGCTGAGATCATAGGTAATCAAATTTCTGAGGTTTATGATTCCTACAGAATGAATACGGATAAAGAATTATTGGAGTGGTTATATAATTATAAGGAAAAAATAGAGTATATTATTTTATTTAATGTTAGTTCATTAGAAATAATAAAAGTTAATCAAATAATGAATTTTATTGATGGTGTACCAAAGGGACTTTATGTAGGAATGCCTACCATTGTTTCCGACAGATATATTGGATTTAATGTCTAGTTGCTCTCAATAAGGATCAGAGAAGGATTTTATCCAGAAGGGAAAAGGGAATATTTAATTGGAACATTTTAATGAAAGCACAGTAACAATAAAAGGTTCAAAATATTTAGTTCCAACCAGTGTAATAGTTTGGTGTGCTGACCAGAAGAAAAAAGAAGTTCCTCTTTCGTTGATTACATATCACATGTTGCCAATAGCGCCAAAGGAAGTACAAGAGTGGATAAATTCAAATCCATTCAACTTTGAATTGTTCAGAAAAATGTTCAGTATGGATTTTGATTCAAAAGAAATTAGTAAACGTTGGGTTCAGAGTCATCATAATTAACGTTTAGCCACTCGAATTTTGACTCAATATTTACACTAAAATAAAAAATGGAGGATAGGGATATGGCATATGCATTTACAGAAGGAAAAGAATATAAAATTGATTATTCTAAAATAAAAAAGACTCTCATAGATCAGGCAAAAGAAAACATATTTCACTTTGATCATAATCTTGAAACTTATTTAGACTCATGGATTAAGTTATTACAGGAATGTGAGAGTCTTTCAATTGAACAAATTTTAACCAATACACAACACTACCAAATTGTCGAAACGTTTAGAATATTTCATCAAGATATCAACTACGACGGACAAAAAATAAAAATTCATTTCAACGCTGAATTGATAGCTAATGAAATTAATTATTCGCAAGCTACAGTTCATAGTTATGAGGTATCAGATTTTTCTGATGATAATGCACAATTTTTATGGACTAAAACAGAAGATTCAATCTTTCCATTAAGCGAGAGTCCTATTCTTGCGGTTCCATTTAAATCAGGGTTCCATACGTATTTAGTAATTGATGGCAACCACAGAGTGACAGAATGGGTTAAAACGCATGAAAAAATTCCTGTGATACTATTAAGGACGAATGATCCAATGCTTAATCAAGCTATTTTCTCTTCAATTTTTGATGAAATGTTTTATACTTTTATTTTTGATTGCCATATTATGTCAATTTACAGAAACCTAGAACCCAATCTACCTGATGGCAACTTATTTAGTAAATCATATCTTAATACGGGAGTATTAGATGATACTCTGTAAAAATACTCAAAAAAGTAGTGGGGAATCTTAATCCCTCACTACTTTTCTTTAGACTTATATTTAATAAGTCTCATAAAATCACTATTTGAAATTTTAAGCATGCATACGTGTTTTCTTAAAATAATAAAACAAGTGGAGCACTAGCTACTATGAATCTACTTAATGTGCTTATCTTGTTTCCCTTTAACTTGATTACTATCCTTGTAATCAAGTTCATTTTTATTTAAGTTATAGAGGTAATTTCTAAGTCCTTAAAATAAAAATTAATAGAATCATTTTCATAATCTTCTAATTTAGCGATTGTCAGCTTACTAATCAAGGCTTTACTATCCGACTCCAATCTGATAGTAAAGTGCCCTTTTTATTTTATGTGTATTCTATAAAAATACTGTTACTTGAATTATTTTTTAATAATTCTATTATTTTTATCAATATCTCTTGAGAGACTTTGCCTAAAGTTAATTTATCAATTGACTCAAATTGTTTTAATGCTTCTTGATTATTAGGAATTTCCCAAGGGCTTTCATCATACCAACCTTCATACAAATTATAATAATATGCTAAAGACTTCCACTCGCCATTTACTGGTTGTATCGCTCTCATTATTTCATCAAAATATCCATCCCACATTTTGATACCCACTTTTTCATTTTCTAAAAAAATATAAATATCAATTTCAGGGTTTCCCTCAAATCCTTCATAATAATTATCCATACATGACATTCCTTTCTATTCTTTCCAGTGACCTTCTGTTAACATTTTATCTTGTTCAGGTGTACTAACACCATTTTTTCTATCTGTTATCGCTTTTTGCCAATCATTTTTACTAACCCATTTATCTTTTCCTACTAATATTTGTTGTGAACGTCGTTGACCATCGGCTGTTCCTGGAATAGTTTTCTCAACAACAAATGTATTTCCTTGTCCTTCTGGTGCTCCTGGTGTTCTAGTATGCCAACGCACTTCAATTGTCTCTCCATTTTCTTTCCACTTATAAGATATTTGTTCATATCCATTTTTAGATTGAGCTTTTATATTTGCATCTTCTGGAATATTTATTGGAGATTTTTTCTTATATTGATTGGCTAACCTTAATCGCTCTGCCTCAGTTAAAGTAGAGAGTTTTGGAACTTCAGACCCACTGGCTTTCTTAGAAGAAGAGGGGGCTGTAACAGCGCCTTTATACATCTTATAAGTGCCATAAACACTAATAGCAACAGTGGAAACGGTACTTAACACAAATCCCCAACTTCGCCATTTCTCCCAATCTTCTACTGGAAACCCTGTATTTGGATCAATTCCAGTATTAATGATTGCCAAATGGTAATCAAATTCGGCTGTGCTATATTCTTTCATTACCTCTACTTTACCATATTTAAGCGCCCATTCCTTATACTTTTTAGTAACTATTAAATCAGCTTGGGTTGCATAATAAGTACCTTTTTCGACTAGCACCCACTCTCTATAACTACCTTCATTAATTTCCATCCAAACTCGATCACCTATATCTGGTGGTGCTGACTCATTTTCCTTCTCTTTTCGTTGTTCAGTACATTCTGAAAGATAGTTCATACTAGCTTTTTGACCGCTAGTCAGCACATAAGCACTACCATCTGAATTGAAAGGAATACCATTTTTAAAACTATTAATCATTGTTTGAATGTGTTGTATTTCAGTGATAATATTAGAAAAGTGATTAGAATGTGCACCTTCAAATGATTCTACTTTTTCTCTCTTAGCCTTCAATTCATTTTTTCTAGATTCAGCACCTCTAACTGTATTAGTCATTTGTTGCATATCTGCTAGTGGTGCCTTCTTAAATTCATCAATTATTTCTATGTAGCGCTGTATCTCTTGCTCAATTCTATTTTCTGCGGTCTCCAACTGATCTGTGTCAATTTGTTCGCCAACACTGCTTGTTACCTGCTCAGAGAAATCCAACTGATACCGAATCATCTCTTGATTTGCATCCTCAATTACACAAGATAAATTTTCAATGACAGGAATATACACTTGTTCATAATACTTTTTAGCAGTCTTTAAAGCTTTTCCTTCCATTTCTGGGTCAATAATTATTTCTTTAAAAACATTTGCTATACTTTCCAGTTGCCCAGTAGTTTCAGGTACTTTATTTCCAAACAGAACAGCGATTGATTTTATTTCGGCAGAGTCAACTTTCATCATTATTCTCCTTGCTGTATAGTTTTTTCAAAACCCGTTCTGTTTCGGTTATTTGTTCCTGAATATTAGCCTTTTCCCTTTTAATTGAATCAGAAGATTCTTCGTATTGTTTAAAGAAATTCCGTTCTTCATGTCGCCAATCCTCTGTCATATTTCCAATGAACTGATTAGCTTCATTTCCATGCCAACCATCTGAAATTAAAGATTCAATTTCTCGTTTTAATGGTGTCATTTCTTCCATAATAATAGCACCGTTTTCGATTTTTCTTTGTATTTTAGCTAATTCATCATGATCTTGTTCAAGTCTTTCAATTCGCTGTTTAGTTTGATAAACTTCTTGATCGAATTTATAATTATCCATTAATTTCTCCCTGCACTTTTCACTTGCATTGGATCTTTAAGATTAAGTCCATCTAAAAGTGAACTTTCAGTTTTTGCTAACGGATCATTTACGGTTGATGCAATAAATTTATCAATTCCTAAAAGCCTACCCAACACTTGATCCAATGTCTCGAATTCTTCTGTTGTGCTTGTAAAAGAAACACATTCCTTAGACAAAGCGTCTTTCATATCTGAAATAACACCTTCCAATTGACTCACAACCTGCTTCATCTGGCTAGTAGAACCTAAATCTGAATAAGCACTGGTTAGGCTTAAAGGAACGTCAAAAGATAATAGTTGATGATTTTCGTTTAGTTTGTGAGCGTATTTTTTTGCCTCTGGTATATTAATCTTAATTTCATTTTCCAAATAAACACCTCCATTATTCTATACATATAATCTTACTACACAAAAACATGACAATTCAATATTTTTTTCGAACCAATTGATAAAAATCGAAAAATAAGCATGTCTTTATCTGAATTTATATCCGTATTTTTCGTTCAGCATCAAAAAAGTATAATTTTTTTAAAGTAACAGCAGTGAATATATTACACATTCAGCTTTAAGAGAAGGATAATAAAATATAATAGAGAAGAAGGGGATACTTTGCTACTAGCTGCAGTATGCATCAAACAAAAAAACTAATCATTTTTGAAGAGTTTTCACTCTTTTAAATACTTAGCATCTAAAATGAAACTACTAACTTAGAAGGAGTGACAACAATGGAAAATATTAATATTTACAGTATACAAATTGAAAGATACGAAGTTGATTTGTCTTTTATACGAGAAAGAAGGATGGAATTAGGTTTAACTCAAGTTGATTTAGCTAGTTATTTAGGGTATCAAAATTCAAGTTCTTACTACAAATTGGAAAATGGAGATAGCACATTAAATGCTATTCATCTTCCAGTTATAGCTCAGGTGTTAAAATGTGATCTTGATTCACTATACAAAAAATGCCTTGCATAAAATACAAGGCTGACAACTTTTAAACTTTGATAAAATGATGCACAAATAACTCAATCCAAGTATACATATACAACCCCCCTTTCCAAATGAATTAACATAAGGAGAACATTAATGAAAATTGGTACTACTCTAAAAAATCTACGAACTGGGAAAAATATCACACGTCAAAATTTAGTCAAAGGAATTATGTCTGTTAATCACTATTACAAGGTTGAAAAAAATGAGAACAATCTTTCTGTTGATAAGTGCATTAAAATTCTTTCAAGGTTAAATGTAACCTTCGACGAGTTCTTATTTATCGCAAATGATTATAAAAATAATTCAAAAAAATTAGTAGGTGATACTGCAATCAACTTATATTATTCTGGTCAAAACACACAAGAAGAGTTGCAAGAACTCCAAGAAAAATGCATCGAGTTATTTAAAAAAACAGATGATGTGTATTACCAACACCATTCTATTTTGATCTCAACCATGACAAATAATCTACAACTAACGAAGCAAGAGATAGACATACTTATAAACTATTTTTTCAAAGTGGATAATTATGGATTATATGAAATAAAGATGTTTACAAATTTTGCCTATCTTTTTGATTCAGATATCTTGGTAATACTATCTAACAACATCTTAGAAAAATTCTTAAAGTTTGAAGCATTTGAGGAAACGAATAAAGACTATGTATTTTTTCTGTTAAATTTAATAAATGTTTTCCACACCAGAGCTGAAACTGATCTAGCTTATCGTTTTATTGAGCTTGCTGAAAATCAAATCAAGAATAGTACAGACTTTTTCAGTTTAACAGTTTTAAAATATCATCAAGGCATAAATAAAATTCAAACAAAAAATTTTTCAGGAAAAGAATTAGTAGAAGAAGCTCTGTTGATTTTCAAAAAATTGCATAATAATTTTTATACTCTTTACAAGAAAGAATATGAGGATTATTTAGATCTTTACAAACAGCCATATTCCTAAATTAATCTTTTTTTTACTCATACTATGTTCACCTCTAAGTTGATATGCAAATAGCTTATCATAGATTTGTACGTAAAAATGATAATGTATAATATATTCACACTCATGATTAGATCAACTCTTAAAGCTGAACCCCAGAATTCAAGATGATTACTTTGAATTTTGGGGTTCAGTTTATTTTCTGTTTAAATCAAATTTATAGACTGCTTTAATAAACCTTTCTGCTAAAGATTGAGGAAAATCATACTCTCCTACAGAAAATGGCACATCATAATCAGTAATAAAATACTCTTCATACGAATAACCAAATTCATCCACAAACTCATTTCCCACACAAATCGTTTGATACGCTTGTGCCAAGTCTTCCTCATCAAATGGAAAGTGTAAATACACACCTAACAAAAATCCTTCATTATAAGCTTTCAAATTAGTGAGATATATCCAATGATCGCTATCTCCGCCAACTCTTTTTCCGTCTTGTTCCATCATCATTTCTTCCGTTACTTTTACTA